>NZ_CP054394.1:1344500-1680000 GCF_022539405.1 Natranaerofaba carboxydovora | reverse complement strand
CCCGTTTTAACAGGCGGGTACCATATGCTGAAAATTAAAGTAGGCATATGGGGTTAAACCCGGGGAACTGAAACATCTAAGTACCCGGAGGAGTAGAAAGCAACAGCGATTCTCCAAGTAGTGGCGAGCGAACGGGGAACAGCCCAAACCGACCAGGTGTCAAAGCCTGACCGCGTTGCCTGGTTGGGGTTGTGGGCGATACCAAGGTCTAGGTCAGTAGGCCACCTTGAATAGTATGTAGAGTGGAATCAGACTGGAAGGTCTAGCCGTAGAGGGTGAAAGCCCCGTACACGTATATGTATTATTCAAGGTAGGTATTAGCCCGAGTATTACCGGGCCCGTGAAACCCGGTATGAATCAGGGAGGACCACCTTCCAAGGCTAAATACTACCCGGCTACCGATAGCGTCAAGTACCGTGAGGGAAAGGTGAAAAGCACCCCTGACGGGGAGTGAAATAGAACCTGAAACCGTATGCCTACAATCAGTGGGAGCATCACTTATGTGATGTGACCGCGTACTTTTTGCAGAACGGGCCGGCGAGTTACGGTCTATAGCGAGGTTAAGGGCCACAGGTCCGAAGCCGCAGGGAAACCGAGTCTTAACTGGGCGCATAGTTATAGGCTGTAGACCCGAAACCGGGTGATCTACCCATGGCCAGGGTGAATCTCGGGTAACACCGAGTGGAGGCCCGCACCCACCGACGTTGAAAAGTCGGGGGATGAGCTGTGGGTAGAGGTGAAATGCTAATCGAACCCGGAGATATCTGGTTCTCCCCGAAATAGCTTTAGGGCTAGCCTCGGGAGTTTAATAATGGAGGTAGAGCACTGATTGGGCTAGGGGCCCTATCCGGCTACCGAACCCAGTCAAACTCCAAATGCCATTATTTAAAATCCCGGGAGTCAGACTATGTGGGATAAGCTTCATAGTCGAGAGGGAAACAGCCCAGACCGCCAGCTAAGGTCCCAAAGTATAAGCTAAGTGTAAAAGGATGTGGGTCTACTTAGACAACCAGGATGTTGGCCTAGAAGCAGCCATCATTTAAAGAGTGCGTAACAGCTCACTGGTCGAGTGGACCTGCGCCGAAAATGTAAGGGGGCTCAAGCTTATCACCGAAGCTGCGGTACGTGCGGTCTTTAACTCTGGTTAAGGAAAGCTGCTTGTTAATCTTTCTCAAAACGCCTTCGGCAGAAAAACGTCCTGTTTTTCTGACCTGCCAAATTGCCTTATTTGACGTCCTGTCAAAGCGGCAATTAAAGGCCGGGTTTAGAGAAAGATTAAAATCAGCTAAAAGAACCAAGTTAAAGACCTTAACCTTAGCTAGGGTTAAAGGCCGCACGTAGGTAGGGGAGCGTTCCTATTGGGTAGAAGTCAGGCTGAGAGGTCTGGTGGACTGATAGGAAGTGAGAATGCCGGCATGAGTAACGAAAAGGCAGGTGAGAAACCTGCCCGCCGAAAGCCTAAGGTTTCCTGAGGAAGGCTTGTCCACTCAGGGTAAGTCGGGACCTAAGCCGAGGCCAAATGGCGTAGGCGATGGATAACCGGTTGAGATTCCGGTACCACCATATAGCGTTTGAGCGAAGTGGTGACGCAGGGGGATAGGCCGAGCGCAGTGTTGGTTATCTGCGTCCAAGCGTACGAGGCAGCATAGCCAGGCAAATCCGGCTATAGCGATGATCTGAGTCGTGATGGGGAGTGAAATTTAAAGTAGCGAAGCGGCTGTGTTCTAACTGCCAGGAAAAGCCACTAGCGAGTTATATGGTGCCCGTACCGCAAACCGACACAGGTAGGCGAGGAGAGGATCCTAAGGCGTCCGGGCGAACCCTTGTCAAGGAACTCGGCAAAATAGCCCCGTAACTTCGGGAGAAGGGGTACCCCGCGTAAGGTGTATGGCTACATGCTGTATGCCTGAGGGGGTCGCAGTGACCAGGCCCAAGCGACTGTTTACCAAAAACACAGGCCTCTGCTAAGTCGAAAGACGACGTATAGGGGCTGACGCCTGCCCGGTGCTGGAAGGTTAAGGGGAGAGGTTAGCACTTATGGTGCGAAGCTTCGAACCTAAGCCCCAGTAAACGGCGGCCGTAACTATAACGGTCCTAAGGTAGCGAAATTCCTTGTCGGGTAAGTTCCGACCCGCACGAAAGGCGCAACGACTTGGGCGCTGTCTCGACAAGGGGCCCGGTGAAATTGTACTACCTGTCAAAATGCAGGTTACCCGCGGCAAGACGGAAAGACCCCGTGGAGCTTTACTGCAGCTTGATATTGGATTTTGGTGTCACATGTACAGGATAGGTGGGAGGCTACGAACCCGGGGCGCCAGCTTCGGGTGAGCCGTCCGTGGGATACCACCCTTGTGTCACTGAAATCCTAACCACGAGCCGTAATCCGGTTCTGGGACATTGTCAGGCGGGCAGTTTGACTGGGGCGGTCGCCTCCCAAAGAGTAACGGAGGCGCCCAAAGGTCCCCTCAGCGCGGTTGGAAACCGCGCGCAGAGTGCAAAGGCATAAGGGGGCTTGACTGCGAGAGGGACACCTCGAGCAGGTACGAGAGTAGGGCTTAGTGATCCGGCGGTTATTTCGAGTGGAAGAGCCGTCGCTCAACGGATAAAAGCTACCCCGGGGATAACAGGCTTATCTCCCCCAAGAGTCCACATCGACGGGGAGGTTTGGCACCTCGATGTCGGCTCATCGCATCCTGGGGCTGGAACAGGTCCCAAGGGTTGGGTTGTTCGCCCATTAAAGCGGTACGTGAGCTGGGTTCAGAACGTCGTGAGACAGTTCGGTCCCTATCTGCCGCGGGCGCAGGAGACTTGAGTGGAGCCGTCCCTAGTACGAGAGGACCGGGACGGACAGACCTCTGGTGTATCAGTTGTCCCGCCAGGGGCACAGCTGAGTAGCTAAGTCTGGAAGGGATAAGCGCTGAAGGCATCTAAGCGCGAAGCCCACCACGAGATAAGGTCTCCCTCCCTCACAGAGGGTTAAGACTCCAGATAGAACATCTGGTAGATAGGTCAGAGGTGTAAGGGGAGCAATCCTTTTAGCTGACTGATACTAATAGGTCGAGGGCTTGACCTACCGGTTCAAATTTGGATCTACACTATGTGCAGCTTTCAGAGAATAAATGTGGCTGTATCTAGTTCAATTTAAAAATCAAGCGGCTTTTATTGATACATCTAAGGCTCATACCTTCGCCAAGATGTATTAGCAAAAAACCCTAAAGATTTTAAATTGAACTAGATACAGCCTGAAAAAAAGCCAAAAACAAGACAATGTAATATTGATATGACCTTTGAATCTAAGGGTCCGGTGAAAATAGCGGAGGAGACACACCTGTTCCCATTTCGAACACAGAAGTTAAGCCCTCCTGCGCCTATGGTACTGGGAGCGAGAGCTCCCGGGAGAGTAGGTCTTTGCCGGACCCTTTAGTTATTTGTTAAAATAATATTTGTATATTATCATATTAGGAATTGAATATCAGGTAGGTGAAAAGGGTTATGAATAAAAGAGAATTAAAATATAAAATTATGACTGTAGGTTGTCCGGTGAATCAAGCTGAAACAGAAGCGTTGAAAACTAAGTTTGACCAGATTGGTGTAGTTGAAACTGAATCAGAATATAATAACGCAGATGTATATATAATAAATAGTTGTGCTGTTACACAAGCAGCGGCTAGGAAATCTAGGAAAAAAGCAAAAAAAGCGAAAAAGGATAATCCAGAAGCCATTGTTGCATTAATGGGTTGTTATGGAGAAGTAGAACCTGATGAAATTAAAGAGAAAGTACCAGAAATTGATATCGTTATAGGGACAAATGGAAGAACTAAACTTGTAAATAAAGTTATTGATTTGATAAGTGCAAAATTAGAGCAAAAAGAAGTTTTTGATTTTGATAGTGGAATAGAAGATATAAGTGTTAAAATTAGTGAAAAAAGCAGTAAATCTAGTGATTTCGAAGAATTAGGCATTTATAATAAATCAGTTAGGAAAAGACCTGTTGTTAAAATTCAAGAAGGTTGTAATCAAGTATGCAGTTTTTGTATTGTGACCATAGCAAGAGGTAAACCTAAAAGTAGATTACTGGAAAATATAGAAAAAGAAATTAAAAACTTAGTTGCTTCTGGTCATAAAGAAATAATATTAGCCGGGACTAATATGGGCTTATATGGTAAAGATTTTGAAGATAGAATAACTTTAAGTGAATTGTTGTATAGACTGTCTTCTAAAGAAAAAGATTTACAAAAGGATTTTAGAATAAGGCTTAGTTCTCTAGAACCTATTGAAATAACCGAAGATGTACTATATGCGATTAAGGAAAGCAAAAAAATTTGCAAGCATTTGTACCTTCCTTTGCAAAGTGGAAGCGATAGAATTTTAGAACTTATGAAAAGAAACTACTCTATAGATGAATTTAGTAGAATTGTTGAGAAGGCAAGGAAACTTATGCCAGATATTTCGATTATTTCTGATATAATTGTAGGTTTTCCAGATGAGTCCGAGAAAGACCACCAGGAAAGTATGAAAGTCATAGAATCTTTAGGGTTAGACAAACTTCATGTTTTCCCCTATTCACCTCGTCCAAAGACGCCTGCAGAAAAATATTCAGGTCATGTACGCCCAGATATAAAAGATAGAAGGGTTGATGAAATGAAAAGGCTAGGTGAAAAATTAAACTTTAATTTTCACCAAAGACAAGTAGGTAAAGATATGGAAGTTTTAATGGAAAGATATCACAAGGAAAAAGATGATTTTGAAAATATAAGTTATTGGCTAGAAGGTTTCTCAAATAATTATGCTTATGTTAAGGCAGAACTAAAAACACCTTCGATACCCAACGAATATGAGTATGGCAAATATATTGAAAAAAATTTTATAAATAATATTATTACTGCTAAAGCTACAAATGCAGATAAGGATATAGTTACTGCTTGGATGTAAATTCTCTCTAATTGGAGAGAATTTTTTTGTTTATATTCTACTTAAAGTCTTTTTTTTTATGAATAATTATCAAAAAAAAACAAATAATAGGTATAGGTCGAAATGAAGTAAAAAAAACAGGAGGTGTTAATGTTGGTTAATTATCAAAATCAACAAAGAAGTTCAAACTTAAGTTCAAATTTAAATTCGAACTTTAGTAGGAATCAAAATATTGGTCAGCAAAGCCAGATTCAAAATCCTAATATTGGCGGAAGTAGGCCACTAAATTATCAAACTAGCAATTACAGAGGTTATTCAGGTTCAAGTTATGCTGGTTCGCAAGTTCCAAGTCAGTATAATCCTGATGCATACCATACTGCAAATTATCAAGGCTATAATGTAGGTAATGCACCTCAGCAGCAGTCGAGTTTTCAGAGAATGTCAAGCTATCAAAGCCAACCGGTATCTGACCAAGCATATAGAGCGGTTTCTTCTGGTGCAGGAGTAAGTCAGAATGTTGGTTCTGCCTATGGCTCCTATGGTTCTTTTGGATCGCCAATGGCAACTTCTCAAGTACAATCTTCGCAAGCTATTAGACAGCAATTAGATCAGTTTAGACAAAACCTTAATCAGATTAATCAGATGGCAAGTGAATTAGCAAGAATTGAACAAAGCAACCAGCAGCAGTTAAATGAACTTTATCAAGTAGAGCTAGACAATTATAGAAGATTAGAACAGCTTAGTCAGCAAGAAGCACAAGCTAGTCAACAGCTACAGCAAATTCAACAGCTATGTGATCAGGCTAATCAGCAGTTTAACTCCATTGCTAATCAGGTGGTAAGTAGTATAAGATAAAGTTATTTAAATTGGGGTTTAATAATAAGGGTTGTACAGGGGTTTGTTTTAAAAACATCACCTCTGTTACAGCCCTTTTTTACATTGAAAGATTTTTAATAATAATGTAGAATAAGGTAGTGAATTTTCATATAATATTATGATAAAATTATGCCTCGGGGGTTATAAACTTGCTAAATGGTAATATAGAAAAAGTTGTATCACACGCTGTCGAATGGTTAGAAGAAAATGTTAAAAAAGCCAATGCTTCTGGTGTTGTAGTTGGTAATAGCGGAGGCGTGGATTCTGCTGTAGTACTTGCACTGGGTAAAAAAGCTTTTCCGGATAGCACACTTGGAGTAATTATGCCATGTTATAGTAATGAAACTGATAAAAAGCATGCTGAAAAAGTAGCAGAAAAATTTGAGGTGGAAACAGAAGTTGTTAACTTAGCTAGCACTTATGATGAGATGCTTAGTAATGTTAAGTATACTGATACTGCTCCCGATTTAGCTCTCGCAAACATTAAACCTCGCCTTAGGATGACTACTTTATATTATTATGCTCAGACTTTAGGGAGATTAGTTATCGGAACAAGTAATAAGAGTGAGATTACAGTGGGTTATTTTACAAAGTATGGAGATGGTGGATCTGATTTGTTACCTCTCGGTGAGATGACAAAATATGAAGTATGGGAACTTGCTAATTATCTTGAAGTTCCAGATGAAGTAATTAACAAACCACCTACAGCTGGGCTAATAGGCAATACACCAGACGAGAAAGAGATGGGTTTCACCTATGAGGAATTAGAGAAGTATTTAAAAGGGCAGAAGAATAATATTAGCCCTGAAGTTGTTGATAAAATTGATAGACTGTATAAAGCTAATGAGCATAAAAGAAACCTTCCTCCTGCTTTTTCTATATCAGAGATAATTATTTAGATTAACTTTAACTTAGCTTAAATTAAAAATATTTAGTAGGAAGGTGATTTGGTTTGGCCGGACATTCAAAATGGGCAAATATTAAACATAAAAAGGCACGTCAAGATGCTAAAAGAGGTAAGATATTTACTAAATTAGCAAGAGAGATTATTGTTGCTGCCAAAGAAGGTGGTGGTGATCCAGAAGGTAACGTTCGGCTTAGAATGGCTATTCAAAAAGCAAAAGAAAATAATATGCCTAATGAAAATATAGAAAGAGCAATTAAACGTGGTACAGGGGAAGATTCTGATGGTGTTAAATATGAAGAAACAACGTACGAAGGATATGGACCGGGAGGAGTAGCTATATTACTAGAGATTTTGACAGATAATAGGAATAGAACTGCAGCAGAGATCAGGAATTTGTTTTCTAAGCATGGTGGTAATCTTGGTGAAAGTGGTTGTGTATCTTGGATGTTTAAAAGAAGAGGAATGTTAAGATTAAAAGATAATAGTGGCATGGAAGAAGATGATGTAATATTAATGGCATTAGAAGTAGGAGCAGAAGATGGTCAAAAAGAAGATGATGTATATACTGTTATGACAATGCCTGAGAATTTGGAAGATGTTAAAGAAGAACTAAAAAAACAAGGATTTGAAATATTATCTAGCGAGGTAACTAAAATTCCGGAAACAGAAGTAGACGTTAAAGAAGATAACGTAAAAGAGTTATTAACTCTTTTGGAAGAATTAGAAGATCATGATGATGTCCAAAATTTATACTCAAATTTTAATATCGAAGAAAAACATCTAGAAGGCTCCTATTAAACCCTGGAACTAATACAACATTAAAATTGTATTATAAACCTCCTGTTTGGGAAAAATAAAAATGAATTTCTTTTCCCAAAGGGAGGTGTTTTTAGTGTTTGGGAAGTTTACAAAAAATAAAACTTTCTTTATTGTAGGTTTTTTAGTCCTAGTATTATCTACTATATTTGTATATACAAGAACGGGATATGATGAAGAAAAAATAACAGATGATACTAATCTGTTTTTTAAAAAAGAATACCAAGATAGTGATATAGTAAGATATTATGACGATGAATCTCCACCAGAGATGTTTAGAAATTTTAATTTCGAAGGATTTAAAAAGGGAGAACTAAAGGAATTTTTACCTTCACCCTGGAAAGTAGAAGATTTTTCACAAAATCAAGTTTCTTTGATTTATAAAGGTGAAGAATATGATGAAGACGAAATAAACAAAGATGATGATGAAATAGATGAAATAAAATACATAAGTGTTTATAAAGGAAGAATTGCTATCTACAAGGGAAATCCTTCTAACGAAGAGTTAATTGAAGTTACTCCTTATGAAGCAAAAGAGGTTTATAAAGAAGAATTAGAAAGGGGTATTCCTTTTATCACCAATGAAGAAAGAGAACGCATACTAGAAAGCTACACTAGTTAAGTAGTCTCTTAATTAGGGTTTCCTAATAGTATAATGTCGTGTAGAATTAGCTATATGATTATAAACCTAGTAGGGAGTGGGGCTATTTGATTATTATGGGAATTGATCCTGGTATTGCTATTTGTGGCTATGGTATAATAACCAAGAAAGCAGGCAGGGAACATTTGATTGAATATGGTAGTATCAGAACTAATTCAGAATCAGAAACGTCTAAAAGATTAGAAAAAATATACAAAGGTATAACTGTTCTAATAAAAGAGCACAGACCAGATATGGTTGTAGTTGAAGAATTATTTATAAACAAAAATACTAAAACGGCTTTAAAGGTTGGACAAGCTAGAGGCGTTGCCATCCTGGCATGTGCCCATACAAATGTTGAAGTATATGAATATACTCCCCTTCAGGTAAAACAGGGGATTTGCGGATACGGAAAAGCTCCTAAAAAACAGGTGCAGGATATGGTGAAAAGGATACTTAATTTAAAAGAAATCCCACAACCTGATGATGCTGCGGATGCACTTGCAGTAGCATTGTCACATTCTAACTTAAATGTTAAGCTTGGCAGGAGGAAAACAAAGTGATAAAACGAATTAAAGGTGAATTAATCGAAAAAAATCAAGATTTTTGTGAAATAATGACTGGTGGGATTGGCTACAAAGTATATATATCAAGGAATGCGTATATGGAACTTCCTACAGAAAATGAAACTGTAATGTTACATACTTATTTGATGGTTAAAGAAGATGCTTTGGACTTATATGGATTTATGAAACAAGAAGAGCTAGCTGTGTTTGAATTAGTTTTGAATGTCTCTGGTATAGGGCCTAGGATTGCCCTTGAGGTATTATCTACTTTAACCCCAAAATCATTTTATCTGGCTGTTTTAAATGATGAAGAGGTAACTTTGACAAAGATACCTGGAATAGGTAAAAAATCGGCGAAAAGAATAATATTAGAATTAAAAGAAAGAGTTAAGAGCATAGAAGTATTAAATATGGATGAACATGAATCTGTGCCGCAGGCTAATAAGTCAGGCAGCGGATATGAAGCTGAAGGAGCTAAAGGAAGTGTAGATAATATCATTAATGAAGCAAAAGCTGCCTTAAATTCGTTAGGATACAGTGATTTAGAAGCAAATAGAGTGCTTTTGAAGATAAAACCCGAAATTAGTTCAAAAATGGAATTAGAGCAGGTGCTGAAGATTGCATTAAAGAGCCTTCAAAAAGGCTAGGAGGGGTAAATGTTGGACAGTAATGATTTTGCTTCTGAAGAAAGGATAATATCTAGAGAAAAGCTAGCTGAAGATAGTAATCTAGAGAAAAACCTGCGTCCACTTTCCTTTGACGATTACATAGGACAGGAAAAAATAAAAGAAAATCTTGATATATTTATTAGAGCAGCAATAGAGCGGGGAGAAGCTCTTGATCATGTGCTGTTGTATGGTCCTCCAGGTCTAGGTAAAACAACACTCGCTCATATAATTACAAATAAAATGAACGTGAATATACATGTAACCTCCGGTCCTGCCATAGAGCGGGCAGGCGATTTGGCTGCAATACTTACTAACTTAGAAGAAAAAGATGTTTTGTTTATTGATGAAATACATAGGCTAAATAGAAATGTAGAAGAGATATTATATCCGGCGATGGAGGATTTTGCGATTGATATAGTTCTTGGCAAAGGTCCTGGTGCAAGAAGTGTTAGACTTGATCTTTCTCCTTTTACCTTAATAGGTGCAACTACGAGGGCAGGAAGCTTATCTGGACCTTTAAGAGGACGTTTTGGTGTGGTTAATAGATTAGATTTTTACAAAGTAGATGAATTAAAGGAGATTATTATACGTTCTGCCAAACTTTTGGAAGTAGATATCGATGATGAAGGAGCTACGGTGTTATCAAAAAGTTCTAGGGGGACTCCTAGGATTGCCAACAGGCTTTTAAAAAGATGTAGGGATTATGCACAGATAAAAGCAAATAATAAAATAACAAAAGAAGTGGCAGAGAAATCATTAGAGATGTTAGAAGTTGATGAGCTTGGCCTTGATGAAACAGATAGGCGTTTAATGAGAGCTATACTAGAAAAGTATAATGGTGGCCCTGTGGGACTTGATACAATTTCTGCCTCAATCAGTGAGGAAAGAGAAACAATTGAAGATGTATATGAGCCATACTTAATGCAGCTTGGATTTATTAATAGAACGCCAAGAGGGAGAGTTTTGACTGAGGAAGCAAAAAAATATTTGGGTCAGAACAGTAATTTACCATACCAACAAAAACTTTTTTAATACCCTTTTTAATAGTAGGGAGGGTTGAGAAATTATGTTTGATCAATTAGGTAGAATTTTGACGAGCCTTGGTGTTTTGTTTTTGATTGTTGGAGGAGCTTTGTTACTTTTTAATAGAATAAGTGGTATTGGACGTTTGCCGGGAGATATATTTATTCAAAGAGGTAATTTTACTTTTTTCTTTCCTATAACGACGGCTATAATTGTTAGTATCATTCTTTCATTAATTTTGAATTTTGTTATACGGCGCTAGAAATAAATTATACGGTATTAAAATAAAGTTAAAAGCGAGGGAGAGGAGAAAATGTCTAATAAAGCTTTAGTTATTTTCACTTTAGGTGTTCTTTTTCTATTGGTATTATCTTTTATGCCGGGCGATTATTTGGTTTTTGCTTATGCTGAAGATGAATCAGATGAACCTAAGGAAATGGACGTTAAAGAAGAAGAGTTGGATAAAGATGAAAGTGCAGAAGCTAAACCAGTAGAGGACTTAGATAAGGACGAATTACTCGATAAGATATCTGTGGGGATATTGTACTCTAGTAGTGCTGCTGATGAGATTAATATTGATAGTGATGAAAATATTATTTATGGTTTTGAGTCATCTGATTTTGGTTTTATTCCCTATTCTATTGCTGATAGGGAAACGTCTTTTGAATGGAATAATGATTCCTGGATTATAGATGGACAAGAAGATGTAAGTGATGAAGTGACATCTGGAATAACATTAGGAATTAAAAATGACCTTGAATTTTTGGAAAATATAAAGGAGGAGATACAAAATACTTACGATTTAAGTGATTATGGTTTTGTAGATGAATTAAAAATAAAGGATCAAATTGACGATATTCATGTAATTTCAATAAAATCAAAAGAAAAAAACAATTCAAATGGGGAGGCTAGAATAGATGAATTTTATGACCGTCTAGTTAGTTTACTAGCTGATAAACTAGATGGATCAGGTGGTGAGTATGATCTATTAAAAGATCATAGGCCTGGAGAGTTGCTATCTTCAGAAGAAAGTCTTGAAAATAAAGTTTTTGTACATAAATCAGAAAGAAAAGGTATAAAGCTAGAAATTGATAATAATTTAGATTCCCCCGAGGAGAAAATTATTGAATTTAAGGAAAAATTGAACTATAAAATCGATGGTAATGATATTGAAGCCGGAGCGGTTGTTGATCATGGGAAACTAAATTTAATTATATCAGGTTTTACGGATAAGTATTTGGCAGAAAGTTTTTTGGACAGGTTAAAGGAAGATAGTGATTTTACTTATTTTATGGAGCGAAATGAATTATATCCATCTATTGTTGATTATACTGGATATTATTATTACCCTGGTAGTTCTTTTAATCTGTTAACAGAAGAAAAAATTGATATGAGCAACAAGTCAATTCTGGTATCATCTGGTTCTGAAGATAGCCCTTTGGAGCTTAAAAACAATGAAAGAAAATATAGAGGTAATTTGAAACTAAAGACTGATGAAAGAAACAGGATCATGGCCATAAATACTGTAGAACTTGAAAAATATTTAAAAGGTGTACTACCGGCTGAAGTTTTTGTCAGCTGGGAAATGGATGCTTTAAAAGCTCAAGCAGTAGCTGCCAGAACGTACGCTTTATATGGCAGAGATAGGAATATGGATAGGTATGAGCACTTTGATGTAACTGATGATACAGATTCTCAGGTATATGCAGGCTATAATGTCGAAAACAGTCGAACAAACGAAGCAGTTAGAGAAACTAGTGGAGAAGTAGTTTTAAATAACGATAAATTAATAAATGCCTTATATCATTCTAATGCGGGTGGATATACAGAAGATGCAGAAAATATATGGGGTTCTGAAATTGATTATATCAGGAGCAGGGAAAGTTCCTGGGATGAGATTGCATTAGAAGGTAATTCTTATCAAGCTTATGAGTGGGAGGAAACCAGAACAAGGGATGAATTGTCTGAAAGGATTGACAATCTCTATGATATTGGAGAATTAATAGATATAGAGATATTAGAAAGAACGGAGGCAGGAAGGGTTTTAACTGTTAGGTACATTGGAGAAGAAGGGGAACATGAGGTTCATGGCGATTTTAATAGAACACCCCTTGAACTAAGAAGCACAAATTTTGAAATTGTAGAAAAAAGTGGTAACAACAATAATAATGTCAAAGGTGAAGTATATTTTATGAGTAGCGAAGAAAATGTTGTAAAAAAAGATTCGGGACAAGATGTATATGTTATGACCGGTGAAAATGAGGAAAAACTATTAACAGAAGATGATTATTATATAAACTCTAAAAATGGTACAGAAAAATTAACTTCAGAAGGTGGAACCGTAGAAGAATTTGTTTTTAGAGGTAAAGGGTTTGGCCATGGTGCAGGTTTGTCCCAGTGGGGAGCTCAAGGCAAGGCCTTAGAAGGTTATGATTACAAAGAAATTTTAAAACATTATTATTCCGGCGACATAGAAATTGATAAAATGTAATAATAGAGGTGTATATTCTTTGAGAGTTGAGGAATTTGATTATGTAATGCCAGAAGAGCTAATTGCAAATTCGCCATTAAAACAAAGGGATGTATCTAAATTAATGGTTCTTGATAAAAAGAATAATGATATTACACATACTTACTTTAATAAACTCCCTTCTTTTCTAAGAAAGGGAGATGTTCTTTTGTTAAATAATACTAGAGTTATACCAGCTAGGCTGTTTGGTTCAAAGAAAAAAACAGGCGGAAAACTAGAAGTAGTAATTCTCTATCCTATAGATGGACATAAGGATACGTGGGAGGCGCTGGTAAAACCTGGCAAAAAAGCAAAAGTAGGCAGCAAGTTTATTTTTGGAGAGGGTCTACTTGAAGCCGAAATTTTGGATGTTAAAGATGAAGGTACTAGAATTATAAAATTTGAATATGAAGGAGATAGATTTCAAGATATTCTTGAAAAATTAGGTAAAATTCCCCTACCGCCATATATAAAAAAAGAATTAGATGAACCAGAAAGATATCAAACAGTGTATGCCAAAAATCAAGGTTCTGTAGCTGCTCCAACAGCAGGGCTTCATTTTACTGAAGAATTATTGAATAAAATACGGGGGCAAGGAGTTCAGGTATTAGAACTAACTTTACATGTTGGCCTTGGAACTTTTAGGCCTGTCAAAGTTGAAAATATAAAAGAACATGAAATGCACTCTGAATTCTACTATTTACCGGATGGGTCAGCTAACATTATTAATGAGGCAAAGGAAAATAACCAAAGGATTGTTGCCGTTGGCACAACGGTGGTTAGGACACTTGAAAGCTGTGCTTCTGATAAGGGTCTTGTAAAAGGACATAAGGGTTGGACTGATCTTTTTATATATCCTGGTTATAGATTTAAAATTGTTGATGCAATGGTAACAAATTTTCATCTGCCAAAGTCAACTCTTTTAATGCTTGTCTCTGCTTTTGCTGGAAAGGATTTTATTATGAATGCTTATCAAGAGGCAATTGATAAAAAATATAGATTTTACAGTTTTGGAGATGCAATGTTTATACATTGATTCTAGTGACAAAAACTCATATATTAAATCATACTTGGGGAAGTGGTGTTAATTTATGCCGATAGACTTTAAAATAGAAGCTAAATGCAGTAAAAGCTCTGCAAGAACAGGTACATTAACTACAAGAAGAGGAGAAATAAGTACTCCTGTTTTTATGCCCGTTGGTACGCAGGCTACAGTCAAAACAATGACTCCAGAAGAGTTAAAAGATATAGGTGCTGAAATTATTTTAGGTAATACATATCACTTATATCTCAGGCCAGGAACAAAGACAATTTATGAGGCTGGTGGTCTTCACAGTTTTATGAATTGGGATAGACCTATCTTAACTGATAGTGGTGGTTATCAAGTATTTAGTCTGGGGAAAATGAGAGATATAGATGATAATGGTGTGACATTTAGATCGCATTTGGATGGATCAAAGCACTATTTTACCCCGGAAAAAGTTATGGAAATACAAAGTAATTTAAATTCAGATATAGTGATGGCTTTTGATGAGTGTACAACTTACCCAAGTAGTGAAGAATATGCTGAGTTCTCTATGGAACGTACCCTGCGATGGGCAGAGCTATGTAAAAAGTTTAATGAAAAAAATTTAAAATATAATGATCAAGCTTTATTTGGCATAGTTCAGGGAGGAATGTATCCAGATTTAAGAAAAAAGAGTGCAATTGAAACAGTCAACATTGGTTTTCCAGGATATGCTATTGGAGGGTTAAGTGTTGGAGAGCCTTTTGAACTTATGAAAGAAATGTTAGAAGAAACTGTACCTTTTTTGCCTGACACAAAACCAAGGTATTTGATGGGAGTTGGGTCGGCTGACTATCTTGTAGAAGGTGTTTATCATGGCATAGATATGTTTGATTGTGTACTGCCTACAAGAATTGCTAGAAATGGTACTGCAATGGTGCGCCGTGGTAGATTAGTAGTAAGAAATGCACAGTATTCTAAAGATTTTAGGCCAATAGATGAAAGTTGTGGTTGTTATACCTGCAAAAATTATACCCGGGCTTATATAAGGCATTTAATTAAGGCCAATGAAATTTTAGGATTTAGACTTTTGACTTGGCATAATCTTCATTTTTTGATAAAGTTAATGGGTGAGATTAAAAAGGCTATAAAAGATGATGATTTTATTGCTTTTAGAGAAAATTTCTTCGAACAATATGAAAGTTAAAAATTTATAAAGGAGTGAATTAAATGGAAGGAATAGCTGGTTTTTTACCTCTAATTTTAGTAGTTGTAGTTTTTTATTTGATGATCATAAGACCGCAGCAAAAGCAGCAAAAAGAAAGGCAGCAGATGTTAGAATCCCTTAAGAAAAATGACGAGGTTATAACAATTGGTGGGATTCATGGTACTATTAAAGACATACAGGAGGATACTATAAAATTAAAAATAGCGGAAAATATGACTATAACCGTAAGCCGCTTTGGTATTCAAAAAGTAGTCAATGATGAAGAATAAAGTTTTGTGGACTAGTACATAAACTTCCATCACCTTGCATATTAATTATTTAACACCGAATATGGAGGTGATGGAATTATGTCAAGATTAACCCAAAGGTATGAAAACGAATCTGAGAGTAAAACAAGCAGGATAAGTTTTATTTTGACGGGGGTATTATTAGCTTATGCTATATCTCTTCTAGTTTTTTTAGTAACAGCACTACTGTTAAATTTGACTAACATTTCTGATGTTATTATACCCCATTTAACTTATATTACAAGTGTAATCAGTATTGTTGTGGGTTCTATGCATGCTACAAAAAATATAGGAGAAAAAGGATGGTTAAACGGGGGCGTATGTGGAATATTATATTTTGTTGGGTTACTTTTATTAAGTGTTTTGATGGGTATTGAACTTGCCTCGACAAATATAATTTTATCCCGCTTGTTTATGGCATTTGTCTTTGGTGCTGTAGGTGGAGTGTTAGGAATAAATACTTAATAAAATTTTTTTAAAATGGCATAGGACAATCTTGCATTTGTAAAAATAATAGTACACTATACTCCTATTTAGGAGGTGTTTTCGATGGCTAAACGCCATCGACTGCCTCAATCAGCAAAGCAGTTAGAAAGTTTAAAGTATGAGGTGGCTAAAGATTTGAAACTTGATAAAGATATTGAATTAAAGGGTTGGAGAGAGATGCCTACTAGGGATATTGGGAAGATAGGTGGAAATATGGTTAGAAGAATGATTAAAGAGTATGAAAAAAATTGGTTGAATAAATTTTAGTTAGAAAATATACCGGGGATTCTCCCCGGTATACTAAAAGTTGACCATACATAATAGCTAAAAGGTATATTAGTAACCCTTGACGTGAAAGTTACTAGGAAGTAAAATAATTCTACAAGTATTGTATGATACAAAAAATATAGAATTATTGGATAAAAGGGAGGTAATTTACTTGGGAGAAAAAATCACAAAAGATATGACAATCGGTGATGTATTAAAGCAACAACCAAAAACAGCCGATGTGTTCATGAAACATGGGATGCATTGTCTTGGCTGCCCGTCTGCTACTGGTGAGACTATTGCCCAGGCTGCAATGGTCCATGGAACAGACTTAGACAAATTAATAGATGAACTAAATAAAGTCGTAGAATAGAATTTGTTAGGTGATGAATTAAATTTGCAGTATAGGGGGTATTTCGTTTGGATAATATAAAAACTGTATTCAGTGGCTGGTCTGGAATTACTTCAGAACATGATGGATGTGGTGAATGTCAAACATCATGTCAATCCGCTTGTAAAACTTCCTGTACTGTAGGGAACCAGGCCTGTGAAAGGGATTAAAAGATTAAAAAGTAGTCATAATGGCTACTTTTTTCTTTTAGTTTTACGACAAAATTGGAGGATTAAACTGGAGGACTAAAATTGAAATTACCAAAAGAAAGCATTGTACATACCTTTGAATTTAATAATTATTATTATGCGATAGATACTAATAGTGGATCACTTCATGAATTAAATGGAACTGCTTTTGATGTTATAAATAAAATTAACAAATACAAAGAATTGAATTTACATAATATTGATAAAAATAATATAACTAATGAGCTAGATAAAAAGTGGCCCGGAAATACTATCAATAAGGTTTTAGAAGAAGTTGAGACTTTGATTCAGAAAGAACAATTGTTTTCAGATATCATAATAGAAACTGACAAAATTAAGAAAAATAATGACCAATTAAAAGCTCTATGTCTTAATATTTCGCATACCTGCAACATGAAATGTAAGTATTGTTTTGCAGGAGGTGGTACTTTTGGACAAGATACAAAGAAAAAAGATTTGATGGATTTTGATACTGCCAAAAAAGCAGTTGACTTTTTGTTGGAAAATTCTAATGAAAGAAAAAACTGTGAAATTGACTTTTTTGGAGGAGAGCCTTTATTAAATTGGGAAGTTGTAAAAAAAACTGTCCATTATGCCAGAGAAAAAGCATCTAAAAATAATAAAAACATAAAATTTACTTTAACTACTAATGGATTGAGTCTAGATAATGAAGTTATGAGATTTTTAAATGAACATGATTTTGCAGTAGTATTAAGTCTAGATGGTAGGAAAGAGATTAATGATACTAATAGAAAAAGTCTATATGATGATAAGAGTACTTATGATAGTATAGTTGGGTTATATCAAGAATTTGTCGAGAGTAGAGATCATAAAGAGTATTTTGTCAGGGGAACTTTTAGTGCTGATAATCTTGACTTCACCAGGGATGTTGAACATATTTATGATCTTGGTTTTAAAGATATTTCCCTTGAACCTGTGGTATGTTCAAAAGAAAAAAATTACTCGTTAGAAAATGTGGATTTAGATTTAATTAAAAAAGAGTATGAAAGGCTAACTTTATTTTATGAAGAAAAGGCTGATAAAGGCGAAGGTTTTAGTTTTTATCATTTTGAGATAAATCTTGATGGTGGACCTTGTGTTAAAAAAAGATTTTCTGGATGTGGAGCAGGGAGTGAATATCTAGCTATTACACCATCTGGTGAAATTTATCCCTGTCATCAGTTTGTTGGCAATGATGAGTTTGTAATGGGAGATCTTAAGAAAAGTTTTTTGGTAGATCAGTCTGTAAAAAATAAATTTAACGAGCATAATTTTTTAAGTAAGAAAAAATGTAAAGAGTGTTGGGCTAAATTTCACTGCGGTGGCGGCTGTCATGCAAATGCATATTTATTTAATGGTAACATGGAAGAGCCGCACAAAACCGGATGTGAATTATTAAAGAAAAGGATTGAATGTGCCCTGTATCTTGCCAGTAAAGGCTTGTTACAGCGATATAGATGATCTCTTGGAGGAGATGATATTATCGACTTGTTTAATTATAATTATGAAAAAAAATCAAAAAAGAGCTCTCCCCTTGCTGATAGAATAAGGCCCAAAACCCTTGATTATATGGTTGGTCAACAGGAAGTAGTGGGAGAAGGTAGATATTTAAGAAGAGCTATTGAAGAAGACAGGCTTTTTTCGATGATTTTGTATGGTCCCCCCGGCACTGGCAAAACTACCCTCGCAAGAATTGTAGCAAATCATACAAATTCGAATTTTTTTCAATTAAATGCGGTTACCAGTGGGATAAAAGAAATTAGAGAAGTTATTAACAAAGCAAAAGAAAAGAAAAGTTATTATCAGGAAGATACTATTTTATTTATTGATGAAATTCACAGGTTTAATAAAGCCCAGCAGGATGGACTGCTTCCCTATGTTGAAGATGGTACTATTATATTGATTGGAGCTACCACAGAAAACCCGTATTTTAGTATAAATTCTCCTCTTTTATCTAGAGTAAGGGTATTTCAACTAAGATTATTGTTTGATAATGAAATTGAGAAGTTAATAATGCGTGGGCTAGAAGATAAGGAAAATGGTCTTGGAGATTATAATGTTAAGTTACATGAAGATGCTTTGCGACATTTAATAAGGCTAGCTAATGGTGATATAAGAACTGCACTAAATGCTCTGGAGTTAAGTGTGATTACAACAATTCCTGATGAAAATAATTTAAGGGAAATCACATTAGATAAGATAGAAAAGTCCATACAGGATAGGGCAGTGTATTATGATAAAGATGGGGACAATCATTATGATATTATTTCGGCTTTTATCAAATCTATGCGTGGCTCAGATCCTGATGCAAGCCTTTACTGGTTGGCCAGGATGATAGAAGGAGGAGAAGATCCTTTATTTATTACTAGGAGAATGTTAATATTTGCAAGCGAAGATATTGGAAATGCTGATCCACAGGCCTTACAGGTGGCGCTTAGCACACATCAGGCTGTATCAGAGCTTGGGATGCCTGAAGCTAGAATAACCCTTGCTCAAGGAGTTACTTATCTTTCGTCTACAGAAAAAAGCAACAGTAGTTATGTAGCAATTGAAAAAGCTTTAAAAGATGTAAAACAAACAAGACAGGAGCCTGTACCACTTCACTTAAGAGATACTCATTATCGTGGAGCTAAAAATATGGGGCACGGGGAAGGGTATAAATATCCGCATAATTATCCAGTTAACTATGTTAAGCAGGATTATGTCCCAGATAATGTCAAAGGCAAAGTTTATTATGAGCCTTCTGAAAACGGTCATGAATCTCACTTTAAAAATAGATTAAAATATCTACGAGGAGAACAAAACAAACACAAGAGTGGTGGTAAAGATGTCAAGTGATAAAAATAATCAAAATAGAAATAAAAGAGTCCTGGTAGCAATGAGTGGAGGGGTGGATAGTTCGACAACAGCTGCTTTGCTAAAAGATCAAGGTTATGAAGTTATTGGAGCAAATATGAGGTTATGGTACCGGGATAAGGATGAAGAAATAGCCGAGCAAAATGCCAAGGGATGTTGTTCTCTCAAGGCCTCTCACGATGCAAAGAGAGTGGCTGATAAGCTTGATATACCTTTTTATGTAATGAATTTTAAGGAGATATTTTATCAACAGGTTGTTAAAGATTTCATTAATGAGTACATGAAGGGAAGAACACCTAATCCATGTATTGCCTGCAATAAATATCTAAAGTGGCAAAAGTTTTTGCAAAAAGCTTTAGAGCTTGAATGTGATTATATTGCTACTGGTCACTATGCTAGGATAAAATATGATGAAAAAAGAAGTCGCTATTTACTGTACACGGCTGTAGACGATAAGAAAGACCAGACTTATATGCTATATAATATGAATCAAGAAGAGCTGTCTAGAACTCTGTTCCCTCTGGGGGATTATAGTAAGGCACGTACTCGTGAGCTTGCCCAAAAATATGATCTTGTTACTTCAAACAAGCCTGAGAGTCAGGATATATGTTTTATACCTGACAATGATTATAGAAAATTTATTAGTGAAGAAGCGCCTAAAAAGATTGAAAAAGGACCTATAATAAACCTAAATGGAGAGAAGCTTGGAGAACATAAAGGAATTCCTTATTATACCATTGGTCAAAGAAAAGGGTTAGGTATTTCCCTTGGCAGACCGCAATATGTTGTGGATATTGATACTCAGAAAAATGCAGTAATTATTGGTGACAAAGAAGATCTTTTGACACACGAATTTATTACTGAGGATGTAAATTGGATTGCATTTGACTCTTTGGATAATTCAATTGATGTAGATGCCAAAATTAGATATAACGCAGAACCTGTACCCTCAAAAATTATACCTTTAACTGAACAAGAAGGAAAAGTAAAGGTGGAATTTAATGAACCTGAAGAAGCAGTGGCCCCGGGTCAGGCAGTTGTCTTTTATGATGGTGAAATGGTAGTAGGTGGAGGGACTATTAAAAAAAGTTGTAGATGAATATCATGGAAATGTGTATTATTTTACCTTCTTTCGGGGAAAATATTTAATGGAAGTAATGTTTGCTGGAAAGGGGTAAATTAAAAGTGTGGGTACAGTGTCCTGTATGTTCGGGAATAGACGTTGGAAAAGTAAGCAGCAGCAACTACTATTGCTGGAACTGCCTGGTTGAAATAAAGTATAAAAAAGGTAATGAAGCACATATCTATAATATACAAGATGATGGAACCTTGGAATCAGCATATAAGGTAGACTTACAAGAATGAAAGGATGAGCCTTATGTTTTTTAGGAGTGGATACCTCAAAGGTATGCTTACCGGGGGTGCGTTTGGTGTATTAGTAGGCATGTTATTATCAGAAAAAAGTTCAGCAATAAATTTTTCCTCAAATTTATCAAACAAAGAAAACGAAAAATGTTATAATGGGAATAGTTAATTTGAAAGCAACCTTAGTTTTAAAGGTTGCTTTTACTGTTAGGTGAGAGGGGTGCTAGACAGTTGGAACATAAGGATTTATTAAAGCTTGTCGCATGGATAACTTTGGTTGTTAGTGCAGTGCTTTTTGGTTTTGAGATAGTACGGGATTTTGTAGTTGGTGTTTATCAGATTAGAGATCAAGTTTTTATTTTTTTACTTCCTTTTTTACTTGCTATAATTTTATTTTATATTTTAAACCCATTAGTTGAATTTATTGAATCTTATAGAGTACCAAGAATTGCTACAATACTAGGGGTTTATGGGATATCAATAACTTTACTTGTTTTAGTAGGTATTAGTCTTGTAAATGCTATATTTATAGAAATTCAGGAGTTTGCAAGAGAGATACCTTATTTTACTCGTGAATTTAGGCAATTTATTGATGAAACAGAATTCATTTTGTATGAGCTTCCACCACCTATAACAGATGCGATAAATGAAGCCATTATTGAATACCAGGTAAATTTTCAAGATATTTTAGGTACTATTCTTGATTTTCAAGGTATAATTGGTACAGGAGCTAGTATTTTAGCGTATGTGTTTAGTTTGATAGCTTTACCGATTATTCTCTTTTATTTTTTAAAGGATACAGAAATTTTGAGAAGTAATATGATACTTGTTGTACCGCCTAAATACAGGGGCAAAGTAACGGAAATAATGAAAGATGTTAGTATTACTTTTGGAAATTATATTAGAGGGCAATTAGTTGTATGCCTTTTTATAGGTATATTAACGTATATAGGTCTTGCTTTTTTAGGGGTTGAATTTGCCCTTGTTTTAGGTATAATTGCAGGAATCACTAATATCATCCCGTACTTTGGGCCTTTTATAGGAGCTGTGCCTTCGGTGATAATTGCTTTACTAGAAGAACCCTTACTTGCGTTGAAGGTGGTAATTTGGATTCTGATAGTTCAGCAGATAGAAAGCCAATTAGTTGCTCCTCAGATTCTTGGACGAAATTTGAAGCTGCATCCGCTAGCTGTTGTTACTTCGCTTATAGCTGGAGGTCATTTCTTTGGTTTTCTAGGGCTTATTCTTGCAGTTCCGGTTGTTGCAATTGTAAGAGTAATAATACGTCATTTATTTTGGGATTATTTTTTACAGGATGAGGAGCAATAATAATAATGTCTTGAAAATTGCTGTCATGACTTGACATAGGTGCCTTAAACTGTATATAATAGCAAAAAATCAAGATAAAAAATACTATGAAGGGGTAAATAACTGTAAACGGGTATCCAGAGAGAAACCTTTATCTATATGAGTAGATAAGCTGGAAGGGTTTTATACCCGGTCAGTTTGGGCCGCCCCGAAGTAGCTAATCCGAATATGTTAACATGAAAAAGTTAGCATTAGTAAGATTAGTCGTGTGGTTACGTTACAACCATTTGCCGGGTAGGCAAGCTTGAGAGATCAGTACTCTTTATAAAGCTGTATAGAGTTTTATAATAAAGTACTGATAATCAGGGTGGTAACGCGGGATACCCCCTCGTCCCTGAAATTTGGGTTCGAGGGGTGTTTTTATTAGTATATCTCTCATACCAACGCTCGTAAGAATTTGCAAAACATCCAAATTAAAAACTCGCTTATGGTATGAGAAATATACTAATGTGCAACAGTGTGTACGGAAAACACTACAAATAAACAAGAGTGGTTAATATTAAAGATAGTGTTTTAAAAATATTTTTGAGGGGTGAGTTAGAATGAAGACTGATGAAATTAGAAAGAAATTTTTGGAGTTTTTTGAAGAGAGAGACCATATGGTTTTGCCGAGCTTTTCATTGATACCTGAGGATGATCCAGGGCTTTTACTTATAGGAGCTGGAATGGCGCCTTTAAAGCCTTATTTTACAGGCGAAAAGACCCCACCTAAGACAAGGATGGCTACCTGTCAAAAATGTATTAGAACCCCGGATATAGAAGAAGTAGGAAAAACTGCAAGACATGCTACCTTCTTTGAGATGCTTGGTAATTTTTCTTTCGGAGATTATTTTAAAAAAGAATCAATTGCCTGGGGTTACGAATTTGTAACCAAAGTATTAAAGCTTCCTGAAGAAAAGGTTTGGGTGAGTGTTTATTATGAAGATGATGAAGCTTATAATATTTGGAAAGATGACATTGGGATCCCTGAAGAAAAGATAGTGAAATTAGGGAAAGAAGATAACTTCTGGGAGATAGGAGAAGGACCGTGCGGGCCATGTTCTGAGATCTATTATGATAGAGGAGAAAAGTATGGCTGTGGTGGTTCTGAATGTAAACCCGGTTGTGATTGCGATAGGTTTTTTGAACTCTGGAACCATGTATTTACACAGTTTAATAGAGATAGTGAGGGTAACTATACTACGTTAGATCAAAAGAATATAGATACAGGTGCAGGTCTTGAACGTTTAGCTGTAATTTTACAAGATGTTTCTTCGATTTATGAGATTGATTCTATTAAGCCTATACTTGACTTTGTTTGTAAGACAAGTAATAAAGAGTATGGTAAAAATGAAAAAGATGATGTTTCAATGAGAATTATTACAGAACATATAAGAAGTGTAACTTTCATGGTTGGCGATGGTGTACTTCCGTCAAATGAAGGTAGGGGTTATGTTTTAAGGCGGATTTTACGAAGAGCTGCAAGGCATGCTAAATTGTTGGGCATTGAAGGGACATTTATGCCTGAAGCTTCTAATGTTGTAATTGATATAATGGAAGATGCTTATCCTGAACTAAAGGAAAGAGAAGAATACATAAATAAAATCATTCAAATTGAAGAAGAAAGATTTTTAGAAACAGTTGAACAAGGGATGGAGATACTCAAAGGTTATATAGAAGACCTAAATAACGAAGGGAAAGATGTCCTTGATGGCAGCCTAGCATTTAAGTTATATGACACTTATGGTTTCCCTATCGATTTAACCAGGGAAATTTTAATAGAGCAGGGCTTAAAAGTTGATGAAGATAGATTTACAGAGTGTCTTGAAGAACAAAGAGAAAGGGCTAGAAAAGCACAAGCAGCTTCTTCAAATATGATCCAAAATCTTGGAGAAATTAAAGATTTAGAGAAAATATCATCAAAGTTTGTAGGTTATGAAGTATTAGAATGTGAAGCTCTAATAAAAGGCATTATTAAAGAAAACAAACTGGTTGATAAAGTAGAAAAAGGAGAAGATGCGCAGATTTTATTAGATGCTACACCTTTTTATGCTGAAAGCGGTGGTCAGGTTGGTGATCAAGGCGAAATTCAAAAAGAAGATGCAAAGGCAGTAGTGGAAGATACTTATTATAGTCCTTTTGAGCAACCTGTACACCAAATTAGAATAGAAGAAGGATCGCTTCAGGTTGGTGACAAAATTAATAGTAAGGTATATAGAAAAAGACGGGAATCAATTAAGAAAAACCACAGTTCAACTCATCTTCTACACCATGCGCTTCGAAGTACTCTAGGTGCTCATGTGGAACAGGCAGGTTCACTTGTTGCTCCCGACAGGTTGAGGTTTGACTTTACCCATTTTGAAGCTATAACTAAAGAAGAGTTGGAAGATATAGAAAAGCAAGTCAATGCATTTATATGGGAGAATTATCCGGTGAATGTCACGGTAACCCATTATAATAAAGCCAAAGAAATGGGAGCAGTTTCTTTATTTGGAGAAAAATATGAAGACGAGGTAAGGGTTGTTGAGATGGGTGAAAGTATGGAACTATGTGGTGGAACCCATGTTGATAGCACTGGAGAAGTGGGATTATTTAAGATTATTGGAGAAAGTGGTATAGGAGCAGGTCTTAGAAGAATAGAAGCCATAACAGGTGAAAAAGCTTTCCGGTATCTTAATGATAGCTGGGAAAAAGTGAAGGATATATCTTCGCTTTTAAAAACAAATGAAGAAAACGTTGTTGTGAAGGTGGAAGAAGTATTAAATGATTTAAAAGAAAAAGATAAAGAGCTTGAGAAATTTAAAGAAGAGATAAGGAAAAATGAAGTAGATGAAATATTGGATAAAGTGACGAAGATTGATGGTGTATCAGTTCTTACTCATAAAGTGGACGACGGAGACCCGGAAAGTATGAGAAGAATAGGGGATCAGATTAAAAATAAATTAAGCTCTGGTGTTGTAGTTCTTGGTAGCAGTGATAACGAAAAAGTCCAATTTATATCTATGGTTACAAAAGATCTTACTGATAGAGGGATCCACGCTGGAGATATTGTTAAAAAAGTCGCTGAAGTTACTGGTGGAGGCGGTGGAGGACGCCCTACCATGGCTCAGGCTGGTGGAAAAAATCCAGGAAAACTTAATGAAGCCCTGGGAATTGTGCCAGATTTAATTAAAGAAAAAATTCAATAGTTAATATTTATCTGGATGCAAAACACTTTAACAAGAAAGTTTAATTGCATCCAGATTTTTTTTTAACTTTAAAGGTTTTAAGGATTATGTCGTTGAATACTACAATTTAACGAATCATCTTTTGATAAGAGGTGAAAATTATGAAAGACAACAGTTCTAATAAATCTAATAAGACAGTTAGATTCGACGTTGATATTGATGAAGTAAAAGATCCTGATGAAATTATAGAGCTTGTCTATAATGCCCTGAAGGAAAAGGGGTATAACCCAGTTAGCCAACTTGTAGGTTATTTTTTAAGCGGGGATCCAGCATATATTACAAGTCATAATAAAGCAAGAAATCTGATCCGTAAAATGGAACGTGATGAATTATTAGAAAATATAGTAAAGCATTACTTAAAGAAGTATGATTAAGTTTATCCCATGGAGGTAAAAAATATTGCGCATAATGGGCCTAGATTACGGTGAAAAAAGAATAGGGGTCGCAATAAGTGATGAGTTGAAAATGACAGCTCAGGGTATCACTGTAATAAAAAGGACCCTTTTAGATAAAGATATAGAAAAGATAAAAGAATTAGTTTTGGAATATAATGTTAGTGAAATTGTTGTTGGAATTCCCAAAAATATGGATGGGACCCTAGGGTTTATGGCTGAAGAAGTTAAAGAATTCGCTAAAGAAATTCAAAAGAAGATATCTATCTCTCTTGAATTGCAAGATGAAAGGTTATCATCAAAGGCTGCAGAGAGAACTTTACTTGAAGGGGATGTAAGCAGGAAAAAAAGGAAGGAAGTCATTGACAAGATGGCGGCAGTCTATTTACTGCAAGGGTATCTAGACAGCAAAGTTTAATAAAATAAAATGGGGTGGTAATATGACTGAAGAAAATGAAGAGCAAGTTATACTCTTGAAAGATGAAAATGGAGAGGAACACGAATTTCATGTTATTGACTTTTTGACAGAAAACGAAAGTAAATATGTTGTATTACAACCTTCAATATCTAGCGAAGAGGATGATATTGAAAAGGAAGAAAATATGAAAAATGAAACTGAAGAAGAAAATGAAGCTTATGAAGCAGTGATAATGAGGGTTGAAGAAGAAAATGATGAACATGTATTGGTATTGGTTGAAGATGATGATGAATGGGAAAGAGTGGCTAAAGCCTTTGAAGAAAAACAACAAAGTTGATAACTTTCTAAAAGAGGAGGCCACACTCCTCTTTTTTTATTAGGATTGTATTGTTGGTGGTCTCATAGCACCTGCCTAGCTACCAACGTGTCGCAAGAATTTGCTAAAAACCTCGCAAATTAAAAGCTCCACTTATGGTAGCTAGGCAGGTGTTTTTAATAGATATCAGCAATGAACTATTAACAGAGCCTTTTATTAAAACAAATAGTTGATTCTACTGCAAAAAGTCATATAATAAAAATCAAGCTGTTTGTTGTTATATGCAAAATCTCGTTATATAATAATTATTAATAGAACTTGTTTTAAGAACTGGAGAGGAGGTTTTTTTAAAATAGTTTCAATTATTAAGAAATATAAAATAATAATAACAGTAATTTTACTGCTGGGTGTTTTGGCAATCTTCAGTAGTTTTTATTTTGTTTATAGTAACTTACAGCCTGTTGGATCTAGTGAAATAGTTGAAATTGAAATATCTCAAGGTAGTAGTGTTGGTGATATAGCTAATATTTTAGAAGATAATAATTTGATAAAAAATGCCTTTGTATTTGAAATGTATACAAGATATGAAGGATTGGCCGGCTCTTTTCAGGCAGGGACTTATGAGTTAAATGGGGAAATGTCCCCGTCTCAAATAGCAAACAAAATTAAAGATGGAGAAGTAGTTGATAAAAGTATAAGGTTTACCATACCTGAAGGTTTAAGATCAGATCAAACTGCAAAACTTTTACAAACATATGGCTTTGGAGATAAGGAAACTTTTTTGGAACTTTTTAATTCTTTAGATGAATTTGATTACTGGTTTTTGGATGAAATAGATCAAAGAGAGAATGTGAAGTTTTCGTTGGAGGGGTTTTTGTATCCCGAGACATATAATATTGAGGAAGATGCAACAGAAAAAGAAGTAGTGAAAAAATTGCTTGATCAGTTTAATAGTGTTTTTAACAGCGAGTTTAGAGAAAGGAAAGAAGAGTTAGATATGGATATAATGGAGATAATGACAATTGCATCTATTGTTGAACGCGAGGCAATATCTGATAGAGAGCGGTCAAAAGTGGCTGGTGTATTTTATAATCGATTAGAAGAAAACAAAAAACTAGAAGCTTGCTCTACTGTGGAATATGTTCTACAGGAGAACAAACCAAGATTAACTATAGAAGATACAGAAATTGAGTCTCGCTATAATACTTATAAACATGAAGGTCTTCCGCCAGGTCCTATAGCCTCTCCTGGAATAAAATCTATAGAGGCAGCTCTATTTCCTGAAGACCATGATTACTTTTTCTTTGTGGCAAAAGAAGACGGCTCAAGAGAACATTATTTTAGTGAAACTTTGGATGAGCATATTAGGGCAAGACAAAGAGCGAGGAGCAATGATTAATTAAGTGCAACTTTTAAAAACTGGGAGTGAAATAATGAAGGTCGAAAATACAAAGCAAATCAAACCAGAATTATTGGCACCGGCAGGTAGCCTTGAGAAGCTCAAAATTGCAATAGAATACGGTGCAGATGCTGTGTATATGGGTGGTAAAGATTACGGGTTAAGGGCATTTGCCTCAAACTTTGACAAAGATCAGATGCAGGAAGGGATTAATTATGCTCATAGTAAAGGTAAAAAAGTTTATGTAACCGTTAACGTGATACCCCACAATGAAGATTTAGAGGGTCTTCCAGGTTATTTAGAAGAACTTTATAACATGGGTGTAGATGCGGTTATAGTTTCGGATCCAGGCGTTATTTCAATTGCCAAAAAAGTAGTTCCAAACCTAGAACTTCATCTTTCTACCCAGGCAAACTGTACTAATTGGAAAAGTGCACTGTTTTGGAAAGAGATTGGGTTAACAAGAATTATTATGGCAAGAGAGCTAAGCCTTGATGAAATCGAAGAAGTTAAGGAAAAAAGCGGTGTAGATGTGGAAACATTTGTTCATGGAGCAATGTGCATTTCGTACTCTGGAAGATGTTTATTGTCAGCATATATGCTGAACAGAAATGCTAATAGAGGTACATGTGCCCATCCCTGCAGATGGAAATACAGTTTGATGGAAGAAATGCGTCCCGGCGAATACTTTCCAGTTGGAGAAGATGAAAGAGGTACTTATGTACTTAGCTCAAAGGATTTGTGTATGCTTGAATATATCCCAGACCTTATAAATGCAGGTATTAAAGCTTTTAAAATTGAAGGAAGAATGCGTAGTATTCATTATGTTGCAACCGTTACGAGAGCATACAGGCTAACAATAGATAATTATCTAAATGATCCTTCTAATTATGAACTAGATAAGAACTTAATTGAAGAAGTAAATAAAGCTTCTACACGGCCTTTTACTACAGGATTTTATTTTTCTTCACCTGACGAAGAGGATCAGATTTATGATGATGAGTATAAGGAGAAATTGACTTATAACAAATTT
Organism: Natranaerofaba carboxydovora; assembly: GCF_022539405.1. NCBI lineage: Bacteria > Bacillati > Bacillota > Clostridia > Natranaerobiales > Natranaerofabaceae > Natranaerofaba > Natranaerofaba carboxydovora. The sequence goes on along the minus strand of NZ_CP054394.1, from coordinate 1,650,857 downwards.
GTGGGGATAGCAATAGAAGAGAAAGAAATTGATGGTAAAAAATATTTAATCGTCGAACAAAGAAATAGATTTGAAGTTGGAGACACTTTGGAGCTTATAGAACCTAAGAACTATTTGGGCAAAATTAAAGTAGAAGAGATTATTAATAGTGAAGGTAATAAAGTTGAATCTGCTCCTCATCCTAAGGAGCGGATAATGATTCCTATATCTTTTTCTGTAAAAGAAAATGCCCTTATCAGAAAAGTTGGTTAGGATTATCACTTCGCACATAATAGTGATTATGTGCGAAGTTTTTTGATTTTTACTTTTATCTTGTAACATTGAATTTAGAGGTGTAAAATAGGGCTAGATTAGATAGATTTGGATTAAGCTTGATATATAGGAGGATGTACTATGAGGGTGATTGTTGTTGGCGGAGGAACTGTTGGGGTTGAAATTTGCACAAAACTTGCGGAAAAGGAACATGATGTTGTTTTGATTGAAAAAGACCCTCAGAAGTTAGATAAGATTGCCAAAAATGTTGATGCGATGTTAATAGAAGGGGACGGTGTTAGTTTAAGTACTTTAAAGAAAGCCGGCGTGGAAGAAGCTGGTCTTTTGATAGCCGTAACTGAAGTAGATGAAGTAAATATGATAGCTTCAATGATGGCAAAACGCTGTGGTGTCAAAAAAACTGTGGCCAGGATTAGAAATCCAGAATATACAGATGAAACTATGTCTTTCACCAATGATCAATTGGGTATTGACATAATTATAAATCCTGAAAGAGTAGCAGCTTTAGAGATAGCTAAAATAATTAAAGCTCCTAATGTTAAAGGAATTGAATATTTTTCTGGCGGTAAAGTCCAGATGGTAGGACTAACAGTAGAAGAAGAATCTCCTATTGCAAATAGTAGAATTAAAAATATCAAATTTCCTTCAGATAGCAACGTTGTTGCTATAGTAAGAAATAATCAAGAAGTAGTTATCCCTGGTGGAGAGGATATGATCTATCCTGGAGATGTTATTTATCTTTTAGGTGAGAAAGGTTTACTGGCAAGTTTAGGAACTTTAACCAGGCATCCTGATAAAAAGGCAGAAAATATAATGGTTATAGGTGGCGGAAGAATAGGACTAGAATTATGTAAATTACTAGAAGGTGTTAAGAAACATGGATTTCATGTAAAATTGGTCGAAAAAGATGCCAAGAGATGTGCTTTTTTAACTGAAGAACTTAATAAAACACTTGTATTAAATGGCGATGGTACTAATTTGAAATTTTTGCAGGAAGAGGACTTAGAAGATGTGGATGTAGTTGTTTCAGTTACGGGTGATGATAAAACTAATTTATTGTCATCTGTAATGAGTGATAGACTTGGTGTTTCGAAAACAATTGTAGAAATTATAAAATCTGATTATGAAGCCGTATTAGATACTATGAAAGTAAATGCGGCAATAAGTCCGAGACTATTAACTGCTGCCCAAATTTTGAAGCTTACTATTGAGAGTGATGTTATTTCTATGACTATACTTGGAAACTATAAAGCTGAAATTTTAGAACTTAATGTTCCGGCTGATGCTCCAATAGTCAATAAAAAATTAGCCAAAGCTAAACTCCCAAAAGGTATCTTGGTTGGAGCTATTGTAAGAAAAGGACGGGTCATAACACCAGGTGGTCAAGATTCTATTTTGCCTGATGATAGGATAATATTGTTTTCGATGGAAGAGTGTTCTAACAAAGTTAGCAAGTATTTTGGAGGTACCAAAAAGACAGTGATTTAAAATAATTAGACAATTAATTAGATGATAAAATAGTAGATCTATTTGGAGGAAGTATATATATGAGAACTAATGTGATAGTAAACATGTTAGGAACTGTTTTGATTTATCTTGGGATATCAATGCTTATACCTTTGGCCTGGGCAGTTTATGATTCTGGAAAAGACATAAATGCTTTTATAATAACTATTGTACTTACGATTATTACTGGTTATATTATGAGGATTATTACAAAATCTGAATATGAAATATCAATCAAGGAAAGCTTTGCTTTTGTAACTTTAACATGGATTTTGGCGGCTTTCTTTGGATCATTTCCGTTTTTGCTATCAGGAGTTTTAGAGAACTTCTTTGATGCTTATTTTGAAACTATGTCGGGCTTTACTACAACCGGAGCTAGTGTATTTGATGGGGTGGAAGATCTGCCCCGGGGAATTCTGATGTGGAGAAGTCTGACCCAGTGGCTTGGTGGGATGGGAATAATTGCTCTTTTTGTGGCTTTGTTTCCAAGGATTGGAGTTAGAGGTATGCATTTATTAAAGGCTGAAGTGCCAGGTCCAGTAACAGAAAAAGTTGTTCCGAGAGTTGCCAATACAGCAAAAATATTATGGAAAATTTATGTATCTTTTTCTCTTTTACAACTTATATTGTTACTGTTGGTTGGACTAACCTTTTTTGATGCTTTGGCTCATACATTTACTACAATGCCTACAGGGGGCTTTTCAACTCAAGATCTAAGTGTAGCTGGGTTTCAAAACCCTGCTGCGGAAATGATTGTGCTATTTTTTATGATTATAGCTGGTGGTAATTTTGCAATTTATTTTAGTATGGTAAGGGGAAATTACAAAAGTTTTCTAAGAAATGAAGAGTTCAGATTTTATCTAATGGGATTATTTGCACTTATATTGATTGCATCGTTTTACTTATACATAGAGGAATATCAGGAGGTTTTACAGGCATTTAGGTATGGGTCTTTTCAAGTTGTTACTATGGTTACAACAACAGGATTTGCTACAGCTGATTATGATATATGGGCTCCTTTTATGAGAGTAATGCTTTTCTTACTGATGTTTTTGGGAGGTTGTGGAGGATCTACTTCTGGATCTATTAAACAAATAAGGATTTTGACATTATTTAAGCACAGTATTAGAGAGATATATAAGCTAATTCATCCGAATGCAGTTTTGCCAATAAGGTTAAAAGGAAAGGTGATAAAAGAGGAAATTGTTTCAGGTATTCTTGGATATGTTATTTTATATATTTTGATTTTTGTAGTATCATCATTACTTATATCTCTAACAAAAGTAGATTTTACTACAGCTTTGTCTGCTGTCGCGGCTAATATAGGCAATGTTGGTCCCGGACTTGGCATGGTAGGACCTACTGAAAACTACGCATTCTTCCCATCATGGGCGAAAATGCTTCTTTCAATATTGATGGTTGTTGGAAGGCTTGAAATATATACTGTTATTGTATTGCTTTTGCCTGAATTTAGGACATTCAAAAAAAGAAGTAATTAGAGCAAGGGGGATGGACAAGCCTGTTAGTCGTTACGATAAAGAACTAAATGATTTTTACAATGGATTTTTTAATAGGGCATGTCAAGGTTCTTAATCAATCAAATGAGGTGAGTAAAATGTTTGTTTATCGTAGGAGTATAAAAATTTTGATACTGCTGATTTTATCTATAAATTTTTTTGGGCTTATGCCAGAGAATGTTTTTGCTGTTAATAATGAAGTAATGCCTGGACCTGATGTATACCTTTCTGATCAAAAAGTAGTATTTGATGATGTGAAACCAAAGCTGATAAATGACCGGACTTTTTTGCCTTTTAGAAAAGTTGCAGAACTTACTGATACAGAAGTTGAATGGAAGGGTGAAGAACGAAAGGTTGAGGCAGTTAAAGATGAGTTGAAACTTGTTATGGAGATTGATAACCCGAATGTAATTCTTAATAGACAGGAAAAATTGTTAGACGAGGACGAGCATGCAAGAATTATTGATGATAGAACTATGGTTCCTTTAAGGTTTTTTGCAGAGAGCTTTAATATGAATGTGGAGTATGAGGACGGTATTGTTTATCTATCGCCTATAGCGGATGAAAAAGTAGGGGTAGAAGGTGAGGTATATGGATTTTATGCTCTTGGTGGAAGCTGGAATGAATTGTTTGGCGAAGATTATCCAGAGCTAGGGGAAAATCACAGGCTTGATACATATGATACCATTGGGGTTGGATGGTATGAGCTTGATAAAGAAGGAAATCTAGTGACTGATGGAAATTATGGATTTAGTAGGCCAGGTGGGTATGAAAGAGTTTTAGAATATGCTTTTGATGAAGAATATAATTTAGCTGTTGAAATGATGGTTTTTAAAATGGAAACTAAAGATAAAGACCTTTCTTCAATAATTCTTTCAGAAGAAAAGAGAAAAGAGGCTGCCAAACAGATTATCCTAGAAGCTGAAAATTATTCTGGAGTTAATTTAGACCTAGAGGGGCTTGGATTTTTTTCGGATGAAGATGAAGTTACTGAAGTTCAAAATAAGTTTACAGCTTTTGTAGAAGAGATAAAAGAAGGTCTTGATGAAGAAAAATCTCTTACTATTACTCTTCATCCCCCAAATAGTGTATACAGTGATGCTTACGATTTTGAACAGTTAGGAAAACTAGCAGATCAAGTTGTGATAATGGCTTATGATTATAACGAAATAAATACTCCAGGTGCTAGCGCTCCATACCCGAAAGTAAAAGAAGCTGTAGAAAAGAGTGTTGAATTAATTGATAATGATAAAATTATTCTTGGGGTTAGAACTCCTGCTGTTAAGTATTCTAATGTGATAAATGAAAAAGTAGAAGATGAGAATGATATTAACCTTGAAGAGACCGAAGATAGAGAAATTGTTAAAGAATTAAAAGAGGATGATGAGATCTCATGGAGAATAAGGCACATTTTTCTAGATTCTGTTTATGATTTAGTTGATGAGAAAAAAGAAGAAATAGATGGTTTTGATGTATTATGGGATGAGGATAGTAAAGTTAATTATGTTAGGTGGGAAGAAGATGGTATTGAAAATTATATATATTATAAAACAGACGAAAGCTTAAATTATAAGCTTGATTTGATTGGAGATTATAACCTCAAAGGCTTAGCAATTTGGAGAATTGGACTTGTCCCGGAAGTAATTTATGATGAACTTGATGACTTTTTTAAGAGATAATAAAATTTTAGCAAAATAACTGATCCGTTTAGTAAAAGGGGAGTTTAGATTATGAGAGAATCAAGTGAAATAGATTTATTCAAAAATGCAATTGAAGCTTTTAATCATCCTTTTCTTATTATTAATGTAGAGGATTATACAATACTAGAGGCAAATTCTGCATCAGGTATATTTAAAGGTGAGAAGACTACCTGTTATGCACTTAAACATAGTAGAAACAAACCTTGCAAAAAGGAAATATGCCCCCTTGAAATAATTAAAGAGACTAAACAGCCAACAACGGTAGAACATATTCATTATGATGACAATGGTAATCAATGCATTGTAGAGGTACATGCGTATCCTATTTTTGGTGAAGATGGAAAAGTAATTCAAATTATTGAATATATTTTTGATATTACTGAAAGAAAGAGAACTGAAAAATCCCTGATTAGATTTCGTAATGCACTTGATAGTTCTGGTGATAGTATTTTTATAATTGCTTATCCTTCTTTTAGATTAATCGATGTTAATAAAACAGCTTGTATTGAGCTTGGTTACGAGAAAGAGGAGTTATTATCATTAAAGTTTTTTGACATAAAACCTTATATGTCAAAAGAGGAGATTATTGATAAATTTAAAGAAGTAATGAATTGTTCTATAGATATTAGAGAGGGATATCAGGGGGTAGGATGCGCAGAAACTTTTGAGACTCAACATCTTAGAAAAGATGGCAGCGTTTTTCCTGTGGAGGTCTCTATACATGTTTCTGATATGACTAGTGAATCAAATGAATTGTTATTTGTGGCTACTGCAAGGGATATCACTGAAAGAAAAGAAGCAGAATTAAAACTCTCAGAATATGCTGAGAAACTTGAAACTGAATTTAAAAGAGCTAAAAAAATTCACGAAAGAACTTTTTTGTCAGAAATACCTAAAATAGAAGGCGTCTCCTTGGAAGCTCACTTTTATCCTGCTCAGCGTTTGGGCGGGGATTTTTATAATATTATAAAAGTTAATAATAAGCTTTTAATATATCTTGCAGATGTTTCAGGACATGGCCTTGATGGTACAATAATCACAACTTTTGTAAAAGAAACGATAGAAAGTTATATAAGTTTTAAACCCGATAAACTTGATCCTAAATTAATATTAGAACATATTAATAAGCAATATCGTAAGGATAATTATCCATATGATTATTTTTTATGCATCTTTTTAGCTGTTTTAGATCTTGATACCTTTGAACTTTGTTATACTGGTACAGGAATGCAATTTACGCCTTTGGTGAGGTTAGGAAACGGAGAAATTATTACACTTAATAATGAGGGACTACCAATATCTTCTGCAGTTCCGGCTAAATTTGTAGATTTTACTCCTAGTACAATTAAACTTAGTCCAGGCTCTACTGTGCTTTTTTTTACAGACGGAATTGCCGAGCAGGAGGGTAATAAGAGTATCTATGAAGAAAACCTTAAAGAAATATTTTATTCTAAAGGCAACTTACCTCCAGAAGTACTTAAGCATATAATAAATGACGATTTTTGCAAATTTAACAATGGTTCACTTCAAGGTGAAGACGATATAACTTATGTTATCATGCAGCTTGAATCAGGTGACAAAAAGGAATATTCTTTTGAATTTAAAAGTGATAAAAGTCAACTAGATAAGCTTAGCTCGGAAGTTTACCCTATTATTAATGCATTTAGTAAAGAAAATGTTTCTTTCCAGGGTTTATATGAATTAGTTACAAACGCAATTGAACATGGAAACAAAGAAAATGCTAAAAAGAAAGTATATATCGATATTATAATAACTGGTGAGTATATAGTTGCTATTGTAGAAGACGAAGGAAAAGGATTTGACTGGCTAGAGAAAAAAACTGCTCCTTTGGACCTTGAGCATAGTGGTGAAAGAGGAAGGGGTATAATACTAACTCAGATGCTTTGTGACTCTCTTTATTATAACGAGAAAGGAAATAAGGCATTTTTGATAATGGAAACTAAGTAACAAACACCCGTATTCATCACTGCTTGATGGCATTTAAATGACCGGGTGTTTGTTTATTTTATGTTTTTTTATGTTGTCACCTTACTTTTTATTTCATCATGTATTTTTAGCGGATCGATATTAGCCTTTTCCATTTGTTTGCAAAAGTTACACTTTCCCGCTGCATATGTTGGTTGATGACAAAACTCACAGGGATTTAATTCAGCTTCTTCATCTTCCTTTTCATCTTTAGTGTCTTTGAAATATTCCTGTCCGCCTCGTAAAAAACCCAGGTAGAAATGATCTTTAATACCTGGTGACTTAGCTTCTAGCGTATTTAATGCTTCTTTATAGGTTATACTGCTAGCACCTTTAGACATAGGACATTCTTCAATGATATAATCAATATTTTTTAGTACACAATAGGCTGCCATCTCTCTTTCGCCTAATCTACAAAGTGGTTTTACTTTTCTTGCAAACCCTTTCTTTGGAGGCATATTAGGATGTTGGCGCCTTAGATAGTCTACCTGCCAGCCCATTAGGTTACCAAATAATGCTGCAGCTTCATCATCAAGGTTATGTCCTGTAATTACTGCATAATAATCACCTAAAAGGGCTGTTTTATTCATTATATAACGTTTTATTATTCCACATATAGAACAGAATTTTCTAGATGTTTTTTTAGAAATATTTCCTATACCTATGCCATAAATTTTTTCTAAAGAAATGGTATGCAAAGTAGCCTGTCTTGACTCTTTAAAATCTATTGATTTTTCTTTAGATCTTTTAGAATACTCATCAATGCCAAGATCGATATATAGCCCATGCACATTATAACCAAGGTCTAACAAAATATCCCAAAGGGCCAAACTATCTTTCCCACCTGAAATTGCAATAAGAAGCTTTGTTTTTGGTGGAAACATCCGGAACTTTTTGATAGCTTTTGCTACCTGGTTTTGAATGTGCAAAATATAATGTTCTTTACAAAAAGCTGCTCTGTGCCTTCTTATTTCAAATACAGCTTTGTTTTCACATTTAAGGCATTTCATAATTAATTAACCCCCAGAAACAACAGAAAGTATTTCTATTTCTTCATCATCTTTTACTATGGTATCAGGAGTTAAAGTTTCCCCGTCTTTTATAACCAGAACAGATTCGGGGTTGACATCTAATTCTTTCAGTATATCTTTAACACGCTTGTTACCTGCTAATTCTTTAATTTCATTGTCGCGCTTCATTATGATTTTCATTTTAACACCTCCTATGCAGGCAGTTTACAAAAGAAATAATAATAATGCAACATAAGATCAAAATTTTTATGTTTAAACAGGCACAAAAGTAACTTATATCCCATATTATAATTGTAACCTGTTTAATGGAGGTGTTTATTTTTGTTTCCAATATTACCAGCTGTGGCCTATGTGTTTCGAGAAATAATACTTTTTGTTTCTTATATTACAAATAATTCTTTTCCTAAGCCGTTATCAAAAGAAGATGAAGAAAAATATTTAAAGGCCCTTGCTAATGGAGATGAATATGCAAAAGAAGTGTTGATTGAAAGAAATTTAAGGCTTGTGGCACATGTGACAAAAAAGTTTGAGAACAGTGGAGAAGATACAGAAGATTTGATATCTATTGGTACTATAGGCTTAATAAAGGCTATAGACACATTTAACAACAAAAAAGGCACAAGGCTTGCAACTTATGCCGCAAGGTGTATAGAGAATGAAATACTTATTTCATAATATTGCGGTAGAATATGGTAATTAATTAGCGTTTAAGTTTTAAATATTTTTCGAACTTTTTTTGTGATTGGGCAGATACGCGTTTGCCTATTCTAGCTGATAATATATTGCCAGGGTGACTTCGTATTTCTGGATCATCAGTTGATCTAGGTTCAAGACCAATTGAGCCAAGTACACTTCTTACCATATTTCTATATTCCCATACAGAAGTCTCAGGATCTTTACTATTCCAGTTACATACAGTTTCAATACTTATAATAATTCTATCTTCAAAATCATAATTGTTAAATGTCCACTTTAAAATTCCCTTACCTATTCCTTCATCTCTGTAAGCTAGAGATACCTCAATACCGCCTAGTTCGATAAGTTCAGGTATTTCTTTTGCAGCTTTAGCCCATCTTGGAAATTCTGGTTTGGTAAAAGCCACATAACCAATAATTTCATTGCTGTTGCAGGCTATAAAAACTAATCCATCTGATAGCGTAGAAATATATTTTAAAGCTTCGAGTTGTTTTGTTGGCTTTCTAAAATTTCTTAAACCTTCATTCATAGTGCAGTTTTCCAAAAATTCTTTTTCCACTGGTCCATAAAATTCAACAACCCCCATTGAAGTGTGTAAAATATTGTTAGTGAGTATATCTCTTTCAATAGCTTCTTCTGGTATTTTAAACCCAATTGTTTTAAAAAAACTTTTGCTTTTAATAAAAAACCACCATCCTTAAAGGAAAAACTATAAATTAATTGGATGTAATATGGTCGTAAATATAAATTACTAGACAATAATACCATTAGATAACATTTAATGTCAAAAAAAGGTTTGGATACAAGAATAATCTTTTTTGTTAATTTTAATTTTTTGCATTTTTAAGTGTTGTCCTCGACGAATTTTGACATAGGGATATAAAAAAAGACAGGGAGGATAATGTTTGGAAATTATAATTATAGAACCTGGTAGTTTTGATGAGGATAGACAAGAAAGATTAGAGAAAGCATATAGCCTACTTGCCAAAGAAATAATCCGAGTTATGGATGAACAAAAAAATAAAGAAGAAGTATGAGGGCGTATAATAGCATGTCTTATAACCCTACAAAAAGAGTTGGGATTTATTCTAGAGTTAGTACGGAAGAGCAGGTAGAAAAAGGCTATTCCATACCAGAACAAATACAGGAATGTAAAAAAAGAGCGAAAGAATTATATAATGAGTGTTCTGTTTTTGAATATGTTGACGATGGGATATCAGGGGAAATTTTGGAGAGACCGGGGCTAGAAAATCTTTTAGAAGATGCAAAAAATGGGCATATTGATATTGTAATTGCTCTTAATAATGATAGGCTATCTAGAAATACAGCTATATATGCTTATGTAATTAACGAATTTAATAAATATAATGTGGATCTTCAGTATGTTAATATCAAAAGAGAAAATAGCCCTGAAGGACAGTTTATAGACCTTATTTTATCAGCTACTGCAGAATATGATAAAAAGAAGATACTTTTTAATATGTCAAGAGGTAGAAGATCTAAGGCAAGACAAGGGAAAATTTTGAGAGACTACAATATATATGGTTATTATTATGACAGGGAAAATCATAATTTGAAGGTAAACGAAAATGAAGCCCAGGTAGTATATGAAATATGGGAACGCTACTGCTTTTATAATGAAAGTATTAATAGTATTGCTAAAGATTTGACCAGAAGGCGTATATCCACTAAGACTGGTAAAAAAATTTGGCACAGGCAGGTAGTTAGGCAAATTTTATTACAGACAGCCTATACTGGGACTTTTTATGCAAACAAATGGAATACAGAAGGAGTCAAAGTAAGCAAATTAAAAAGGGACACTAGTGAAAGGATAACTATGAAAAAAAGAGACAAGAATGATTGGATTCCTATTAGTTGCCCTAATATTGTTCCAAAACAGTGGAGACAAATAGTTGACAGCAAACTGAAAAACAGCAGAAAAAAGTATGGTAAGAATAATGCGGGAAAATATTTGTGTTCCGGTATTATAAAGTGTGGGAATTGTGGTGTTAATATGTATGGAAGTAAAGCTAAAGACTGGGGTAGAACAGTTTATGTCTATTATTGCAAGAATAATTGGAGTGGAGCAAAAAACCGTTGTGGCAGGAGAATCTATATGGAAAAGATAAATAATGAAGTATGGAAATATATCAAAAATATTCTATATGAACCTAAAATAATAATTGATAAGATTAACGAAGAAAGTAACAGTATCTTTGAAAAACAAAAAAAAGAGTTAGCAGAACTTGAAAAAAGTCTAAAGAGAATTAATAAAAATAAAACCAAGTTGATTAATTTTTTGAAAGAGACTGATGATAAAGATATAGCAGAAGAAATTATAAAAGAAAAAGAAAAAGAAAATGAAATCAAAACTCAAATTGAGGATGTGAAACGTAATATTTACTACAAGGAGAAAGAAAATAGAAAAGGAAGAAGGGTTAATTCTTATAGGAATATTATACAAAATTATATCGAAAAAGAACCTGAGAAACTGTCCTCCAAAGAAAGGAATAGTCTAGCCAGGTTACTGGTGAAAAAAGTTGTAGTTTATGGTAATTACAAGGTAGAGATTTATGGCTACTAATAATTTAGAGCCCAATTGTGGGCTTTTTTTTTGTAGGTTGCGTCATTAATAATAAAAAAATATTTAATAAAACCACTGGACTGGAAATTAATACCGCAGTGTTATGTAATAAGTCCTGAAATACTTATGTACTTAAGATCAATTAAAAAGAACAAAAACGAATCATATCTTTATGATCCAATAGGTACCGACAAAGAAGGAAATGAAATAACTTTGTTTGATATATTGGGAAGTAATACCGATGAAGTAATTGATAAAGTATCTTTTTCTATTAATAAAGATAAAATTTATAATATAATTGACAAATTATCAGAAAGAGAGCAGAAAGTACTTAAATGGCGCTATGGCCTTAATTCTGGTGACAAGAAAACCCAAAAAGAGGTTGCTGATGAGCTTGGGATATCACGTTCTTATGTATCAAGAATAGAAAAAAGCGTGATTAAAAAGGTTTCTAAAGAATTTTTGGCCACAAAGGATTTTTCCAAAACAACTGGTTATCCACTTAATTAAATTTTGTTTAGGGGGGGTTGGGAATGGTATAATATACCTAACTATTGGATCTTTCGGGAGTGATAATAAACATTGAAGCTAAAGAGATTATATCCGGACCTTTATCTAAACTCAATTTATGACATTGATTTTGAAAAGTTAAAGAAAAATGGGATAAAAGGTTTGATAACAGACTTAGATAACACCTTAGTAGCCTGGAATGAAGAAGAAATAAGCAAAAAGCTGGGTTACTGGTTTGAGGAAGTCAAAAAACATAATATTAATATATGTGTTGTGTCTAATAACAGCAGTTCCAGGGTGTATAATTTTGCTAGAAATTTTGATATTCCGGCCATTCCAAAAGCAAAAAAGCCCAGGAGGAAGGCTTTTAGAAAAGCGCTTGAAATTTTAAAGCTTTCACCTTCGCAGGCGGCAGTAGTAGGTGATCAGATGTTTACAGATGTACTAGGAGGCAATAGAGTAGGGTTGTTTACTATATTAATAAGACCTATTGATGAAAAAGAATTTATTGGAACAAGATTTGTTCGTAAGATAGAAAGACAATTTTTGAAAAACCTTAATTGATATTTTGAATAAAAATGAAACAATCTGGAAATAATGAGGTGAAAAAATTAGGAGGTAGATTATTTGAATGAAGGGGTTTCCATTGTTGAAACTCTATCCGGGGAAAAGAATGAGATTCTAGAAGATGAGAATAAGTTTATAGAGCGCTTAAGGAAAATAGTTAATGATGTCAAGCAAAAAAGAAAAGATCTAAATGAATATGAGTTAAAGGATTTAGGTTTTTATCCAGAGGGATCAGCGATCAAGGTGAAACTTTATTTTGTCCATACTCCAAATAAAGAAGACAACGTATGGAACTTATTTTGAAAGTGCGGTCCTGCACTTTCTTTTGTTTTGATGAAAGGAGGACAAGCCCAGGATGGACTTATTTTTAACTATTATTTTATGGCTTCTAAAATTAGGGGTGCTGTTTTTAACCGGCTTTGCTGTCCTTTTTCCTTATGATTTTGTCAAAGCTATTAGAGGAAAGAGTAGAAAAAAACCATTCTTTCTTTATCTTATTTTTGTCAGGATTGTGGCGCTCATTATTTTTGTAGCCGCTTCAATATTTTTCTTTATGGGATAATGTTGTACAAGTAATTGGTTACAAAATATATAAAAGGAGGCAAAATAAATGTTTGATGGTAATACAAAAACTTTGGGAGTGATTGGAGACCCCATATCTCATTCCTTGTCACCTGTTATGCATAATGAAGCAATAAGATACCTTGGACTTAACTATTGTTATGTACCTTTTTTGGTTAAAACAGAAAAGGTAAAAAATGCTGTAGAAGGAATAAAAGGCCTGAATATTAAAGGTATAAATGTGACTTCACCGCACAAGGAAGAAGTGATCAAATATCTAGATGAAATATCTAAGGAAGCCGAAGAGGTTGGAGCGGTTAATACGATAGTTAGAGAAAATGAGAAGCTCGTAGGTTACAATACTGATGGAGCAGGTTTTGTTCAAAGCTTAAAGGATGAAAATTTTGATCCTATAGGAAAAACTGTGATGATATTAGGAGTTGGGGGAGCTAGTAAGTCAGTAGGGTATTCTTTATTGAAACACAATGTTAAAGAATTACGTTTTGTTAATAGAACTAAAAATAAAGCAGAAAATCTGGCTAATGAACTGGATAGTTATTTTGATACAGGAAATATAAAAGCTTATTTACTTGATTATGAAAATTTAGTTGGAGCATTAAAGGATGTGGATTTGGTTATAAATGGGCTGCCCATGGATCCGAAATCAGAAAATGATAATTGGCTTTTACCCTTAAATGAACTTAAAGAGGACAGTATTGCTGTTGATTTTAGGTATCATCCAAAGGAAAGTGACTTTCTATTAGCATGCAAAGAAAAAGGACTTTATACCATGAACGGTCTTATGATGCTTTTATATCAAGGAGTAATTGCTTTTGAGTATTTTACATCTACAAAAGCTCCAGTTGATGTTATGAAAAATGCTTTGCATAATAATATTTAATTTAAAAAAACATTGTTAATATGACTTTTTGCACCAGAATCAAATTTTATTTGCATAAAAATAAAGGTATTTCGAGAAAAATCTAGAAATAATGTACTCGTCTGTAAATTATACGTAGGGGGAGTTTATAATAGAAAAGGATCAAGGAAAGGATTTTGCATCAGAAGTTAAACGTGTTGATATGTCAAATCTTAGTATAGATCCGGACATCGCAACGATTATACCTTCATATATTGCACTAAAATACAACGTGATTCCGATCCAAAAAATGGGCGATAAATTGGTTTTGGCCATGGAAGATCCATTAAATGTTATTGCTATAGATGATGTTAAAATGATTACAGGATATGAAATTGAGACAGTTGTTGTTTCTAATGATGATATAAAAAAAGAAATAGAAAGATTTTTTGGGATAGAAGAATCAGTAGAAAAAGTTATGGAAAATATTGAGCGTGATAATATAGATGTATATTCTTCAGTATCTAAAGGGGACGATGTAGAAGTTGAAGGTCCAATAATTAAAGCTGTAGATTATCTAGTGGTGAGGGCAATAAACGAAAAGGCTAGTGATATTCATATAGACCCTAACGAATATGGACTTAGAGTTAGGTTTAGGGTAGATGGAATGCTTAAAGACGTGACAACTCCTCCAAAACACGTTAAGAATCTTTTGATTACCAGAATAAAAATAATGGCTGGAATGGATATAACAAATAAGCGCCTGCCGCAAGATGGCAGGATAAATTATGATGTATCAGGATCAAATATTGATTTAAGGATTGCTACCTTACCTACAATTTTTGGTGAAAAAGTAGTAATTCGTCTTCTACATAAGGAGCGGGTTGTTTTTTCTCTAGAGGAACTGGGTTTTTTGCAAAAGAACTTTATAAATTATAAACAATTTATTAATAAAAATTCTGGCATGATACTTGTCACAGGCCCCACTGGTTGTGGTAAAACAACTACTTTGTATTCTACTATTAACCATCTTGAAGCTCCCGAAAAAAACATACTTACATTAGAAGATCCCGTTGAATATCAATTCAAAAATATTAATCAGGTTCAAATTGATGAAAAAACAGATCTTACTTTTGCCACAGGTCTTAGATCAGTACTGCGCCAAGATCCTGACATTATTATGGTGGGAGAGATAAGAGATGTTGATACGGCACAAATTGCAATCCGTGCAGCTCTGACAGGTCATTTAGTATTTTCCACTCTTCATACCAAAAATGTTATCTCTACTATATTCAGATTTTTAGATATGGAAATACCATCTTATCTTTTAGCTTCAGCATTAGAAGGGGTTTTGTCTCAGCGTCTTGTTAGGCTTATATGTAATAATTGTAGGGAACCTTATCAGCCATCAAAAGAAGAAATAGAAGTCTTAAAAAAATTTTCAAGTGATGACAAATTAAATAATTTGACCCGGGGAAAAGGTTGTAAATACTGTAATAATACAGGCTACAATGGTAGAACTGCAGTTTATGAACTTCTAAAAATAGATGATAACCTTCAAGAACTGCTAAATAAAAATACACCTTACAAGGATTTTAAAAAAGAGGCTCTAAAGCAGGGCTATACACCACTTGTCAAAAATGCAATTAAAAAAGTAGAGAATGGAGAAACGACTATTGAAGAAGTGTTAAAAGTAGCAGAGTAAATAAAACTTTGGAGGTCAGGTGAGTGGGGCAGACATATTACTATAAGGCTAGAGATAAGTTTGGTCGTATGAAAGTGGGTTCTTTAACTGCTATCGACGTAAATGATGTTGTAAAAAACCTGAAAAAACATAATCTATTTGCAGTATATATAAGTGAAAATAATTTAACTACAAGTTATGGATTAAAAGAGAGAGTTTTAGAAAATCTTGTATGGAAAAAGCCTAATGCAAGAGAGTTGATGATTTTTTCTCGCCAACTTTCGTATATGATCAGGTCAGGAATGAATCTGATAAACTCCCTTTCTACCCTGTCTGACCAAATGACAAACTCAAAATTAAAAAATGCTCTTAAATCGGCTGTTAAGTCTCTTGAGGAAGGAAGTAGTCTAAGGGAGGCTTTAGAAAAAAATAAAAATGTTTTTCCTGCTATCTATCTTAGTATGATTAGTGCAGGAGAAGAGGCTGGCGCTTTGGAAGAAATTTTGGACAGAATAGTTTTTCATTACGAATTAGAATATGAGATGGAGCAAAAGGTTAGAGGGGCATTAATTTATCCTGGTATTTTGATTGTCTCAACATTTACTGTTTTATATATTTTGACCTCCTATGTACTTCCAGAATTTAGTTTTGTTTTTTCAGGTTTAGATATAGAACTTCCTTTTTTAACTTTGCTTGTATTTAGATTTAGTGAAATAATCCAAAATACAATGCTAATATTACTTCCTATTGTGCTTTTGCTATACATAAGTCTAAAACTCAATCTAAAACACTCTGAAGACAGTAAATTGTCTGAATGGGTTGATTTACTAAAATTAAAAGTTCCTGTTATCAAAAGTATAGTACAAAAAGTTATGTTTGCAAGATTTTCTAGGACATTATCCACTTTAATTGGAAGTGGCATACCTTTACTTTTGTCTCTAGAGTTAGTAAAAGAAATTCTTAACAATAAAGTGATTGAAAAAACAATTCATAAGTCATATGATAATGTTAAGAATGGACAGCCCTTTGCGACACCTTTTAAAAACAATAAAAATATACCAATTTTAGTGGGCAAAATGATCTCTGTAGGAGAAGAAACGGGTTCTCTTGAAGATACTTTAGAAAAGCTTGCTTGTTACTATGAGTTAGAAAGTAAACATTCACTTGAAAGGCTTAGTACTATGATTGAGCCTATGCTGATTATATTTTTAATGATAATAATAGGTTTTATAGTTGTTTCTGTTATACTACCTATGATGCAGCTTTGGCAGGTGTTTTAGTTATTGATTAAACGCCTAGAAAGCAATCAAATTGGTTTTACGTTAATAGAATCTTTATTGTCACTTATAATTATTTCAATCATTATTACACCTTTTCTTGGTTCTTTGAATCAAAGCTTAAAGGCAGAAGCAGAATCAGGCAAAAGTACTCAAGCAGTTTATTTGGGATCTGGTAGGATGGAATTTTTAAGAGAACTTACATATGATGAGATGTTGAATGTTTTAAATCAAGAAAAAACATGGGAAAAAATCGATAGAAGCTTTTATGATTCGTACTTTGATAATTTTGTACTGCATAATTACTATGAAATTGTAGCTGAAAGACCAGAGAAGGAACAAAAACTTATCAAAATTAAAGTTAAAGTTAACTGGTATGAGAAAAAGACTGAAAGAGAATATATACTTTCTACCTTTCTTATGCTATAATTTCTTCTTACTTTGATACTAGAAGGTGACATAAATTGGGGCTAAAAATAATAAATAATGAATCAGGTCTTACTCTGGTTGAACTTATTGTAACCCTGTTAGTTTTTGCTATTACTATTAGTATAACAAGTTTATTTTTGTCAACTTCTATGGGTAACTGGAGTAGAATCAATAATGCAGCTGATAGTCACCAAAGTGCAAGGTTTGCACTTTTTCATATTGTAGATTTAATTAAGGAGTTTGATAAGGAAGATATATTTATAACTTCTTCCGGTTCTAATATTTACTTAGGAAAAGAAGGGGATTTCGATTATCGCATCTACAATTTAGGCCAAAATCTTTATATTAGGCAATATCCAGCAAGCCAATATCCCTTTGCTTCAAATATAAAAGAGCTAACTTTTTCATATAATAAAGTAGTTTTTAATGAAAATGATTATTTCTTAGTAAATACTTCTGATGATTGGAATCTAGTTAAAATTGAACTCGTAACTGGTAAAAAAAATATAAGTTATAAACTTCAGACTTTTGTGCAGCCTAAGGGTTTTTAGTAGTTGGGAGGTGTTTTTTTGCCTAAAGCTAAGATATTGATTGTTGAAGACACTAAGCTTGTAGCTTTACAACTTAAGGATTTGCTAGAGGAAATAGGTTATCAAATCTTAGATATAGTAAAGACAGGGGAGGAAGCTATTGAAAAAGTTAGAGATTATGCAGAACCTGACTTAATTTTGATGGATATAGGTTTGCAAGGGGATATAGATGGAATCGAGACTAAGCAAATTATAGATGCAGATCATAATATCCCGGTAATATATTTGACAGGTGCTTCAGACGAAAAAACATTAAATAGGGTAAAAATAACTGAGCCCTTTGGATATATTTTGAAGCCTTTTAATAAAAAGGAATTACTAACTAATATTGAAATGGCTCTTCATAAAGCTGAACTAGAAAAAAAGCTAAGAGAGAGCGAAAAATGGTTCAAAACAACACTTGAAAGCCTGGCAGAAGGGGTTATTACTACAGATACAGACTGGAAAGTTAATTTCATAAACTCTGCTGCAGAAAGGATTATTGGTGGGAAGAAAAGTTCACTGATTGGTAAATTTCTCAAAGATATCTTTTATGTCACAGGCGAGGGTAAGTTTGAAGGATTAGATGTACCAGTTGAAAAAATGTTTGAGGTGGCAAATAGTACAGAAAACTTTAAAGAAGCTTTTCTTTTGGATAAAGAAAAAAATAAAAAACCTATAGAATTTAATGTTTCACCCATAAGAGAAGAAAAAGGTGAGCTCATGGGAACTATTCTGGTGTTTAGGGATATATCAGATAAAAAAGAGGCTGAAATGGCAATTAAAGAATCTGAAGAAAAATATAGGACCCTCGTTGAGCAGGCTTCTGATGGTGTTATGATCGTAGAAGAGGAGATTATAAAGTATGCTAATCCAAAGATGGAAGACTTTTTAGGTTATACTAGAGAAGAATTATTAGGAAAACAACTTTCTTATTTTGTACCTTCAGCCGAAAATAAAATTATTAATAATATAATCGACCAACAAGTTGGAGATAACCAAAAAGAATCACTTGTTTTTGAAACTACTCTTAAAAACAGAAAAGACTTTAATATTCAGGTGGAAATGAGTGCAGCCAAAACGTATTATAAAAGAAAGCCAGCGGCTTTGTTGATAGTTCGTGATATAACAGAACGAAAAAAACAGGATGCTAAGATAAGGTACTTAAGCTTTCATGATAGTCTGACAGGATTATATAACAGAGCTTATTTTGATGAAGAGCTAAAAAGAATTGATACTGAACGCCAGCTGCCCCTTAGTATTATTTTGGGAGATGTTAATGGTCTAAAATTGGTTAATGATACATTTGGACATTATGATGGTGATAAGTTAATCAAAAAAGTCGCTGATATACTTAGAAAATCAGCAAGGAAAGAGGACATCATTGCAAGATGGGGAGGTGATGAATTTATTATACTGCTGCCTCAAACTCCAAAGTGGGCAGCAAAAAGGGTCTGTGAAAGAATTAATGAAAGAGCGAAAAAAGAAGATAAAGACCCGATACCCGTTACGATTGCATTAGGTTGTGCTACGAAAACTGAACCTAGCCAGGATATCCATGAAATTTTAAAAGATAGTGAGTATGTAATGTACAAGAATAAAATTGAAAAAAGTAAAGAAAATCGTGGTGCTATAGTAAACTCTCTTTTGAAAAAATTAGATGAGCATAGCGATGAAACCGAAGAACATAACTTTAGAATGCAGATGATGGCTCTAGAGTTGGGAGAAGCTCTAGGATTAACAGCTAATGAGCTTGACAGATTATCTACACTTGTATCTTTACATGATTTAGGTAAGATCACCGTCCCAAAATATATATTTGAGAAAACTTCTCCTTTAACTGATAAAGAATGGGAGCTTTTAAAGGAACATCCAGGAGTTGGTTGTAGAATTGCTAGGTCAACCAATGAATTTGTACATATAGCTGGAGCGATATTATCGCACCATGAAAGATGGGATGGGAAGGGTTATCCACAGGGGTTGAAAGGTGAAGAAATCCCCCTTGTTTCTAGAATTGTTAACCTTACAGACTCATACGAGGTGATGACAAGTAGTAGATCATACAAAAAAGCTATGTCTAAAGAAGAGGCGGTAAATGAAATAAAAAGATGTGAAGGAACCCAATTTGATCCACGTCTGGTTGATTTGTTTATAAGCAAGATCATCAAATAAGGTGAGGCGTCAAAATTAAATGAAAAAGATATTGCCTAATAGAGGTAGCATTTTAATCTATGTTTTATTTGTGATGTCGGTTGTATTTATTATCAGTATTCATTCTTTAAATATTTCTCTGAATGATAGAGTAGTGGCAGGAACCGTGGAGGATGATAAGAAGGGATATTATATAGCAAAAGCTGGTAATGAATTCGCTATATATATGTTTGTTAATGGTGAGATGGATCTAAATGATGAGATAACAAAAGAATTAAATGGTGGCTATTTTGAGGCTTCGATTTTGGAGCTAGAAATAATTAATAAAGTATCTGACCCAGAGTCTGATTCAAACTCTACAAATGAGTATGAGAAAAAGGATGACGAGGAGGCAGAAGAGGAGCTAGATGATGAAATAGAAGGTGAAATAGAAGAGGAGGATGATTTAGGATTATCGGTTAGAGTTTTTATTAACTCTACGGGGTATTACTATAGAGCTAGATATAATATGGAAAAAGAGTATGAGGTTAAAATGCCGACTTCTTTTTTTGAAGCTGATAAAAAGTGAGAATGGAGGGCTTATAATAAAAAAGTTAAAAAAGAAGCTTGCTGTTAGGTCTCCGCTTGGGTTAGATATAAATGATAATAGCTACAAAATAGTCCAGTTAAAAAGAGGTAAGAATGGTTTAGTATTAAATAAGTTCTCAGATATAGAGTTAGAAGAACAGGATAAAGAAAATAACCTTATGAACTTAAAGAAAATTATGGCTAGAGAAAAATTAACTGATAAGTACTTCAATATGGCTTTAAAAAGTACAGATGTTATTATAAGGCAGTTTGACCTCCCAAATATGCCTGAAAAAGAACTGCCTTTGGCAGTCAACTATGAAGCCAGGGATCAGTTGATTATACCCTTTGATGATGTAATATATGACTTTTACAAACTTGGAACTGATAATGTTGAGGCGGGCAAGCAAAAAATTTTGTTAGTTGCTGCAAAAAAAGAAAAATGTAATGAATATTATAGCTTTTTAAAGGATAAAGGGTTTCGTTTAAATTCTCTTGAGGTGGATATTTTTTCTGTATTTAGATTAGTTAAATATAATAACTTGCTTCCAAAAGATGAAACAGAGCTGAGGTTGATTTTATTCATGGATGATACTAATACTGCACTGATTATATCTTTAGGTGAAAATTATTTGTATTCAAGAAATATATCTATAGGTGAATGTGATTTTTTTAAAGTTACAAATGCTGAACTAGCTAAACTTACAGAGAAACTGATAAAAGAAATTGAAATATCTATAAACTTTGCTCGCTCCCAAAAAAGCGAAATAAAAAAAGATTATAAAGTGCTTTTTACTGGGGCAAGTTGTGGAATAAAAGGATTGATAGATTTATTTCAAAGTAAACTACATACAACGACAAAGGTAGTAGAACCTTTAGAAAAAATATATCAATATGAGATGTCAGATGAGTATTACAGCGGGAAAAATGCTGCGGTAGCGGTTGGCTTGTCATTAAGGTGGTGGCATTAATGGATATGCTGCTGGATTTACGACCAAAACAAAGTAAAATGGAAGAAAAAAAGAGATGGAAGTTAATTTTTGTCACAGTATTAATCTGTGTATTTTTAGTTTTTGGGGCTTTTGGTATTTAGGATTAATATCGGATAACAAACAGCTGTCTAATAGACTAATGTATCTTGAAGCAGAAAATATCAAAATAGAAAATGATTTATATGATCATCAAGAGATAAGTGCTGCTTATTTGGAAAGTGAAAAAATGGCCATAAAAGCACAGAGCATACTTGATACTAATACCCGGTGGTCAGTTATATTGCGTGAATTACTAGAAATTTCTCCAGATAGTTTAATTATAGAATATTATGATGCTAGTAATGCTGAGAATTTGATTATTAAAGGAATGAGTGGCACAGTTAAAGATATAGCTCAGCTTAAAGAGAGTTTAAAAGAGAAACCTTACTATACTAATGTTTTATTAAATTTAATTGATAAACGAGTTCGGTCAGATAATGAAGTATATTATTTTGAATTAAGTGCTAGATTAACGGGGGCAAATACTAGATGAAAGATTTCGTTTATAAGAATGTAATTAGGAAGACAACTACAAGAGAAAAAGTTCTGCTGTTTGTAACTTTTATTTTAATGGTTACTATGCTTCTGTGGTTTAATATATTTTTACCCAAAATTGAAGAAAATAAAAAGCTTACGGTAGAGCTAGAAAAGCTTTTAGAAAAGAATTCGAATTTAAAAAATAAAAATATCAACTTAGATAAAATTTTAGATAATATAGAAGAAGATTACAATTATTATGATACTATTTTGCCTGATGAAAAAAATATAGAAAGAACGCTGATAGATTTAGAAGAACTTATTAAATCAAATAATGTAACAATTGAAACGATACAGATCTCATATAATAATTTTTCTGATACTGTAATTGATGATTATATAGATATCGACAGCGAAGTAGAATATGAGGAAGAATATAAGCCTGATGAATTTAATATTGACCTAAAGCTAGCCGGTAATACCCTGGATATTTTAAGCTTCACAGAAAATTTAGAGAACTTTGATAGAATACATACTATAAATTCTATAAGGTTTGAGAATAGTATGATTGGCAAGAATGAAAGATTGATTACAAATTTTAATTTGACTTTTTATTGGGATGGCATTAACAAATAAATCGAAGGTGGAGAGTAAGCTGAACAAAAAAATTTATTTTGGCAATTCAGGTTTCACTTTGTTAGAAGTCTTGGGCGTGCTTTTGATATTTAGCACTGTTTCTATGATGATTTTCCCAAACATGATAAGTGCTTTAAGCTCTTATCGCTTAGAGGCATCTGCTAAAAGACTTGCCAAAGATATTAGTACAGCTAAAATGCATGCAATTATGTTTAAAGAGTCCGTATGGATAGATTTTTATTTGACAAGCGAAGGAGTTTTTTATGAAATAAAATCTGGAACTCTTTTAGAGTCAGGAGATGAAATTGTTTCTCCTGTTCTTAAAGGCCTCAAATCTTTTCCGAAGGAAATAAAAATTACCAACCTTCCTCATGGCAATAGACTAAGCTTTAATCGCAAAGGTTATCCTAGCCAGGGTGTTACAATTAACCTTACAAATAGCAGGGGCAAGAGGTTGTATGTTATTGTAGCGGCCCGTTCAGGAAGGGTTAGGGTATCTAATTATGGCAGTATAACTTGACAATCTTTTTTTTATACTAACAGGAAATAATTACAATGATCTCGAAGAAGATAGAAAAGTGATGAATACTAGGAGAGGAGCGAGAAAAATGAAATATGAATTAACGAATTATATGGAAGTAGTTGTAAAAGACAAGCTAGAGGAATTGATTGATAAAGAAGATGTTTGTAAATGTGAACAGTGTAAAAAAGACATTATGGCTCTTGTTCTTAATGATTTGCCACCACGATATATAGTTACGCAAAAAGGAGAAGTTTACTCTAAAATTAACTCTTTATTTCTTCAGTTTTCTACAGATGTTACCAGTTCTATAATAAAAGCTATGGACAAAGTAAAGAAAAACCCCAGGCATTAATAAGTGTAAGATACATTCAAAATTTTGAGATAGGAGTGTAAGAAGTAATTGAACAAAAATCTTGTTTTAATGGGCTTTATGGGGACTGGAAAAACTGTTGTAGGTGAGAGGTTATCAAAAAAGTTAGAATTACCCCTTTATGATACTGATAACTTGATTGAACAAAAGGCAGGGAAATCGATACCAAATATATTTGATGAATATGGCGAAGTATATTTTAGAGAACTTGAAACAGAAGTTTTAAAAGAGATTATATCCTTTAGAGGTTGTGTTATTTCTACCGGCGGGGGAGTTGTACTAAAAGATAAAAATTGGGATATACTTAAAAGTAATGAAAATATGTTTTTAATATCTTTGATGGCTAAGCCTGAGACAATTTATGAGCGTCTTGAAAATGATACAGCAAGGCCACTTTTACAGGTAGAAGATCCGTATGAGAAAATATGTGAACTGTTTGATAAGCGAAAGGAATTGTATCTTAGAGCTGATATAGTATTATGGACAGATGATTTGGCTGTTGAAGAAATAGTGGAAAAGGTTATTGATAAAGTCAGTCTGTGACAAGGGGAGGGAAATTATGCACGATAAAATTTACTCTAATATTTTAGAGTTAATAGGTAACACTCCTATTGTTGAACTTAGTGGGATCAATGATTCACATGCTACTATTTATGGAAAAGTAGAAAGTTTCAACCCCTGTGGTAGTGTTAAAGATAGGATATCACTTGGTATGATTGAAGTTTTTGAAAAAGAAGGCAAAATAGATAAAGAAACTGTAATTATAGAACCAACTAGTGGAAATACAGGTATCGGGCTTGCAATGGTAGCTGCTGCAAAAGGATACAAGCTTATACTTACTATGCCTGACTCAATGAGTCTTGAAAGAAGGAATTTGCTTAAAGCTTTTGGAGCAGAGCTTATGTTAACACCAGGTAATGAAGGGATGAAAGGAGCTGTTAATAAAGCTGTAGAGTTAAATAAAAAATACTCTAACTCTATTATCCCTCAGCAGTTTGAAAACGAAGCTAACCCAAAAGTACATGCTAAAACAACGGCAAAAGAAATTTTAAATTCCACAGGCGGGGAGATAGATTTTTTTGTTTCTGGAATTGGTACAGGGGGAACTATAATAGGTGCTGGAAGAGTTTTAAAAGAAGAAAACCCAAATATCAAACTAGTTGGTGTTGAACCTGAAGCTTCTGCAGTGCTTTCGGGTAAAGAGCCTGGTCCACATAAGATACAGGGAATAGGTGCTGGTTTTGTACCGGATGTTTTTGATAAGGAACTGATTGACGAAATAATCCAGGTTTCAGATGAAAGTGCCATGGAGACTGCAAGAGAACTAGTCCGAAATGAAGGCATACTTGCTGGGACCTCTTCAGGTGCTGCCTTATATGCTGGGATAGAACTAGCTAATAGAAAAGAAAATGAAGGAAAATGTATATTAGTTATACTTCCGGACACCGGAGAGAGATATCTTTCTACTACTTTGTTTGACTTCGATGATTAGAGTGAAATTAACTTTAATATTTTGATTCTGGTGCAAAAAGTCTATTCACAATAGTATAGTGTTTTTAATTGATACATCTAGGATTCGATAGCAGTCTAAATAAGGTTTCCTAATTTAAGAACTCCTCCTGAGTTCAATTAGCTAATGACTTCCTGTCATTAGACCTTATTTCTCCTGCTATCTCATCAAGATATATTGCAATTAAAAACAAAACCTTGTTCATATGACTTTTTGCACCAGAATCAATATTAAGCTTTTTACAAAAGAAGTATATTTATAATAGACAATGAAATTGTCTATATTGTATAATAGTGGCACAATAAGTTATGATAACCAGATTTTTGGCGGATGAACTCGGCGGGAGAGACCCTAACAGAGGGCACCGAAGGAGCAAACGGTATAGAGTAATAGCTTCTATACTGTGAAACTTGCAGGTAAAAGGACCGTCGAAAGACGCAGCTCTGGAGAGTTTCCAGTTTGTAGGGAAGACCGAAGGTGTAACTCTCTCAGGTAAGAAGGACAGAGTGCAGCTATGTTTTTTGCACTTCTGTCCTTTTTTATTAAATTTTAAAGTGAAGAAAAGTTGTTAACAATAAGTATATAATAAACAGCTCTTGAATTGGGGGAATATTATGACTCTTGATCATTCGTCTCAGAAAAAAACTCCCTTTTATGATATTCATCTCTCCAAAAAGGCAAAGATAGTAGATTTTATTGGCTGGGCAATGCCTGTACAATATTCTGGGATTATAGAAGAGGTTAACTATACCAGACAAAAGGCGACAATCTTTGATGTTAGTCATATGGGAGAGATACTGGTTGAAGGAGAAGGTGCCGAGAAGTTTTTGCAAAGGGTATTAAGTAATGACATTACTAAGATCGGACTAAGTAAAGCACAGTATACTTTACTTTGCAATTATGATGGTGGGGTTATTGATGATTTGCTAGTTTATAAGTTAGCTGATAATAAATTTTGGCTGGTAGTCAATGCATCTAATAAAGACAAAGATTTTGAATGGCTGGTCAAAGAAAAAAATGAGAAAGAAGTTGAAATAAAAGATGAATCTGATTTATATGGACAAATTGCACTTCAAGGACCTAGTGCAAAAAATATATTAAAAGAACTATTAAAAGATAAGGGGGTAGGAAGGGAACTCTTAGATGATTTGGGTTATTTTGAATTTATAGGGGCAGAATTATTTAGATCTAATTCCAAGGTTATAATATCAAGGACTGGCTACACGGGTGAAGATGGATTTGAGATATATATGCCATGGGAAGAGGGAGTAGAAGCATGGATAAAGTTGGAAAAGTTAGGGGAAAAATATGACTTGAAACCGGCTGGCCTTGGAGCCAGGGATGTCCTTCGCCTTGAAGCATCACTACCGTTATATGGGCATGAGCTTTCAGAAGAGTTCTCGCCTTTGGAAGCTGGGTTAACTCCTTTTGTTAGATTAAATACTTCTTTTATTGGGAAGGAGGCATTAGAAAAACAAAAAGAAGAAGGGCTCAATAGAAAATTAATAGGTTTTGTGATGGATGGTAGGAGAGTACCACGTCAGGGTTATGAGCTGTGTCTAGATGATAATAAAGTAGGGGAAGTAACTTCTGGTTCTTTTTCTCCTACCCTTGAAAAACCAATAGGTATGGGTTATGTTACCTCGGAAGTGGCTTTAGTTGGTGGGGAAATTGAAGTGAAGATCAGGAAAAGTCACGAAAAGGCAAAAATTGTTAAAACACCTTTTTATAGGAGGGGATAATTTTGGTAAGGACTCGTCCGGATTTAAGTTATACCAAAGAGCATGAGTGGGTTAAGGTGGAAGATGGAAAAGCATATGTTGGAATAACTTATTATGCTCAGGAACAACTTGGAGATATTGTCTTTGTTGAATTACCGGAAGTAGATGATGATTTTTCAAGAGATGAAGAGGTTTGTGTGGTTGAATCTGTTAAAGCAGTAGCGGATATCTATGCTCCAATCTCAGGTACTATAGAAGAGGTTAACGAAAAACTACTAGATAATCCAGAAATAGTAAATAGCGACCCTTACGGTGAGGGATGGCTGTTTATGATGAGTATATCAGATGAAGGAGAACTAAATGACTTACTTACTGCAGAGGAGTATGAGAAAATTCTTGAAGAAGAAGGAGAGGGATAACATTGGAAAATACAAATAATAATCCTTTTCTTCCTCATACTGAAAAAGATCGAAGGGCTATGTTAGAAGAGATAGATAGAAAGTCTATTGATGAGCTTTTCGAGGATATTCCGTTATCTGTTAAATTAAATAAGGATTTAGAACTACCAGAAGCTTTGAGCGAAATGGAAGTTAAAAAGCATCTTAAAAAAATTGCAGAAAAAAACAAAAATATAGATGAATATATATCCTTTTTGGGCGGAGGAATATATGATCATTATGTTCCAAGTGTAGTTGGCCATGTACTAGGTAGAAGTGAATTTTATACTTCTTATACACCTTACCAGGCTGAAATAAGCCAGGGGATTTTGCAGAGTATGTTTGAATACCAGACTATGATAGCTGAACTGACTGGAATGGATTTGTCTAATGCTTCAATATATGACGGGGCTACAGCAACAGCTGAAGCGGCAATAAGGGCTGTTGCTATCACAAGAAATGATGAAATTATAGTTTCTAGTGCACTTAACCCTACTTACAGAGAAGTATTAAAAACTTACTTAGAAGCTCAAGGATTTACTTTGAGAACTCTACCTCAAAGTAACGGAGAAACTGATATGTCTTATTTACCTGATATGCTTAATGAAAATACAGCATGTGTTATCCTGCAGAGTCCTAATTATTTCGGAATTATAGAAGACTACAGCAAGCTTAAAGATATTTTGGGTGAATCAAAAGCACTATTTGTATCTGTAGTTGACCCTATCTCCCTTGCTTTGCTAGAACCTCCTTCAACATGGGGAGCTGATATTGTAGTAGGTGATGGTCAAAGCCTTGGTAATCCTACAAGCTTTGGTGGACCTTTACTTGGGTTTTTTGCGGCAAAAGAAAAATATATGAGAAAGATGCCCGGAAGAATGGTTGGGGAAGCAAAAGATAAAGATAGCAATACCGGTTATGTTTTGACCCTGCAGACTAGAGAACAGCATATAAGAAGAGAAAAGGCTACATCTAATATATGTTCTAATCAGGCTCTTAATGTACTAGCGGCCTGTGTATACCTGTCGGTTATGGGAAAAGAAGGTATAAAGGAAGTAGCTAATCTATCTCTACAAAAGGCTCACTATGCCAAGAGAAAACTAAAAGAACTAGATAATGTTACTATTATGTTTGACGACAAGCCCTTTTTTAAAGAATTCTTGATAAAAGTGCCAGGCAAAGCCAGTGAGGTTAGAGATGCACTTGCCCAAAAAGGTATATTTGCTGGTATAGATGTTGGGGCGTATTATGAAGAATTAGACGGTTGTTTGTTGCTAAGTGTAACAGAAAAGAGAACCAAAGAAGAGATCGATTACCTGGTTAGCTCCCTGGGGGAGGTGATAAAGTGAAGGATGTTAAGAATAATGATGTTATATTTACTAAAAGTAAAGAAGGGAAAAAAGGATATTCCTTACCTGCTCTGGATGTAGAAAATGTTGAACTTAACGAAATCATTCCAGAAGATATGATTAGAAAAGAAACTCCTAATCTGCCGGAAGTGTCTGAGGGAGAAGTTATGAGGCATTATGTGAGGCTTTCTACTAAAAATTTTGGCGTTGATTCGGGCTTTTATCCCCTTGGTTCATGCACAATGAAATATAACCCCAAAGTAAATGAAGATGTTGCTTCCCTTACAGGCTTGGTAGAACTTCATCCTTATCAGCCTGATAAAACCTGCCAGGGCGCACTAGAACTAATGTATAACCTTGAGGAGTTGTTAAAAGAGATCACAGGTATGGATAAATACACAATGCAGCCTGCTGCTGGTGCACATGGGGAGCTTACCGGCCTCTTGATGATTAGAGCTTATCTAAATGCTAAGGGTGAGAAGAGAACAAAAGTAATCTGCCCTGATTCTGCTCATGGTACTAATCCTGCAAGCGCTGCTATGGCAGGGTTTAAAGTTGTTACTGTTAAATCCAATGAAAAAGGTCTTGTTGACCTTGATGATTTAGCGAAAGTTTTAGATGATGATGTTGCATGTTTAATGCTTACAAACCCAAACACCTTGGGGCTGTTTGAATCTGAGATTCATCAGATGGCTTCAATGGTTCACGATGCAGGAGGACTTCTTTATTATGACGGGGCTAACTTGAATGCTATTATGGGTTATGCAAGGCCCGGTGATATGGGTTTTGATGTATTGCATCTTAATTTGCACAAAACATTTTCTACCCCCCATGGTGGAGGAGGGCCAGGGAGCGGCCCTGTTGGCGTAAACGATAAGCTAGCTTCGTATCTACCTTATCCTACAGTTGAAAAAAATACTGAAAAAGCTAAAGAAGAAAAGAATATAGCAAATGAAGAAGATAGCGAGTTTTATCTAAATTACGATATTCCAAGCAGTATTGGAAAAGTTCATGGATTTCACGGCAATTTCAATGTCTTAATAAAAGCATATACCTATATACGAATGATGGGTGCCAAAGGCCTAAAGCAGGTAAGTGAAGATGCTGTATTAAATGCTAACTACTTGAGGGAAAAATTAAAAGAAGACTATCTGCTTCCTCATGATGAACTCCCCTGTAAGCATGAGTTTGTTATAAGCGGAAAAAACCAGGCCAAAAATGATGTGAAAACTATGGATATTGCTAAGAGATTATTAGATTACAATGTGCATCCACCTACAATATATTTCCCTCAAATAGTTGAGGAATCGATGATGGTTGAGCCAACTGAAACAGAAAGCAAAGAAAATCTAAATAAATTCGTTGAAATAATGAAACTTATTTCAAAGGAAGCAAAAGAAGACCCGGATAAAGTTAAAAGCGCTCCAAACTCTACACCTGTAGGAAGATTAGATGAGGCTGGTGCTGCTAGAAAACCAAAAGTGACCTGGACAAAAGAAGATGAATGATCTGTTAAAAAAAGCGTGGAAGGTTAGGCTTAATAACTTTCCACGCTTGATTAAATTTGTAAAACCTAAAAAAACTCTAGCAGTTAGCCTTACCGGAAGTAAATGTGAGTTAAACTGCCCCCACTGTGAAGGCCATTATTTAAAAAACATGAAACCTCTAGACAAAGACAAAACAAACAATATAGATATTAATTATATCATAGGTAATTATGAGAGCTGTCTTATTAGCGGCGGCAGTGACAAAAATGGAAAAGTCCCTTTCTATGAAAACGAAAAACTTATAAAAGACCTCTCAAACAAAAACATAAAAACAAATCTACATCCGGGTCTAGTAAGCGAGGCTGAAGCTAAAAAAGTTAGTCTTGTAGATGTTTGTTCAGTTGATTTTATTGTTGATGAAGACATAATCAAAAATCTATACGGCTTAGAAAAAACGAAACAGGATTTTTTAGATTCATATAATTTACTAAGTAAATATGCTAAGGTGATTGTGCCTCATATTATTATTGGCCTTCCGGGTGGAGAGGCTAGAATGGAAGAAAAAAGTCTTAATGTGTTAAAAAACTTGAGAGCTGACGCTATAACCTTTATTGTTTTTACACCTACTAAAGATACCAGCTATCAAAACTGTGACCCTCCGGATCTTTCTTATGTTGGTGAGGTAATATCTCTTACAAGGATAAAATTTCCCCAGCACCCTATATTCCTTGGTTGTATGCGTCCTGGTGGAAAGTATAGAGAAGAACTTGATAAGATAGCATTTTGGGCCGGAGTAAATAAAATAGTATCTCCGACACCAGCAATAAGGAATCTAGCTGTAGAAGAAGGTTTTGAAATTAACTGGGAAAAGGAGTGCTGTTCTCTATGATCAGGGTCTCTGCAGGGACGGCATCGGTAATGGGACTAAAGAAAATAAAGCCTAAGGTAAAACCCACAACAGGTTATATAATGCTCGGTGAAAAATGTGTTAATGATTGTGCTTACTGTGCTCAGGCGAAGAGCAGTTTTGGAAGTAATGATAGACTTAGTAGAGTGATCTGGCCAAAGTGTGACCTGGATACTCTTCTTTGGGGAATTAAAGTAGGAGAAAAAAATGGTTTGAAAAGATTATGTATTCAAGAGGTGAAAAGCGAAGACATTTCTTATGATCTTGTAAAGATAATAAGAGCTATTAAGAAAAATAGTGATCTCCCTATTTCTTTTTCATCTAATGCCTGTAATTCTAATGACGTTTATAAACTTCTTTCACTTGGAATTGATAAAATCGGTGTTTCCCTTGATGTATGTGAACCTTCTAAATACTCAGAGTACAAAGGTGGCTTGCTTAATGAAAGGATTAACTTCATCATAAAAACTGCCCTTAATTATCCAGGTAAGATTAGTACTCATATTATAGTGGGACTTGGTGAAACAGATAGAGAACTTTTAAGGGTATGCAGTGAGCTACTTAAAGCTAATGTTGAAATTGGACTTTTTGCTTTTACGCCCCTTAAAGGTACCAAGTTAAACAATAAGAAACCTCCTTCAATTATTAGGTATAGAAAGATTCAAGCAGCGGTTTATTTGCTTAAAAATAACTTTGTCGACTTCGAAAGGCTAATCTTTGATAATTGCAATAAAAATGGTGAACTAGTAGGGATGAGAATTTATCCTGGGGATTTTAAAAAATATTTAGATTCAGGAAATGCATTTATGACTGCAGGGTGCAAGGATTGTAACCGCCCTTATTACAATGAAAAACCTCAGGATACTCCATATAATTACCCTAGAACTTTGACAAATGAAGAAATAGAAATAGAAGTTTCCTTTTTAATAGATAATTTATTATTTGAGGGTATTAATAGAATTAGGGATTATGAGGTTAGGGAAGATGAGATCAGGAAGGGGGGTCAAAATGAGAACCTGGCGTCTAATAATTGATGGGCCATCAAAAGGAAATTTTAACATGGCTGCTGATGAAGCCCTACTTGATTCTTTTATCGAAAAAAATTCACTACCTACTTTGCGCATATATAGTTGGGAGTCTATGTGTCTTTCTCTGGGTTATTTCCAGAATATTAACCCTCGAAGTATAGAAAAACTAAAAGAGAACAATATAGATCTTGTTCGTCGTCCTACAGGAGGCCGTGGAGTTCTTCATACTGATGAAATAACTTATTCTATTATTATTGGTGAAGAATATCCTGACGTTTCTAAAAATGTTACCACGTCATACAAACAGCTTATTAAAGGGATAGAACTTGGGTTGGAGTATTTGGGTTTATCTCCTGAGTTGATGCCTCTTTCTCAAAAATCTGCTAAAAAAGATAAAAATTCATCAGTTTGTTTTGATTCGCCTTCATGGTATGAACTTCTTATTGACGGAAAAAAAGTTGTAGGAAGTGCCCAGATGAGAAGAAAAGGGGCTATATTACAGCATGGCTCTATTAAGTTAAAATTTGATTCTAACTTAGTTAGCAGTATTTTTGGTACAAATAAAATACAAAAAGAGTATTTGAAAAAGGCTGCTTGCGGAATATTTGATTTTGATCCTTCTCTAACAAAAGAAGAGTGTGTAAGTGCAATTCTTAGAGGATTTGAGAGAGCCTTTGAAATTCAGTTAGTAAGAGAAAATTATAATGCTTTTGAGAAGGCAAGGACTAATGAACTATCAAAAAGTAAATATTCTCTAAATGAATGGAACTTTAAAAGGAGTGAGGGGGTTTTTTAATATGACACAATATGACCTGGTGATTATAGGTGGTGGACCTGCAGGTTATAGTGCAGCTTTGAGGGGAGCGGACCTGGGTGGTTCTATAGCAATAATTGAAGATAAAGCTTTGGGTGGCACATGCTTAAACAGGGGCTGTATACCTACAAAAGCTTTGTACCAAGGAGCAAAATTACTGCATGATATAAGAAAAGGTGATGATTACGGCCTATTAGTAGAAGAGCTTGAGACTGTAGACGAAGACTTTGGTCTAGATGTTAATAAGCTTATAAAATTTAAAGATAAAAATGTAAATGAGCTTGTGGATGGTATTAAAACTTTACTTAATAATAATAAGGTTGATGTAATAGATGGCAAAGGAACTTTGAGAAAAGGGAATATTATTGAAATTGAAGAAAACTCGGGTGATAATTATTCTATAAATGGAGAATCTGTAATCCTTGCCACCGGTTCTAATCCAAATGAGAAAATTATGGGGCCAGAACTATCAAGATTATGTTGGAGTGCTGACGCTCTTGTTTCTGAAGCTGAAGATTTTTGGCAAAAGGGCGGGGATGATGTAGTAATTATAGGTGGAGGCGTTATTGGTGTTGAGCTATCTTCTATTCTTTCGTTACTAGGTAAGAATGTTAAACTGATTGAGGTTGAGTCGAATCTTCTTCCGCCTCTAGATGTAGATATCAAAAAAAGGGTTAGCACTTATCTAAAAAAATTAGGCGTAGAAGTCCAAACAAATAGCGTGGTTTATAATATTGTTGAAGATGAATCAAAAATGAAGCTTCAACTCAGAAAGAAGAATAACAAAGAAATTACTATAGAAGCTGATGAAGTGATCTTGTCAGTAGGTAGAGAACCCAATTTGACGGGTATAGATGTGGAAGGGTTAGGGCTTGATCTGCGTAATAATTATATTATGACAGATTATAAAATGAAAACTAGCATTGACAACGTATATGCTGCAGGTGATATTATAACAAAGGGAAAACAGCTTGCCCACGTTGCTATGCACCAGGGAAAAATTGCAGCAGAAAATGCTCTAAACCCCTATAGTGATAGCTACTTTGATGATAGTGCTATACCAAATTGTGTATTTACTTTTCCTCAGATAGCTGAAGTTGGCCTTACTGAACAGGAATGTAAAGCAGGTGAAATACCTTATAAAGTTGGACGATTTAATTTTAGAGCAAATGCTAAGGCGATGATTATGAAAGAGGATGGTTTTGTTAAAATCATCGCTGATGAGAGGACCGATGAAGTGTTAGGCGTGCATATAGTCGGCCCGAACGCCTCTGACCTGATTCAGGAAGGAACCCTGGCAGTTAAAAACAAAATAAAAAGTAAAGAATTAACAAAAACCATTCATCCACATCCTACTCTAAGTGAAGCGATTTGGGAAGCGAGCTTGGATGCAAATGAAATAGCGCTTCATCAGGTAAAAAAGAAAAGATAAATTACAACTAAAAACAAAACATTGTTCATTTGACTTTTTGCACCAGAATCAACATTATGAAGGAAGTAAGAAAAAATTATATGATTTTGCAGTAGAATCAATAGTTCAAAGAAAGAAGGGGTTAAGTATGAAAATCTTAGTGCTGCATGGTCCAAATTTGAATCTCTTAGGTGAAAGAGAACCTGATATTTATGGGAAAATGGGATTAGACGATTTAAATGAAAAACTAAACGATGAAGCAAAAAAAATGGAAGTTTCATTGGACTGTTATCAAAGTAATTATGAGGGAGAACTAATTGAACTGATTCATAAAGTAAGAGGTGAATATGATGGGATATTAATCAATCCTGGTGCTCTAACTCATTATAGTATTGCCCTTAGGGATGCCATCGCTTCTGTTGATATTAAGGCTGTAGAAGTGCATTTGTCAAACATTTATCAAAGGGAGTCTTTTAGACACAAGTCTGTTATAGCCCCTGTTGTTTCTGGACAGGTTTCTGGGTTTGGTTATTACAGCTATATTTTAGGCTTATATGCATTAATCAATGAACTAAAATAAAAAGGAGTATGCATTAATGTATAATAAAAGAAAAGAGAAGCTAAAAGAAACTCTACAAGCAGGTGACATTGAGGCCCTCTTGGTAACTAATCCTGTTAATATCCGATATATAACTGGCTTTAGTGGCAGTAGTGGGATTGTTATAATAACGAAGGACAAGACCATGCTTTTTACTGATTTTAGATATATAGAACAAGCTAAAGAGCAAACTAAAAAATTGAATGACTTAATAGTAATAAAGCATGAAAGCCCTGCAACGAAAACACTTAAGGAATACCTGTATGATTTAAATATTAAGAACTTATCTTTTGAAAAAAAGCATTTAACTTATGAACAGTATGAAAAGTTAAAAAATGAATTTGATTTTTTAAGTTTTATTCCTCATAGTGGTGCTTTAGAACAAATTCGTCTACAAAAAGATGAGATAGAATTAAATAAAATCCGTGAAGCTTGTAAAATAGCCGATGATGCCTTCTCATACATTCTATCATTTATTAAACCAGGGAATTTGGAAAGAGATGTATCATTAGAATTAGAACACTACATGAAAAAAAATGGCGCGGATGATATTGCTTTTGATATAATTGTAGCATCTGGCAAAAGATCTTCTCTTCCTCATGGAATTGCAAGCAGTAAAGAATTCAATTTTGGTGATTTAGTAAAGATGGATTTTGGTGCAGTGTATGATGGTTATTGCTCTGATCTTAGCAGGACTATAATCTTGGGTGAAGGAAATGATAAACAGAAAGAAATCTATAATATTGTATTAAATGCTCAAAAAAATGCGCTTAATTCTATCAAACCTCAAATGATGGCTAGTGAAGCTGATGGAATTGCCAGAGAAGAGATAAACAAGGCCGGTTATGGTGAAAACTTTGGCCATGGCCTAGGACACGGCTTAGGGTTAGAAGTTCATGAATCTCCTGGCATCTCTTTTAATGGAAAAGATGTATTAAAACCCGGTATGGTATTTACCGTTGAACCGGGTATTTATCTGCCTGGCTTTGGTGGAGTAAGGATAGAGGATACAGTAATCCTTACTGATGATGGCTGCGTCCCTTTAACTAAATCAACTAAAGAACTTCTGGTATTGTGATTACATATAGAAGTAGGGTTAGAGAAGATCATTTATTCGATAGTTTGTCTGCATACTATAAGCGAGCTTTTAATTTGCGTGTTTTTGCAAATTCTTGCGAGGCGTTAGTATGCAGACAAACTATGAAAAACATAAAGGAGGTATAAAACATTGATCAGTACAAATGACTTTAAAAATGGTATGACTATAGAATATGATGGGCAAATTTTTACGATATTAGAATTTCAGCACGTTAAACCTGGAAAAGGTGCTGCTTTTGTTAGGTCTAAATTGAAAAACTTTAAAACAGGAACGATTACTGAGAAAACCTTTAGAGCCGGGGAAAAAGTGAAAAAGGCACATCTTGAGAGAAAACAAATGCAGTTTTTATACAGTGCTGATGATGATTATATTTTTATGGATATGGAAGACTTTGATCAAATGACAATTAATAAAGAACAACTTGGAGAAGGTGTCAAGTTTCTAAAAGAGAATGCAGTTATAAATGTATTATTTCATGAAGGTGAAAATATTGGAGTTGAACTTCCAACTTTTGTTGAGCTAACTATTTCTGAGACAGAACCCGGGGTAAAAGGTGACACTGTTTCTGGAAGTACAAAACCTGCCAAATTAGAAACCGGTGCTACAGTACATGTCCCATTATTTATTAATGAAGGTGATACAATAAAAGTTGATACCAGAACAGGCGAATATATTGAAAGGGTTTGATTAAGCATGGGCCATTTGGGGAAAACTATGTATTAGAGTTAACAGCATTTAATTAGGTACAAGGGGGTAACAGCGAATGAGAGATAGGATGTCTTACTTAAATGGCCTGGTTGATGGATTAGAGCTTTCCAAAAAATCTAAAGAAGGTGAAGTTATCAAAGAGATTACCATGGCATTAGAGGAGTTTGCAGAAATGTTTGAAGCCATGGATCAGGACCTAGGAGCAGTGGAACAGGACAACGAATACTTAGAGGAAAGATTGAACTTGCTGGAAAGAGATTTTTATGGTGATAATTATCCGGCTTATGATCCTGGGCTTGTTGAGATAGAATGCCCGAGATGCAGTGAAATGGTTACAGTTGAAGAAGGAATATTAGATGAGAATAGCTCACCTGAAGTGTATTGTCCTGTATGTAAAGACCTTTTTATTTTTGAAAACAATCCTTCAAGTCAATCAGGGAAGGAAGAAGTTATGAATGAAGAGTTTCAACCCAGATAAAAACATAGGACTATTGGAGTAAACTGTTGGAGTACATAAGAAATCCAAGAGGCTAATTTAGCTTCTTGGATTTTTTTTATATTAAAGCATAAATGTAGGACTAGCTTAATAGATTATAATGAGAGCCTGTCTAAATAAAGAATGTTTTAAGAGAGGAGGCCAGGCGATGAAAGAATTTGATCAAATCATAAACTTACTACCAGAGCAAATTAAAAAAAATTAAATAAACTCCCGGTAGAGAAAAAAGACAAAGCAGAGGAGATAAGGTTTAGGATAAACCGTCCTGTTTTATTAAATTTACGTGATGATGAAATAATTATAGATCAAATATGTAGACATAAAGAAATCCAAAACATAATACAAATATTAAGTAAGAATTCACTGTACGCTTTTCAAGAAGAGTTAAAACAAGGATATATTACTATACCTGGAGGTCATAGGGTGGGGATAGTCGGAGAAGTGATGGTTGAAAACGATAAAATATTAAATCAAAAAAATATCTCAGGGCTAAACTTTAGAATCTCTAGGGAGATTATAGGAGCTGGAGATAAAATTGCTCCTATAATTTTTAATTCTAAACGGGAGAGTATTGAAAATACATTGATAGTAAGCCCACCGGGAGCAGGTAAAACAACTTTGTTAAGAGATTTGACCAAGATTTTTAGTGATGGAGACAAAGATATATCACCTTGCAAAGTTAGCCTGGTGGACGAACGCTCAGAAATTGCTGGCTCGTACCTTGGGGTTCCACAAAAAAATGTTGGTATCAGAACCGACGTTTTAGATGCTTGTCCAAAAGCACAAGGTATAATTCTTGTGATCAGATCTATGTCCCCAGATTTAGTAGTGACTGATGAAATAGGAAAAGACGAGGATATAAAAGCGATAAATGAAGCTGTCAATGCAGGAGTGAAAGTTTTAGTTTCTGCTCATTCTGACAGTCTAAAATCGTTAATGAATAGAAAAGGTTTTAGAGAACTTTTAGAAACCGGTGGCATAAAAAATGTTATTTTATTAAGCCGCGAAAAAGGTCCTGGAACAATAGAAGCCACAATATCTGGCAAAGAATTTTTAAATAAAAATAAAATTTAGAGGTGGTCTTAATTGATTCAGATAGTTGGTGCTGGATGTTTGTTATTTTCAACAGTTGGTATAGGTACAAAAATAGCATGGACTTATAGGAAAAGACCCCACCAGTTACAACAATTAGAAGTACAAATACGCTCATTATCTTCAGTAATAGACTATACAGCAACACCTATACCAGAAATTTTTGAGGACCTTGCTAGTCGTTATCCAAAAGAGACAGGCAAGATATTCTCTGAAATAAGTGGATTGTTAAACGAAAGTCAAGACCCAACTATATCTTTAGAAGAAGCTTTTAAAACCTGCCTAGAGGACTTAGAACATGAACTTTCCTTAACTTCAGCAGACTGGGAAATATTAGAATCCTTGTTTTTTAATCTTGGAAAAAGCCATCGTGATGATCAAATAAAATTAATTGAACTTACTTTATATCAATTGAAAAATGCCAAAAATGAAGCAGAAGAAGATAGGAAGAAAAATGAAAAAATGTGGCGTTATCTGGGAGTTTTGGCTGGGCTTTTATTAATCGTTTTATTCTGGTGATTATAAGGGGGCTCTCTTATGAATGGGATAGATATTGATTTACTTTTTAAAATTGCTGGTGTGGGAATGATCCTTGCAGTCTTAAATCCAGTTTTAGAAATTTTGGATAGAAAGGAAGTTACTACTTATGTAAACTTAACAGGAATAATAATTGTACTATTTATGATAATTCAGCTTCTAGCAGATCTTTTTGAAACAGTTAGAGAAGTATTTGGAATTTATTAACAAGAACTGTAGACAGAGGAGAATAAAACATGAGTATCATTCAGATTGTAACCTTTGGTATAATCGCTGCTATCTTATCAGTTACTCTTAGACAGTACAACCGGGAGATGGCTCTGCTGTTATCGGTAGCTGCTGGAATAGTGATATTTTTACAAATAGTAGAGCCCCTAGTAGAGGTACTAGATATCATTGAAGAGTTAACTGTTGAAGGTGATATAGAGATGAGGTATGTTGATACTCTCTTAAGAATTATAGGGGTAGCATATATTACTGAATTTGGTGCCCAGGTTTGCAAAGATGCTGATGAAGAGACAATTGCCAAAAAAATTGAATTTGCCGGTAAAATTATTATCATGCTTCTGGCCGTACCACTAATAATAATGATACTCGAAACGGTTATGCGGCTGTTGCCTTAAAGAAAGGTGGAAGCAATATATGAAAGGCAAAACGAGTAATGTTATTGTGATATTAATTGTTATAATTACTATAATTACTGTTTTGTTTGCTATAAGCCATGAAGCTTTTGGCCAGGTGCAAGGTAATGAGGTAGAAAAAAAACATGAGCAACGGGAATTAAGTAAAGAAGACATTGATCAGGCTGAAGATGAGGCTGAAAAAGAGATAGAAAGGGAAATTCAAGAAAAACAAGATCAGATGATCGATGAGCCTGAAATGCAGGACCTAGAGAAACAATGGATGGAACTTTCCGAGGAAATGGAAGGATATATGCCTCAAATTGGTTTTGGAGATTTGCTAGATATGGTTAGAGGGGAAGATGGTGAATTTCAATTAAACAAGCTCTTCTTTGGATTAATAAACTTCTTTTTAGGGGAAATAACTGCTAATCTTAGTTTGCTTGGCAAAGTTATGGTCTTAAGTGTGATAGCTGCACTATTAGTAAATTTACAAACAGCTTTTTCTGAGCAATTTATAGGTGATTTAGCACATAAGGTTGTGTATTTACTAATTATGAGCATTGCTTTACAAAGTTTTTTTATAGCGTTAAACATAGGTAGGGAAGCAGTACAAAATATGGTAGATGTAATTTTAGCTTTGATTCCGTTGCTTTTGAGTTTAATGGCGTCAATGGGTGCTGTTACTTCTGTGGCTATATTTCATCCTATTTCGATATTTCTAATAAACACATTTAGCGCTCTTATCAGAAACGTTGTATTTCCTTTACTGGTGTTTTCAGCTGTTTTAAATATTATTAGCCATCTAAGTCCTCATTTTAAGGTAACCAGGCTTGCAGGTTTATTTAAAGATATAAGCATTGGTGCCCTTGGTTTTTTTATGACGATCTTTCTAGGGGTTATGGGACTTCAAGGAATTGGTGGAGCAGTTGTTGATGGTATTTCAATTAGAACGGCCAAATTTTTGACGGGAACCTTTATACCTGTTGTAGGTAAATCACTAGCAGATGCAGTTGAAACAGTTGTTGGAGCATCTTTAGTTCTTACAAATAGCATTACCATTGCTGGCGCTGCATTGATATTTTTCACAGCAGTATTTCCTGCACTAAAGATATTGGCACTAGTTTTTATCTACAAAATTGCTGCATCATTATTGGAACCACTAGGAGATGATTCTATCCCTGATAGTTTAAATACTATGGCAAATTGTTTAACTTTTGTTTTTGCAGGAGTTGCAATTGTCGGTTTTATGTTTTTTGTAGCTTTGGCCGTTATTATGGGAGCAGCCAATGCATCAATGATGATCAGAGGCTAGGGGTGATATAAATGTTGGATATGATAAGTGAACTTGTTGGTACGATTGTGATAATAATAGTTCTTGCAACTTTTCTTGATTTGCTACTACCAGAAGGATCAATTAAGAATTATGTAAAACTTTTTATTGGTTTGTTAATTATGTTAACTATACTAAATCCGGTGGTAAACTTAATAGACACTGAAATGGCAGCGAAACTCGACAAAGGTCCTGATTTGTTTATTGAAACAGCTTCGCCAAACGAAACTAAAGAAATTATAAAGCGAGGTGATGATATTAAAGAAAGTGAACTAGATGCAATCAGTAGAAGGTTTGAGAGCTCCCTAGAAGATGAGATATCTAATTTAGTTGGTGAATATTTTGATAAATATGATCTTTATAGTCTTAAGCCTTCATACAATGAAGAGTGGGATGAAGATTTTGGTGAGCTTCATGATCTAAAATTAATATTAACGGAAAAAAATAAGGTGGATGAAAAAGAATCAACTTTCTCGGATATTTCAATCGAAGAAGTAGAGGATATTAAAATAAAATTTGAAAATGGAGATCAAAATCAAATGGATAAAAAAAGTAAAGCAGAGGAACATGAGTCTAGTGGAGACTTTACTTATCTACCTGATGTTAAAGAAGAAGAGAAAAACAGGTTGAAAAATAGATTGGCAGATGAGTTTCACTTATCAGAAAAAGATATAAATATCAGGGTTAAAAGGAGGTAAAAATATATGAAAAATAACTTTGACAAACTAAAAATCGGTAAAATACCAATCCATTTTATTGTTTTAGGTGTTATTGGATTCTTGCTTTTGATAATTGGAAATCCTTTTTCAGTGGATGAAAAAGATGAATTAACAAGAGAAACTGAAAACGAGATGTCACAGGAAATAAGAAAGGGTGATTATATGAATAGTGAAAAAACGCGTTATAGGGAAAACTTGGAAAATAGGCTTGTTGAGATACTATCAAAAATAGAAGGTGCAGGAGAAGTTTCGGTTTTATTGCAGTTAGAAGGAGGAAAAGAGCTAGATGTAGCATATGAATCGGAAAGAGACATTACAAAGACCAAAGAAACTGATGCAGGTGGTGGAACAAGAGTAATTGAGGAAGAGATGGCAAGTGAAGAGTATAAGATGATAAGAGAAGGCGGAGAAGATAAACCTCTTGTTCTAAGGACTTTAAAGCCACAGGTTAATGGTGTGCTAATAGTAGCTGAAGGTGGAGCTAATATACAGACTCAAAAAAAATTAACTAAGGCAGTTGAAAGTCTTATGGATGTACCTTCACATAAAATAAGGATTTTGCCTCAAAATTAATATTAAATCCTAAGATTTAATCAATATTGGGAGGGGAGAGATATATCATGAAAATTATAAGTATGAAATTAAGCAAATTAATAATAATTTGTGCTGTTGTTTTAATTGGCCTGGCTTTAATCTTTAGCACCATATTGGGTATCAGTAATAGCGATGATTACTCTTTGATCAAGGAAGAAAGTGGACAAAATAGCGAAGGTAGTGAAATAATAGAGAAAAGTAATGAAAATGAGCATGAAAAAGCTGAAGAGGCTGAAAAGATAGAGTTTGATGAAATAGAGGGTTTAGACCAGGAAGTTATGGAAATATTCCCCAGGGAAGACTATGAGGATTGGGATATAGAGCATGAAGAAGAGTTTTTTGTAGAATATAGGCTTCAAAGGGATAGAATCAGAAGTGAAGAAATTGAAAAATTAAATCAATTAATGGATAATCCAGAAATAAGCCAGGAAGCTAAAGAAAGAGCAGAGAATAAGCTTCTTGAAATTTTGAATGTAATGGAAAAGGAGATGTTAATTGAAAATTTAATAAAGTCTTATGGTTTTGAGGATGCAATATTATTTTATAGGCAAGATAGTGCGACGGTGGCAGTAAAAGCTGAGAACTTAAGCGAAACTGAGGTACGTCAAATTGTTGAGCTCGTTTCTGACAAAATAGGTTTAAATTTAGACGAGGTAAAAGTTGTAGAAAATTTATAAAGGATTTTCTTTTTTTTTATTGAAGGCCTTGTTATAGCTCATTGTTGAGAATTTGCTAAAAATCTCGCAGATTAAAAGTTCAATGGGCTCACAAATTATAAATTTTTGGAATAAAATTTATTTATGTGGTAAAATAATGAATATAAATGTACTTATAATAACTAAGGAGACTTTAGTACAGTTAATTTTTTGAGGAGGGACGTTGGAATTGAGC
The DNA here is from genome assembly GCF_022539405.1 of Natranaerofaba carboxydovora. NCBI lineage: Bacteria > Bacillati > Bacillota > Clostridia > Natranaerobiales > Natranaerofabaceae > Natranaerofaba > Natranaerofaba carboxydovora. The sequence continues at coordinate 1,608,002 of NZ_CP054394.1, read as the reverse complement.
TCTAATATGTTTGTTGAAGAAAAAGAGTACGGGGAGATCAGGATATCTGATGAAGTAGTAAAAACAATAGCCAGACTTGCAGCAGATAACGTGAAAGGTGTTTATAGTATGACAGGTAGTATATCAGAAGATGTAAATGAAAAATTAGGAAGAAAGAAATTACTTAAAGGTGTTAAAACTAAAGTTGATGCAGATAAAGCTGTTATAAGTCTAAATATAAAGATTAATTATGGATACAAAATTCCTCAGGTTTCTTATGAAATACAGGAAAGAGTAAAAAGTTCTGTTGAAAATATGACAAACCTGACAGTAGAAGCCGTTGATGTTTATATTCAAGGTATTAACTTTGTAGAATAAACGGATAAAAATTAGAAAGGGGAGTAATTTATGAATGCTTTTGATAGGATAGTTTCTTTACTAGGTGGTTTGTTGATTTTGGCAGGTGCTATATCATTATTTATCTTGGTTTCTCCTTATCAAAACTTCTTAGAGTACTACTGGACAAGCATGCTTAGTATTTTAGGTGTTTTAGAAATAGTTTTGATTGGTTTGGTTATTTTGCTAATTTCAATAAGGACACTGTGGATAGCATTTAAGAGGGAGAAGAAAGTGGACAGTGTAACAAAAGAGTTAGAACTAGGGGAAGTCAAGATTTCTTTAGATGCTATCGAAACCATGGTTAAACAAGTTGCTGAACAGACAAAAGGGGTAAAAGATATACAAACCAAAATTAGATCTCAAGAAGACGGAGTGATAATATATTTTAAAGGAAAGGTTCTACCTGATGTGATCATTCCAGAACTATCAGAAGAACTACAAAACGATATCAAAGAACATGTAGAAACTGTTTCTGGTATTGTTGTGAAAGAGGTTAAGATGCTAATAGAAAATATATCTAATGAAAAAGGAAAGTCAATTAATCCAAAAGCTAAAACCAGAAAAAAAGCAGTAACTAAAACTGAGACATCTAGAAACCTTGAAGTAGATGATGAAAAATCAAACGAAACAAAAGAAGAAGTTCTAAAAGAAACCAGTGAGAATGTAGAAAATGAATCTAATTTTATGAATGAAGACAATAACACTGACAAAGAGAATTATAAGAATCATTAATAAAAGGTGTGATAACTTTGAATAGAGATGACATATATTATTTTATCGAAAATAATTTTAGAGGAATAATAGGAGCTATAATTGGATTAATTTTTGCTCTTATTTTTGTGTTATTTGGATTTTGGAGAGGAATTTTGATAATTTTATTTGTAACAGCAGGTTATTTTATCGGGAACAATTACGATAGAAAAGATTTTTATAGATTATTAGAATATATCTTTCCACCCTGGAGTTAATTGGATAAGGAGGCATACAAATTGAGCAGGCGTTACACTAGAGAAAGTGCTATGAGAACCCTTTTTCAAATTGAAGTAGGAAAAAATAACCCTGAAGATGCACTTGGATATTTAAGAAACAAGATGGAAAATAAAGTTAGTCAGCAGGATATGGAATATTTAGAAGACATAATAAATATAACCATGGATAATCAAGATAAAATAGACGAGATTATAGATTTACATACTGAAAATTGGAGTATAGAAAGGCTATCAAAAGTTGATCTTTCTATTTTGAGACTTGCCCTGGCAGAATTACTATATGTTGAAGATATACCTTATAAAGTATCAATAAATGAAGCAGTAGAACTTGCTAAAAAATACAGTACTCATGAGTCACCCTCTTATGTTAATGGGGTGTTGGACAAAGCTTTTAAAAGTCTTCAAGGTGACAAGAAATGATTTATCTTGGGATTGATACTAGTGCGTATACAACATCTTTGGCGCTTTTTTGTGGAGATAAATTATATAAAAAAGAAAAAGTGCTAGAAGTTCAGGAAGGTCAAAAAGGGCTTCGTCAATCAGAGGCTGTTTTTCAACATCAAAAGAATTTACCTGTATTGTTTGATCATCTTATGGATTATGTAGAAAAAGAAAATAAAATTAAAGTGACAGATATTAAGGCAATTGGAGCAAGTACAGCCCCACGGCCGGTTAGAGGCTCATATATGCCTGTATTTGTTACTGGAACTTCTTATGCTAAAGTTCTTTCAAGGGTTTTGAATATAGATTTTCTGACCACTACCCATCAAGAGAATCATCTTGCATGTAGCTTTTATTACAACAATACTACTTTAGATGATTTTTTAGCTTTACATATATCTGGAGGAACTACTGAATTATTGAAGGTAAAGTTTAATAATTACAAATTTGATATTAAACTTTTAGGTGAAACTGAAGATATTTCAGCAGGTCAATACATAGATAGGGTTGGGGTAAAGCTTGGTTATAAATTTCCCTCTGGAGTTTATTTGGAAGAACTATCGAAAAAGGCAACGATGACTGAATCGGTACCAGTTGCAGTTAATGATAGCAAGGTGAGTTTTTCTGGACCCTTGTCGCATGTAGAAAGAAAACTAGAAAAGGATAATTTAACAGAAATAGAAAAAGCTAATATTGCGAGAGGGGTATTTGATAACATCTCTCAGTCTATTGAAAAGCTCATTTCAAATGTAAGATATCCAAAAAATATTAAGAATATTATCCTGGTTGGTGGTGTGATGAGTAATAAGTATATTAAAAATTATCTACAAAAAAATTTAAAAGAATATTTTAATTTGAGGACCTGTTATACCCCACCAGAACTGTCTAAAGATAATGCTTGTGGTGTAGCTTGGCTAACAAAACAAAAGTTTGAAAAACAGGTTTTTAAAAAATGAGAAGGAATTTATATCAGTGTGATAGAATAAGGTAGTTGGCAATTATAGCTTCAATATGTTAGATATAGTTAAAATTTTAACTATTTTTTAACTATTAATAAATTTAAGGAGGGATTTAATTGAGTGCAGAGTTAATTAGTGGAAAGGAAATTGGTAAGCAAATTAGGGAAGAGCTAAAAAAGGAAATCGAGCAGCTTAAGAACGAAAAAGGGATAACCCCTGGTCTTAATGTTTTATTAGTGGGGGAAGATCCAGCTTCACAAACTTATGTAGGAATGAAGGAAAAGACTGCCAATAACCTTGGGATTAAGTCAGTAGTTGAAAGAGTTCCTGCAGATATTACCCAGGAAGAAGTGCTAAGTTATGTGAAGAAATGGAACAACGATGATAGCGTACATGGTATTTTGGTACAGCTTCCACTTCCAGATCATATAGATGAGGGAGCTGTTTTGGATGCTATTTCTATCGAAAAAGACGTAGACGGATTTCATCCTGAAAACGTAGGTAACCTGGTAGTTGGACAGGATGCTTTTGTTCCGTGTACCCCTTACGGTATAATCAAGTTGCTTGAATACTCCAATGTAGATATAAATGGTAAGCATGCAGTTGTTTTGGGTAGAAGTAATATAGTTGGTAAGCCAATATCACTTCTTTTACTAGAAAGAAATGCTACTGTAACAATTTGCCATTCAAGAACTAAGAACTTAGAAGAAGTTACGAAGCAAGGGGACATATTTGTAGTTGCTGTAGGACGTCCTGAGATGGTTACTGGTGATATGATTAAGCCTGGTGCAGTTGTAATTGACGTTGGTGTTAATAGGGTAGAGGATAAGCTAGTAGGAGATGTTGAGTTTGAATCTGCCAAAAATGTTGCTGGAATGATAACACCCGTTCCTGGTGGAGTAGGACCAATGACAATTACTATGCTTATGAATAATACTTTAGAATCCGCTAAGAGACATGCTGACTAATAAACAAAGCTTTACGGTGACAGAATTGACCCGGTATGTAAGAGACATACTGGGTCAAAACTCTGTTTTAAAAGATTTATGGGTAAGAGGTGAGATCTCAAATTTTAAACACCATAGCTCAGGGCATATGTACTTTACATTAAAAGACCAGGGTTCTAGTTTGCGATGTGTGATGTTTAAAAATCGTAATCAGGCCCTGGATTTTAATCCTCAGGACGGCATGAATGTTGTGGCTAGGGGATCCGTAGGTGTATTTGAAAGAGCCGGACTCTATCAGCTTTATGTCGATGAATTAAAGCCTGATGGTATTGGAGATTTGCACCAGGCCTTTGAAAAACTAAAACAACAATTAAGAGAAGAAGGTTTATTTGATGATAGAACCAAAAAGCCACTTCCAAAATTCCCCACAAAAGTTGCCATTATAACCTCGCCAACTGGTGCAGCAGTCAGAGATATGGTTGTTACCATTACCAGAAGGTTTCCTCGAGTTGAATTGGTAATAGTTCCAGTAAGAGTTCAAGGAGACAAAGCAGCTAACGAAATATCCTATGCTTTAGAGCTTGCAGATAAAGTACTTGAGCCGGATGTTATATTGACTGGTCGTGGTGGAGGGTCTTTAGAGGAACTTTGGCCTTTTAATGAAGAAGTAGTTGCAAGAACAATTTTTAAGTGCTCTACACCTGTCATTTCATGTGTTGGTCACGAAACAGATATAACAATTTCTGACTTTGTAGCAGATGTTAGGGCTCCGACACCAACAGCAGCAGGTGAGATTATTGTACCCGATAAAGATGAAATTCAAAAAGATATACAAGAATACAAAAGTAGAATGGTAGTATCTCTAAAAAATAAAGTTGTAAAATTAAAAGATGAACTAGATGATTTAAAAGAAAGACATGTTTTAAAAGATCCACATTTTATAGTTGAAGAAAGAAGAAAAGAACTAGATTATTATTATCAGCTTTTATTACGTGAAAAATATCATTACTTTAAAGATAAAAAACAAAGACTATCATCAATGATCGATAGATTAGAAGCTTTAAGTCCGCTTGCAGTATTAAAGAGGGGATACTCTATGTGCGAAAAGGGTGATGGTAGAATAATTGAAAGTGTAAATAATATATCTATAAATGAGAAAATAAGAGTTAACTTTAAAGACGGTAAGGCAGATTGTAAGGTGGAAAACTTGTACAGTGGCGAGGAGGGGCAAGAGGAATAATGAGTGAACCTAAAGATTATAAAAATGAAGTAAATGAGGATGTAAATGAAGATAAAAATGAGGATAATTGTGAAGAATTAAGCTTTGAAAAAGCCCTTGAAAATCTTGAAAAAATTGTGAAATCTCTTGAAAGTGGTAAACTGACTCTTGATGAGTCTGTTGAGTATTTTCAAAACGGGATTAAATTAACGAAATTGTGCAGCGAAAAACTAGAAAAAGCGGAACAGAAAATTAATGTATTAACCCAGGATGAAGATGGTGAGATTAGCCTTCGTCCTTTTGATATAGAGGAGGATAATTAGATTGGTTAATGTAGAGGCCTATTTACAAGAAAAAGCAGAATTGATAGAAAAAAATTTAGCAGATTATCTCCCTCCACAAAATAAATTTCCTACTGTAATTCATGAAAGTATGCATTATAGTGTGTTTGCCGGGGGAAAAAGGTTAAGGCCAATTTTGATGTTAGCTGCTGGTGAATTATTTGATGGTGACCTGGATGAAATGATGCCTTATGCTTGTGCGGTGGAGTTGATTCACACATATTCTTTAGTTCATGATGATTTGCCTGCTTTAGATAATGATGATCTAAGAAGAGGGAAAGCGACTAATCATAAAGTTTTTGGAGAAGCAAACGCTATTTTGACAGGAGACGGGCTCTTAAATAGAGCTTATGAAATAATGCTGCAGCAGGGGCTTGAAGGAAACTTGGATAGAGAAGTTTATTTAAGATCTGCTAAAGAAATTTCTGATGCAATTGGGACTAATGGAATGATTGGTGGGCAGGTAGTAGACCTGGATATGGAAGGCAAAGAAATTGACGAAAATACATTATTGTATATACATAATAACAAAACTGGAAAACTGCTTAGTGCATCTATAAAAGCAGGTGCGATTTTGGCATTAGCAAAAAAAGATGACATTGAAAGATTATCGAGGTTTTCTCAGTACGTAGGTCTTGGATTTCAAATAGTAGATGATATATTAGATGTAATAGGAGAAGAAGAGAAAATAGGAAAGAAAATTGGTCAGGATGAAGATATAGATAAAGCTACTTTTCCTAGAGTTTTTGGGTTACAAAATTCTAAAAAAGAAGCAAACATAATGCTTGAAAAAGCTTTGGAGGAACTCAGTTATTATGGTGATAAAGCCAATATATTAAAAGAACTTACTAAGTTTTTAATCAATAGGGATTATTAAATAATTTTCCCTTTATTTTATCCTGTGTTATAATTAAGGTGACAGTGGGCGATGGACGGTGCAGTATCCTAGTGGGTCATCCCATCTCCGAAGGCGGGCCTAAAAATCCGCTAAAGGGCACATCGATGAAGTCTCTGGTGTCGGCTTTAGGCGCCCAGCCCGGGGTCGATGCTGGGGGTTAAGAAGGTAGGGCGGTCTACAAAGGCATGTAGGGCGCGTCCCTGCCTTCGTGGAGACTCAGGGTTCGTAGATTGAATTTTTCCGGGTGCAATTTACGACCTGAGGGAAACCTACATGTGGTGATCAGCTGCGTGTAGCGTAGCCTGCCTTGAGTGGTAGCGGCGGATAGTTCATAATGCTATATAGCCGAGAAAGGCGCCTAGGCTGTATAGCAGTGACTTGAAACCGTTACTGCAAAAGAGGCTAGGAGATGGGCAATGCCTACCTGAGGAAAGCTCCTAGGCTGTTCCCTATCATCTAGGGAAGTGAATCAGGGATTGAAGTGTGGACTAAGTGGTGATCTGGTGCCATCAAAAGATGGAGAAGCCATTAAAGGGAAACCGCCTCTCTCGGAAACGGGAGGTTGGCTTTCTGGGAAAACCTACCAGACCTTAAGCCACAACATTTACTTGGTTCACTACCGTCCCATTCGCCCAATGGTTTTGTTTGTCATGAGGTGAATGTTTTGGGAAATAATAATAAAAAAAATTATATAAAAAAATGGGCTATATATATTAGTATATGGACTTTTGTGTTAGCTATAGGGTTTAGCATTATTACACAAATTATACTTGGTCAAGTTGAGTCAATAATTGTCAACGTAGCTGTATTATTTTTGGTAATTATGATAGGTATAGTATTTGATTTAATTGGAATATCTGCCACTTCTGCAGTGGAATCAAACTTAAATGCTAGAGCTGCAAATAAAGTATATGGTGCTAAAAAAGCAGTAAAGCTTGTTAAAAATAGAGATCAGGTGGCTAGTTTTTGTGCCGATGTAATAGGTGATATCGCAGGGATTGCTACAGGTTCAATTACTGCGATTTTGGTTATGAGAATGATTGTCCTGCAGGAATTTGCAGGTACAACTACTTTAAATATAATATTAACAGCTCTTGTTTCTTCACTGACAGTTGGAGGAAAAGCTCTTGGGAAATATATAGCTGTTACTTTTGGTACAGAGGTTATTTTTTATGTAGGGAAAATACTGACAAGGATAGATGACTTTTTGTCTTTAGTTCCTAATAAAGCCCCCTTTAGAAGTAGAAAGTGAGGTAAAAAGTTATGGAAAATTTATTAAATAATTTAAGCTTGCCTGGTGATTTGAAAAATTTAGAAACTAATGAGCTGCAGCAATTAGCGGATGAAATAAGAGAAAATTTAATTGTTAATCTTTCTGGAATTGGGGGACATTTGGCACCAAACTTGGGTGTTGTTGAACTTACGTTAAGTCTTTATAATGTTTTTTCTTTAGAGGAAGATAAGTTTATCTGGGATGTAGGGCATCAAGCATATGTACATAAGATGCTTACCGGAAGATTAAATGAAATGTCTAGCATAAGGCAATTTGGAGGTATTAGTGCTTTTCCAAATCCTGAAGAAAGCCAGTATGATGCATTTAAGACTGGTCACAGTAGCACATCAATTTCTGCTGCTCTTGGGTTGTGTAAGGCCCGTGACTTGTCTGGTGGTAATGAGAAAATTATCAGTGTGATAGGAGACGGCGCTCTTACTGGAGGAATGGCTTTTGAAGCATTGAACCAGGCAGGTCATGAAAAAACCGATATTAAAGTGATTTTAAATGACAATGAGATGTCAATAGGTGAAAATGTTGGAGCTATGTCTTCTTATTTGACGCGAATTAGGACCGATCCTAAATATCAAAGGGTGAAGGAAGATTTAGAATTTATATTAAAAAGGATCCCGGCGATTGGTGGTAAGATGGTAAAATCTATTGAAAGGGTTAAGGATACCCTGAAATACCTTCTTGTATCCGGTTTGTTGTTTGAAGAGCTTGGTTTTACTTATCTTGGGCCAGTAGATGGACATAATATAACCACATTGAAGCAGATGTTAAAGAATGCGAAAGCAACTCGTGGTCCAGTATTAGTCCATGTAGTAACAAAAAAAGGTAAAGGATACTTGCCTGCAGAGAACGAACCAGACCTATTTCATGGAGTAGGTCCATTTGATAAAGATACAGGCGATCTAAAAAAGTCTTCTGATAATGAACCTCCAACATATTCTAAAGTTTTTGGCGATGTTATGACTGAACTTGCTGAAAAAAATAATAATCTTTTAGCTATAACTGCTGCTATGTGCTCTGGCACTGGCCTGGATAAATTTAAGGAAAAATATCCCAGGCGCTTTTTTGATGTTGGCATTGCAGAACAGCATGCGGTTACTTTTGCTGCCGGACTTGCAAAGGGTGGATATAGACCAGTTGTAGCTATATATTCTACTTTTTTGCAAAGAGCCTATGACCAAATTGTCCACGATGTTTGCCTGCAAAAGCTGCCGGTCACTTTCGCTATTGACCGTGCAGGTATTGTTGGTGGAGATGGTGAGACTCATCAGGGTTTGTTTGATCTTTCTTATTTGAGGACTATACCAAATATTATAATTATGGCTCCAAAAGATGAAAAAGAACTAAAAACGATGCTTTCGACTGCATTTACAATAGATAAGCCGGTAGCTATTAGATATCCAAAAGGTAAAGGAGAAGGAGTTAATATCGACGAAAGTATTGAAAAATTAGAAATTGGTAAAGGCGAAATTATAAAAAAAGGAAAAAATGTTGCGCTTATTTGTGTGGGTTCTATGGTCAAAATTGGTGAACAAGTTTTAGAAAAATTAAATGAAAAGGGTGTTAATGCAACTTTATTTAATGCTCGATTTGTTAAACCACTTGATGAAAATAATATTATAAATCTGGCAAAATCGCATAATGAACTGTATACTTTAGAAGAAAATAGTTTAGTTGGCGGTTTTGGAAGTGGTGTATTAGAATTGTTATCAGAATATGGTCTAGCGGACAAGTTGGTTGTTAGGTTTGGGATAAATGATAAATTTGTGGAACATGGTGATAGAAACGCAATTTTAGACAAATACGGACTTTCCCCGGACAAAATCACTGCCAAAATATTAAAGAAAAACCGGGGTGAAAAGATTGGGTTATGCAAATAAAAAAAGGTTGGATCAAATTTTAGTAGATAAAAATTACAGTCTTACAAGGGAAAAGGCAAAGAGACTGATAATGTCAGGCGTAGTTTTTATAGATGGTGAGAGAATTGACAAACCGGGGACAAAAATCAGAGACGATCTACCTATTGAAATAAAAGAGAAAGCTTCCGAAAGATATGTTAGTAGAGGTGGGCTTAAACTAGAAAAAGCGCTGCAAAGTTTTGAGATAGATGTAAATAATAGGGTGTGCTTAGATATTGGTGCTTCAACAGGTGGTTTTACACACTGTCTTTTAATAAATGGAGCAAGGCATGTTTATGCAGTAGATGTAGGTTATGGACAATTAGCTTGGCAGCTTAGACAGGACCAAAGAGTTAGTGTATTTGAAAGGACAAATATTAGATATGTTGAAAAAGATTTATTTACAGCAGCCCCTGACTTAGCGTGTGTTGACGTTTCATTTATCTCCCTTGATTTAGTGATACCTAAACTTAAAGATTTTATTGTTTACCCTAAGACTTCAATTGTGTTGATTAAGCCTCAATTTGAATTGAGTCGCGATAAAATAGGTAAAAAAGGTGTAGTGAAAGACCCTAATTTTCATAAAGAAGCGATTAAAAAAGTAATCTATAAAGCGCAAGAGCATGAATTTGTATTAAGAGGATTAACTTATTCACCAATAAAAGGCCCAAAGGGAAACATTGAATATTTAGCATATTTTGAAGAATTATCTAAAACTGTTACAGTAAAAGATATGACCCTTGAAGTATCAAAGATTGTCAACGATGTTGTTTATTCTGCTAATATAAAATTATAAACCTAGTAATTCTAACCGGGCTTTAGGGAGGCTTGAAATGAAAAGAATAGGACTTATTCCAAACATGAAAAAAGAGAAGGCTTTAGAAATAACAAGAGAATTATACGAAAAATTTTTTAAGCACAACCTTGAAATATATTTGACATGTGAAGCTGCTAAAGCTATAGGAAATGAAAAAGCTGGAGCAAAACCAGATGTGATTGCAGAACATGCTGAGCTTTTAATAGTATTAGGTGGAGATGGGACACTTCTAAAAGTTGCTAGAGATTATGCAAAGTATGACATACCAATTCTTGGGATAAATGTGGGGAAGGTTGGTTTTTTAACTGAAATAGAAATAGGCGAAGTTAATGGTTACATAGATGATATAGTAAAAGATAATTTTGAAATAAAAGAAAGAGTAATGTTAGAAACAAGTGTAGTGAGAAATAATAACAAGTTATGTAAATTTATTGCTCTAAATGATATTGTAATCTCAAAAGGACCTTTTTCTAAATTAATAGAACTTGAGACATACATAAATGATAGCTACCTTGAAAAGTATCCGGGGGATGGATTAATAGTAGCAACTTCAACTGGTTCTACAGGATATTCTTTATCCGCAGGAGGCCCTGTTATAAATCCGGACCTTGATGCAATATTAGTAACACCTATATGTCCACATATTTTGCATGGTCGTTCTGTTGTAGTATCACCTAAGGAAAAGATTGATGTCAAAGTAAATACAAATTACGCTCATGTTGTTTTGACAATTGATGGACAGCAAGGATTTACTTTGCAGGATGGGGATGAAGTAATAATAAGGAATTCAGAACATGTTACAAAATTAGTGAAATTTAACAAAAGAAGTTTTTGTGACGTATTAAATCATAAGCTGGTGGAGCGAAAAGAATAAAATAAAGCTTCACTAATGAGGTGAAATTAATGTTATTACATCTGGAAATTAAAAACTTTGCCTTGATTGATAATTTAGAAATTGAACCTGGACCGGGATTAAATATATTAACAGGTGAAACAGGTGCGGGTAAAACAATTATTTTGGATGCTTTAGGTTTAATACTAGGAGATAGAGCTTCAACGGAGATGGTTAGACAGGGAAAGGATAAAGCCTTAATTCAAGGAATTTTTTCTTTGACTGATGAAATAGGTGAAGATAATTATAATAACATAATTAATTTTTTTAATGAAATAGGCGTAGAATTTGATAAGAATGATGATCTGATTATATCAAGAGAGATAACCAATAATAAAAGTATTTTGAGGATTAATGGTACAGCTACTACAATAAGCAATTTAAGAAAGGTTACTAATGGGCTTGTTGATATTCACGGACAACATCAGCATCAGTCACTTTTGAATGAGAAAAATCATCTAGATATTTTGGATGCTTACGGTGGAAAAGAAATTTTAAAAGATAGAAATGATTTTAAAGAAAAATATTTTGAGCGTGAAAAGAAACAAAAAGAGTTAAAAGAATTAAAAGGAGATCCTAAAGAAAGAGAAAGAAGAATTGATTTATTAAAATTTCAATTAGATGAAATAGAATCAGCAGATTTAAAACCAGGAGAAGAAGAAGAGCTACAAAAGACAAAGAAAAAGCTATTAAATTTTGAACGGTTGAAAAGTGGAATCTATAAAGCCTATGACACGATATATCAAGGAGAAACTGAAACTTCGGTAACTGATAAGCTTGGTGTAGTGTTAGAAGATTTGAATGAACTTAAGGAAATGGATGATAGTTTGACCACCCTTGTTAAAGAGATAGAAACAGCACTTATTCATTTAGAAGAGGCAAGTCAGGAGCTTGGTACATACTATAATGATATAGAATTAGAACCAGAAGAATTACATGACATTGAAGAAAGAATAGATAAAATTAATGATTTAAAAAGAAAATATGGGAATAATATTGACGAAATATTAAATTATAAAGAAGAAATTATTAAAGAGATAGAATGGTTAGAAAATTCTAGATCAAAGGCACAGAAAATTGAAAAAGAGATTATTCAGTTAGATGATATACTAAAGGAAAAAGCAGAGCAATTAAACGAAAAGCGAAAGCATGTTTCTAAATTGTTAGCTAAAGATATATCTAAAGAATTGATGGAATTGGCAATGGAGAAAGTTCAATTTGAAGTATCAATCAAAGAAACATCTCTTAATCCTAAAGGTAGTGATAAAGTAGAGTTTTTGATAAGCCCCAATCCTGGCGAACCACTAAAGCCGTTATCTAAGATAGCTTCAGGTGGTGAACTGGCAAGAATTATGCTCGCATTAAAGACTGTTTTGTCAAAAGTTGATAACATAAGAACACTAATATTTGATGAAATTGATACTGGAATTAGTGGTAAGGCAGCCCAAAAAGTAGGTATTAAATTAGAAAATTTATCAAAAGAAAAACAGATTTTGTGTGTTACGCATTTACCACAGATAGCGGCTAAAGCAGATAGACATTTTAATATTTATAAAGAAGAGAGTTCAAATAAAACTTTTACTAATATTATAGAGCTTGAAGAAGACAAAAAGATACAGGAAATAGCAAGGATGTTAGACGGTTCAAGTCCTTCTGAAATTTCTTTATCTCATGCTAAAAAAATGCTTAAAAAGGAAAATTAAATTTTGTAAAATCAAATAAATATCTTTATGTTCATGGGACATCATTCTAATTGAATGATGTTTTTTTATTGTTAAACATTCGAAATTATAGCCCAGTTTACCTATCTAAAAACGGTATATGACCTACTTTGAAGGGGGATTTTATTAATAAGCCAAATTAAAAATTAAATTAATTTTTAGGAGTGTGAACCGGTGTGAAATGTGACAATAGACGCAGTAAAAGTATAGGTATAATACTGGCCATTTTAATCGTAATTTTGAGTTTAACACCGCCGGTAAGACAAATTAGTGAATTTCCTAATGAAATTACTATGTTAAAAGGTCAGGCAGAAAAGATAGAAGTTAGTTACCCATTAATTCTTAGCGTACATGGAGAGAGTAAAGAATCAGTACAATTTGATAGTGAATCGAAGGAAGTAAAACCATTAGAATTAGGTGAGATTGACCTTGAGTTTAAGTTATTTGGTCATATACCACTTAGAACTATAAATATTGACGTAATTTCGCCCATTGAATTAATACCAGGTGGGAATTCTGTAGGCATTAAATTGCGTCCTTCAGATACAATGGTTGTTGGTTTTCATGAAATTGAGACACCAGAAGGTTCAATGTCACCAGGAAAAGAAGCAGGCTTGCAAGAGGGTGATGCAATATTAGAAATTGAAGGCGATGAAGTTGGTGACGTTGAAAACACTGCAAGAATATTAGAGAAGTATTCTAAGAATGAAGATAAGATAGAAGTTGTAATTGATCGTGATGGTAAAGAAAAAGTTAAGTTAGTGGAACCTGAAGAGTGCCCAGAAACAAATGATCATCTTACAGGCATGTATATTAGAGATACTAAAGCAGGAGTAGGTACTTTAACTTATGTAGATCCAGAAAACGATAGATTCGGAGCTCTCGGTCATTCTATTTCTGATGCCGAATCAAATCAACCCTTAGATATTAGAAATGGTCAAATTGTAAGCTCCAATATTGTTGACGTTACTAGAGGCGAAGAAAATAAACCAGGAGAAAAAAGAGGAGCCTTTATTGAAAATAATGGTCCCATAGGATCAATAGATACAAATACTGAATTTGGTATATTTGGCGACAAATTTGATGAGATGGATTCACAAGATCTGTATTATGAAGAACCAATACCAGTTGGTCTATCTCAACATGTAGAAGAAGGTCCAGCAAAGATACTAACTGTTTTAGAAGGTCAAAATGTTGAAAGTTATGATATCAAAATTAGAAGAGTTATGCCACAAAATTATGACTCTAGCAAAGGAATGGTTATAGAGGTTACAGATCCAGAGTTAATTGACAAAACAGGTGGGATAATTCAAGGTATGAGTGGTAGTCCTATAATTCAGGATGACAAACTAGTGGGCTCAGTAACTCATGTATTTATGAATAACCCTAAAAAAGGGTATGGTACTTACATGGAATGGATGTTAACTGAATCTGGAGATATAGAATACTTTGAAGAATGAATGTTTGATTCTGGTGCAAAAAGTCTTTTCACATAGTTGTTTTTAATTGATACATCTAAGATTTATCAACAATCGAAATAAGGTTTCCTAACTCATGACTTTTTTTGCACCAGAATCATATTTAAATTAAGGAAATGTATATAATGACCACATCCATCTGGGGGTGGTCATTATTATTGGTAATTGGCAATTTTTTAGAAAATTTTATATTTTTTAAAAAACTATGCAGGATAATCAAAAAATAACGTCGAAGGAAATCTATACCTAATTATTATAATATTAGGATAGGAATGAAAATTTAGTAATAGTTCCTTAGTAATAGTTTTATACTTTTTAAGGGGGTTTTAAAGGTGGTAAGGGTTCTGATTGTGGACGATAACAAGGAATTTTGTGAAATTTTAAGAGATTTTTTGAATGAGCAAGAAAATATGGAAGTTGTTGGTATTTCTTATAATGGCGAGGAAGCCTTAGAAAAAATCAAACAAACTAATCCCGACATCATTTTGTTAGACATAATTATGCCAGTTTTAGATGGTATTGGTGTGTTAGAAAAGCTAAGAACTGAAGAGATGAAAGAATTCAATCCAAAAATTATTATGTTAACAGCTTTTGGTCATGAAAGCACCACTCAAAAAGCAGTAAACTTAGGAGCTGACTTTTATATATTAAAACCATTTAATATGGATGTACTTGTCAAAAGGATCAATCAGATATATGGTGGATTAGAAGAAAGTAATATAGAAATCAACCATGAATTAGGAGAGATTAATATAACAAAAGATAATAATTATACAGTAACAGACAATAATATGGAGGATTCACAGAGCAATAATTATGATAAAGAAATGTTGTCGACTGATTTAGAAGCTGAGGTAACTAATATAATTCATGAGATTGGTGTTCCTGCACATATTAAAGGATATTTGTATCTAAGAGAAGCAATTATGATGGTTATTGATGATTTAGAGTTATTAGGCTCTGTCACAAAAGAATTATATCCAAAAATTGCTGAAAGATTTGATACAACTCCAAGCAGAGTAGAAAGGGCGATCAGGCATGCAATAGAAGTGGCATGGAACAGAAATGATTTAGATACAATAAAAAGCTTTTTTGGATACACCATAGATACAGAAAAAGGTAAACCTACCAATTCAGAATTTATTGCGATAGTAGCAGATAGATTAAGATTGAATAGAAAAGTGAAAGCTTAAATTAGCAATTTATTTTGTAAATATTAACTGCTCCCAAAGGGAGCAGTTTTTTTATTATAACCTGTTAATTAAAACACATAATAAAACTAAGAAGTAAAAAAGGTGGTATACTATGAAAAATGTTAAAGGGAAAGTGCGAATAGGATTCAAAACAAAAAACCTTGTAAAAGAATTACGGCCAGGTGAGATAGCAGTTATTAAGCACAAAAACTTAGATGAAGTTGGAGCAGATTCCCTTGTAAATACCAGAGTTAAAGCAGTTATAAATCTTGATAATACAATGACAGGTGAATTTCCAAATAGAGGGCCAAGGGTTTTATTAGAGAATGAAACGCCTTTTATAGATCTTGTTGATGAAAACTTAACTGAAAAAATAAATGATGGAGATTTAGTACAGATAAAAGGTAACAATGTATTTGATAGTTCTAAACAGAAAATTGGTACAGGAAGAGTTTTTAATTGGAATAAACATGTTGAACTAACTAAGCAAGCAGAAAAGAAGATGAGTAAAAACCTTTTAAATTTTTTTGAAAATACCATCTCTTATGCAGATTATGAAAAGGATATGTTTGTAGATAAACTTGATTTATCTGAAGTTAAGACCAAATTCGAGGGGAAGGAATGTTTAATAGTTACTAGAGGCAGTAATTTTAAAAATGATCTTAGAGCACTAATTGATTATATTAATATAAAAAAGCCTCTTCTAATCGGGGTTGATGGGGGAGCAGATGCTCTTATGATGTTTGGCTTAAAACCGGATGTAGTCCTGGGTGATATGGATAGTGTAAGTGATGAAACTTTACATAAAGCCGGTGAAATTTTGATCCATGCGTATACGAATGGAAGAGCCCCAGGAGAGAGCCGGCTACAGGAGAAATCTTTAGATTGCACAAAAATAACTGCTCCCGGAACCAGTGAAGATCTTGCTTTACTTGTAGCACATCAATTAAAAGCGAAAAAAATACTTGCACTTGGATCTCATACAAATATTATTGATTTTTTCGAAAAGGACAGAAAAGGTATGTCAAGTACTATATTGACAAGGTTAAAAGTTGGAGATCGTCTTATCGACTTAAAAGGGGTAAGTAATATTTTTAGTGATATAGTTGAATTGAAGAGCCTTGCAATTGTATTAATTATGGCATTACTACCGCTAACATTTCTAATAATACATTCAGATAAATTACAAATAATTTTTAGATTAATCAATTTACGTTTAATTCAAGGCTATTGAGAGGGTGGTAAAATGATAAGATTTAAATACTACATTTTGACGATTGTATCAATTTTTTTTAGTCTTACTTTTGGGTTATTAATAGGGATTTCTCTAGGTGAAGATCATATAACTTTTCAACAAGCACAAGTAATAGATAATCTAAAAGAAGAGCTAAGTAGTTATGAAAAAGATTTTGGGTCCCTTAAAAAGGAAACAAAAGATATGAAAAATACACTAAATACGTGGGAAACTAAGGGTGAAGTTTTTAAAAAAGAAATTACAAAAAACATCAATGACAATAAATTATCATCTATACCTGAACTTATAGTTGTTGGTGAAGAAAGGTTTGTTGATAATAAAAGAGATATTTTGTCAGATTGGAATATTGATGTTACCTCACAATTTGTAAATAGCAGTAGATTTGAATACTACATTAATGAAAACTTAGATAAATTAAAGAGTAAAAAGCTAATTGTTTCTAATAACACCTTTAATGACGAGCTAAAAGAAATCTTTGAAGAAAAAGAAATTGAATATAAAATAGTTTCCATCCAGGATACTAATGGGCTTCTAGATGAATTTAAACTTATTAACGAGATCTTAGGAATTGAGGAACTTTTAAACTAATGGAGGCAAAAAATGAAGGACAAATTTATTTCAGTTATAATTCCAGCCTATAATGAAGGTGATTTGATTTATAAAACAGTTTCAGGCGCAAAAAGCGTTCCTCTTATTAATCAGGTTTTGGTTATAGATGATGGTTCATCGGATAATACTTCTCTTGAAGCTAAACGTGCAAAAGCTGAGATTTTACGTATAGATTCAAACAAAGGTAAAGGCAATGCTTTAAATACAGGATTACAATATGCAACAGAAGATATTATAGCTTTTATTGATGCAGATTTGGGAGTTAGTTCTTGTGAATTAATAGAATTAGCTGGCCCTGTAATAAACAACGAAGTAGATATAAGTATAGCTAAATTTAAGAAAACAAACAATTCTAAAGGTTTTGGCTTTGTAAGATTTTTAGCTAGCTTGTGTGTTTATCTAATTACGGGGAAATATATATCGGCGCCACTTAGTGGGCAGAGGGTTATGACAAAATTAGCCGCAACAACTATATTCCCCCTTGAAAAAGACTTTGGAGTAGAGATAGATGGTACCATAAAAGCATTAAAAAACAAACTTACTATTAAAGAGGTTGAAGTTAATATGAATCATCGAAAAACAACGCGTGATCTAGATGGATTTTTACATAGAGTTAACCAGGGGTATCAAATTTTTAAAACTGTTTTACTTAAACACCTACTACAGAGGGCAGAAGAAAAAAATGTTATACTTAACAAGCATTGGAATTAGCGTTATCTCAACTAAATTATTGTTAAAAGTAATGAAAGTTATTTTAACAAAAAATAATTTTATGTTAAATAATTATAAAAATAAAAAAATTCCTACAGCTTTAGGTATAGTTTTTCCTTTAAGTTACATAGCAGTAATTTTGCCTCTTTTATTTTATATTAACACACCTATATATATCATTAGTCTCACTTACTTATGCTGGGGATTTTCCTTTCTAGGATTATTGGATGATTTTTTTGGAAGGGACACTAGCAAAGGATTTGGAGGACATTTAAAAGCTTTTTTGTTTAAAAAAATAATAACAACTGGATTATTAAAGGCTTTTTTTGGCCTGATTTTGTCTTTTAAGATAGCAGCTGTTTTATATGTGGTAAATTCAACCAGTATATATCAATTATTCATAAATGGATTTGTTATTGCCCTTAGTGCTAATGCAATGAATTCTCTAGATTTAAGACCCGGAAGGGCAGGGAAAATATTTTTAATATTAGGGGGATTGTCAATATATTACACCCAAAATTGGCAAGCACTCCACCTTATCCCTCTTATTATATCTGTTTTAATATACCTTCCGGGTGATTTAAAAGCCGAATATATGCTAGGTGATACAGGTGCTAACACTTTAGGGGCTTTTTTAGGAGGGTATGCAGTTTTCTTTTTTTCTTTTGAGATCCATATTTTCTTATTGATAGGATTGATTTTTTTTCATATATTAACTGAAATTGTTTCTCTAAGTAAATTAATTGAGAAGACCCCTATAATTTCTCATATTGACAATTGGGGAAGAAGTTAATAATAAGAAATAGATCTTACTTAAATTTAGGAGGAAGTTTTAAATGAGTATATTAGAACAGATGAGTTCTTATGATTATGAAAAATTAATCTTTTTGCAGGATAAAGAGTTGGGTCTGAAAGCAATTATATCTATTCATGATACAACTCTTGGTCCCGCTCTTGGTGGTACCAGAATGTATGATTACAAAAGTGAAGACGAAGCTATTAAGGATGTCCTTAGATTATCAAGGGGAATGACATATAAAGCAGCGGCGGTTGATCTTGAACTAGGTGGTGGTAAAGCCGTTATAATTGCTGATCCAAGAAAAAAGACAGAAAAGCTATGGCGTGCATACGCAAGAGGAATTGATAAGTTAGGTGGATACTATATTACAGCTGAAGATGTTAATACCACAGTTGATGATATGGAGATTATATCGCAGGAAACTGACTATGTTGTAGGACTTAAAGAGAAAAGTGGAGACCCATCACCTGCAACTGCCTACGGCACATTTATGGGTATGAAAGCAGCTTGTAAAGATCTTTGGGGCTCAAAATCTCTAAAAAACAAGATAATTGCAGTACAAGGATTAGGTAATGTAGGGTATTATCTATGTAAACATCTTTACGAAAACGGAGCTAAATTAATTGTAGCCGATGTTAACCACGATAAAGTTGAAAGGGTCAAAAAGGATTTTTTCGCAGATTCTGTATCTGAAGATAAGATATTTGAAGTTGAAGCAGATATATTTGCTCCATGTGCTATGGGGGCAGTTTTAAATTCAAACACTATACCAAAATTAAAAGTTGATTTAATAGCAGGTGCTGCAAATAATCAATTAGAAGATGAAAGTTTTCATTCTGAATTATTAAAAGATATGAATATTATGTATATTCCTGATTTTGTAATTAACGCGGGAGGGTTAATAAATGTTTCAGAAGAGTTAAAAGGTTACGATTACAAAAGAGTAAAAGAAAAGACTGAAAAGATATATGACAATATTTTAGAGTTATTGAATATATCTAGAAGAGAAAATATATCTACAAATGAAGCAGCATACAAGCTTGCTAATAAAAGGCTTGTAAACAACAAAAAGTCTTATATTACTTTATAAATGAAATTTAAAGGGAGGGGAATTTTTTGGTTAATAAAATTCTTGTTATTAATCCAGGTTCAACATCTACAAAAGTTGCGGTTTTTGACGATGAGGAGATTATAAAAAATAAGACTCTTGCACATTCACACAAAAAGCTTAAAAATTTCAATAGGATAAATGACCAGTATAAATATCGCAAAGATCAGGTTTTAGAATCATTAGAGGAGATGAATATTGCACTAAGTGAGTTAAATGCTGTAGTAGCCAGAGGAGGACTTTTGAAACCGCTAAAAGGTGGTACATACGAAATAAACGACTTAATGTATAATCACCTGATGAAAGGTGTAGAAGGTGAGCATGCTTCAAATTTGGGAGGATTGATAGCCAGGGAGTTATCTGATGAATTATTTATTCCGGGATATATTGTAGATCCAGTAGTTGTTGATGAAATGGAGCAAGTTGCAAAAGTTTCTGGATTTGTAGAGGTTGATCGAAAAAGTATTTTCCATGCTCTTAACCAAAAAGCAGTAGCAAGAAAAGTTTCTGGTGAACTTGGTAAAAACTATAACGAAGCAAAAATTATAGTTAGCCATCTCGGTGGTGGAATTTCCGTTGGAGTGCATAAATATGGAAAAGTTGTCGACGTAAATAATGCCCTTGATGGAGATGGACCCTTTTCACCAGAAAGGTGTGGATCACTTCCCTGGGGCGATTTATTAAAAAACCTTAAGGAAAATAATAAAAATTATGAAGAAGCAAAAAAAGATTTAATAGGCAATGGAGGGCTGGCCTCCTATTTAGGAACAACTGATGCAAGAAAAGTTGAGGAATTGATTGAAAACAATGATGATAAAGCCAAATTGATATTTGAGGCCATGGCTTATCAGGTGGCTAAAGAGATTGGAGCTTGCTCTGTTGTAGTGGATGGTGAAGTAGATGCTTTGGTGCTAACTGGAGGACTATCTAATAGTGAACGATTAGTTAATTTAATTAAGAAAAAGGTGAATTTCATTGCTCCGGTTTATGTTTTTCCAGGAGAGTTTGAGATGCAGGCTCTGGCTCTTGGAGCTCTTAGAGTGTTAAGAAATGAAGAAAAACCCAAAAAATATATGCCAGGATAATATAGGAGGATGAATTTTATTGAGAAGGATATTAATCAAGGGTAATGAAGCTATAGGTGAAGCGGCAATACAGGCAGGATGTGAGGCTTACTTTGGATACCCAATAACTCCGCAAAATGAATTGACTGAATATATGAGTGAAAAACTTCCACAATACGGTGGTAGGTTTATACAGGCGGAAAGTGAAGTTGGGGCTATAAATATGCTTTTAGGTGCTGCAGCATCTGGTGCTAGAGCTATGACAAGTTCCTCTGGTCCAGGGATAAGCCTAAAACAAGAAGGAATTTCATATATGACCGGCATGGAACTTCCTGCGCTTATAGTGAATGTCGTCAGGGGCGGTCCTGGACTTGGAGGAATAGCGCCTGCCCAGTCAGATTATTTTCAGGCAACAAGGGGAGGTGGCCATGGAGATTATAGGGTTATTACATTAGCGCCGGCTAATATTCAGGAAATTATTGATCTAACTTCGGAATGTTTCTGGTTGGCAGAGCTATATAGGAATCCGGTTATGTTATATGCTGACGCAGTATTAGGACAAATGATGGAACCCGTTAATGTCAAAAGTGATAACTTATTTAGCAAATACAGAACTAGAGATAAGCTACCAAAGGTTTGGGCGGCCTCTGGTCAAAAAAATAGAAGTTATGTCAACAAATTAACTTCTTTATATCTTGAGCCTGAAGAGTTAGAGAAGCACAATTTAAAACTAAATAAAAAATATGATGTTATAAAAAAGAAAGAAAAGCGTTTCGAAATAATTAATCCAGGAGCTAAGTATTTTCTCGTAGCCTATGGCATAGTGTCTAGGATATGTAAATTAGTAGTTAAAAACGCTAGAGAAAGAGGATTAAATATTGGGCTTATAAGGCCAATATCTTTATGGCCCTTTCCGGATATTGCTTTTGAAAACGTTATGGATAACGCAAGATCATTTTTGTGTGTTGAAATGAGTATGGGCCAAATGATTGAAGATGTGAAGCTAGCAGTTGATGGCAGAGCTCAGGTGTTTTTTTATGGCAGGAGCGGAGGAGTACTGCCAAAGCCTAATGATATTATGTCAGTAATTGAAGATAAAATGCTAAAGGGTGAGATGATTGAAACTTGAGACTAAAACTTTAAAAGAAAAGAGAATGCATTACTGTCCGGGTTGTACCCATATGACAATCCACAAAATTTTAGCCGATACAATAGATGAACTTGGAATAAAAGAAGAGGCTATAGGTGTTGCTCCGGTAGGTTGTGCTGTGCTGATTTATGAGTATTTTGACTGTGATATGGTTCAAGCACCTCATGGTAGAGCACCTGCAGTAGCAACGGGGATGAAAAGTGCTAATGAAGACAATATGGTGTTTACTTATCAGGGCGATGGGGATCTAGCCTCAATAGGTACTGCAGAAATAATTCATTCAGCGGTGCGTGGGGAAAATTTAACAACTGTTTTTGTTAACAATGCCATATATGGCATGACAGGTGGCCAAATGGCACCTACTACACTTATAGAGCAGATAACTACAACTACAACAAAAGGAAGAAACAGTAAAGATCACGGCTATCCTTATAAGATTTCTGAACAAATTGCAAATCTTGATGGTGCCTCATATGTCTCAAGACAGTCTGTACATAATAAAAATGCTATAGAAAATACGAAAAGAGCTATTAAAAAAGCATTTGTAGCACAACAAAATAAAGAAGGGTTCAGTCTGGTTGAAATTCTTTCAACATGCCCGACTAACTGGGGATTAAATCCAAAACAATCTATAGAATGGATTGAAAAAAATATGTTACCAATCTTTCAAACAGGAGATCTAAAAACAACAGACTAGAGGAGGCAATAAAATATGTATGAAATTTTGATGGCTGGTTCGGGGGGAGAAGGTATATTGAGTATGGGGCAGCTGCTTGCATATGCGGCAATGCATGAAGGTAAGGAAGTATCATGGATACCTTCGTATGGCCCAGAGATGAGAGGAGGTACTGCAAATTGTAGTGTGATAATTTCAGAAGAAGAAATCGCCTCACCTATGATAAATTATCCTGATATACTTGTAGCAATGAACCAGGAGTCTATGGACAAATTTTTACCTGATGTAAAGCCGGGTGGAATAGTCTTTTTCGAAAATAAAATTAGCAAAGCACTAGATGATAAAATACAAAAGTTTGAAACTGAAATGGAGATGGTTGCACTATCGTTAAAAAAAGAAGCCAAAGGGCTTGGGGATAGCAGGCTTAAAAATACCGTGGTACTTGGAGCTATAGCTAATAAAACTGAAGTAGTATCCTTTAGAGCAATAGAAAAATCTTTAGAAAAAGTCTTCATAAAAAAGGGCAAGACTATAATTGACGAAAACAAAAAAGCTCTAGAAAAAGGTTATGAGTTAGTAATGACGGCGGAGGTTCGTTAAATGGCTAGAATATCACTAAATATAGGAAACGTAAACAGGATAATACAGAATACACCAGACTATCAAGTCTTGGAGATAAAAGTAGATAAAGAAAAAAGGACGGCCAGGCTTTATAAGAAGTTTTGTTTCGAGACTGGACCTGGTGAAACTGTGTTAATTAATCAGGTGGCTAGAGATCTGAAATTAGGTTCTGGAGGAGAAGATTTTGTAGTTTCTAATTTGTCTAAGCCTACTTTCAAAAGTAACGGCGATGGTCATATAATGAAGCTTCGTTATACTCCATATCAGTTTGCTGTCCCATCAATAGAGGAGTATAACGATTACAAATCTGCTGAAAGAGAATTTACTTCCTTATGGCCAATGAAAGTTGCAGTTGGTGAGCTACATAGCATGGTGGCTCCTATCGCTTATGGTGTCAAAAAAAACAGACCTGATACTAAAATTGTTTACATTATGACAGATGCGGCAGCTTTACCTCTTGAACTATCTAACAGTATAAGTAAATTAAAGAAAGAAGATATTATTCATAAAACAATAACAGTAGGTAATGCATTTGGTGGTGATTATGAAGCTGTTAATATTTATTCTGCACTAATATCAGCTAAAATGTTGTTTAATTCAGATTTTGCAATAATTACAATGGGGCCTGGGATAGTAGGGACTGCTACTGCCCTTGGTTTTAGCGGTATGGAACAGGTGGAGAATTTGATGGCGGTTAATAAATTAGGTGGGAAAGGAATTTTGGTACCCAGGATCAGTTTTTCTGACAAAAGAGAAAGACATAGGGGATTATCTCATCATACTAAAAGGATATTATCTTTTTTAGATAATAGCGTTGATGTGCCAATGCCATTATTGAGTGATAAAAACAAATTACAACTATTAAAAAGACAATGCAAGGAAATAAAAAATATCACTAAGGTGGGTCACAAATTTTTATGGCTTCAAAGTGAAGGAGCTATTAAATTTTTTAAAAAAATTAACCATCCTTTTATGACTATGGGAAGGGATTTAGATAGTGATAATGACTTTTTTGAAACCCTCTATGTAGTTTCAAAATGGTTTTTAAAATGTTAATATATAAATATAGTAGTTTACAGTTTGAAGGGGGTTATTACAATAAAGGAGACAACTACGTCTAAAGAAGTGCTGTACGAAGGGAAGATTATAAATGTAGAGTTACATAAAATAATAAATCATGTTGGTACTGAAGGAGTGCGGGAAGTGGTAAAGCATCCTGGGGCAGTGGTGATTTTGCCAATTACTTCTGAGGGTTATGTATACCTGGCAAGACAGTTTAGAAAACCTATAGAAAAAGAGTTATTAGAACTGCCTGCGGGAAAACTTGATGATAATGAACCTCCGGTTGAGTGTGCGATAAGAGAATTGAAAGAAGAGTTAAATCTTAAAGCGTCTGATTGGACTTACCTGACTTCAGTTTATACAAGCCCTGGCTTTACTGATGAAAAAATGTTTTTCTATGTTGCAAAAGATCTTACAATATGTGAAGGCAAGGCAGATGATGATGAAGTTATTGAGATGGAGAAGATACACTATGATGAATTATGGGATAAAATTTTGCAAGGCGAAATAGAAGATGGAAAAACAGTCCTTTCAGTTACTTTTTATTCAAGCCTAAAGAATAAATAATTAATGATTAAATGACAAGCCGTGTATAATATAAAACCCTCCTGCATATTTATTTATAAGATTAATTGATTAGAGTACAGTTGCAGGGGGGAAACAATTGTTTATCAATATAAAACTAGCTCTAAATGAATATATTAGAGAAAATTTGTTTATTTTTATATTGTGCCTAGTTTTATTTTTGGTTGGCATTATCTCTGGAGGAATTATGGCTATAACAATGCCAGGTGAAAGCAGAACTATTTTATTTGATTATCTCCAGAATTTTTTTGAGTTAATGAGAGATCAAGAAAATATATCTTCAAGTCAGATATTTTTCTCAAGTTTAAGTCAGAATTTAACATTAATGAGTGTGATTTGGCTTTTAGGAGTTACTATTATTGGTATTCCCCTTATATTACTGTTTGTTTTCATGAAAGGTTTTTTATTTGGATTTAGTGTTACTTTTCTGACTTCTAGCCTTTCATTTAATGGTTTTCTTTTTTCAATAACATCATTACTACCACATAATTTGCTTTTTATTCCTGTGTTTTTTTTAATGTCAATTGCTGCCATAGCATTTTCTATAATGCTTTTTAGGAATCATTTCTCTAAAAAAGGTTTAAATGTGTCAGTTGAGATCCTTAATTATATGGTTATTATAATAGCAACTAGTGTTGTTACTATCTTTGCTTCTCTTGTTGAAGCATATATTACACCAACTTTTATGAGTATAGTTTTAAGTTACATTTAGTATTTGATTCTACTGCAAAAGTCTATTCATAGAGAAAACTTCATAGAATTATTACAGAGGAAGAGGTGAACTCTATGAAGTTTATTTTTTTTGGGGATTACTTAAAAGGATTATATAGATTCATAGTGTTATTGATTATTTTGACTCTAGTAGTATCAAAAATTTTTTTCTTAGGTTTAGAGTTGCTAGATAATGAAAGGTACATGAATAATATTTATGAAGTTACAGTTGAAGACAGTGAAGATGAAGATTTTTTTAATAAGCTATGGTTAGAATTAAAAGAATCCTATTGGTATGGTTTTTGATAACTCAAAAGAGGAATTTATCAATTTTTGTTGAAGTATGCCTTATGCTGTCAGATTACGGCAAAAAGATGTTTTATTACATAAGGGAGTAGTTTAATATGAATAATTTAGTAGATGAATTTATCCATTATTTGAGCGTTGAAAAAGGGCTTGCTGAAAACACCCTGTCTTCTTACCGAAGAGATTTACTTAGCTTTATTAATTTCTTGGAATCAAAAAATATTTCAAAACTCACACAAATTAGCAGATCAGAATTAGGGGATTATTTATTTCTATTAAAAACTAAAGGACGAGCTCCCTCTACAATATCGAGGAATTTAGCTTCGATAAGGACTTTCTGCCAATTTTTGATCAGTGAAGACATTATTAACTTTGACCCATCTAGTGAACTTGAATCTCCTAAACAAGAGAAAAAGCTACCGGATGTACTTACTTTTGATGAAGTTGAAAGACTTTTGAGCCAGCCTGATACTAGTTGTAATCGTGGACTTAGAGATAGAGCTATGTTAGAGATGTTATATGCAACGGGGATACGTGTAAGTGAACTTATTGATTTAGATAGAACGCATGCCGATATTAAGAATGGGTACATACTATGTAAAGGAAAGGGAGATAAAGAAAGAATTATTCCCCTTGGAAGTTATGCTGTGAATTTTTTAGAAAAATACTTAGATACAGCAAGAGCCAATCTAATTAAAGATCAGGCCGAAACAGCCTTATTTTTAAATCATCATGGAAGAAGATTGACAAGGCAGGGCTTTTGGAAAATTATTAAAAAGTATGCCATAAAAGCGGGAATAACAAAAACTATAACTCCACATACTTTAAGGCATTCATTTGCTACGCATCTTATTGAAAATGGAGCAGACCTTAGGTCGGTACAAGAAATGTTAGGTCATGCTGACATTTCAACTACTCAGGTATATACACAAATTACTAAAAAAAGACTAAAAAGTATATACTCTAAAGCGCATCCAAGAGCTTAATATGAACCCTGAAAGGAGCATTTTGTGGATGAAAATAAATAAAGTAGTATTAGTAGTGCTTGATGGAGTTGGTATAGGAGCGCTGCCTGATGCAAAAAATTTTGGGGATGATGGAGCTAACACATTGGGGAATATATCCAAGAAAATTGAAGACTTTAAACTGCCAAATTTTAGTGATTTTGGGCTTGGTAATATCAGTGAAATTGCGGGGATAGATATAACAGAGGTCCCTCTTGCTTATTATGGTAAGATGACTCAAAAGTCTGCCGGAAAAGATACGACTTCAGGTCACTGGGAGATTGCAGGAAATATTATAGAAAAACCATTTCCTACATACCCGAACGGATTTCCTGATGAAATAATTGAAAAGTTCAAAAAAGAAACAGGTAAAGATGTTCTCGGAAATAAAGCTGCATCAGGTACTGAAATTATAATTGAACTTGGTAAAGAACATTTAAAAAACAGAGCCCCAATAGTTTATACTTCAGCTGATAGTGTATTTCAAATTGCTGCTCATGAAGAAGTGATTCCTTTGGAAGAACTTTATGAATTATGTGAAACAGCAAGAAGGATTTTGACTGGAGAACATGGAGTTGGAAGGGTGATTGCAAGACCTTTTAAGGGGGAATACCCTAACTTTGTCAGGACTGAAAAGAGAAAGGATTTTTCACTAAAACCGCCAGAAAATAATTTATTATCTATAATTAAAAATAGCGGCAAAGAAGTTGTAGGTGTTGGTAAAATAGAAGATATCTTTGCAGGTGAAAGCCTAACTAAATCTATTAAGACCAAGGATAATACTGATGGTATAGAAAAAACATTAGAGATGGTAAATGAAATAGATGAAGGGCTTATTATAACAAACTTGATAGACTTTGACATGCTATATGGACACAGAAATGATTGTTCTGGTTTTTTTGATGCATTATACGAATTTGATCTTAACTTACCGCTTTTTTTGGCAAATCTAAATGATGACGATCTATTAATTATCACTTCCGATCATGGTTGTGATCCTACATATCCTGGAACAGATCATACCAGAGAGTATGTACCGCTTTTGGTTTATAACCATAATTTTAAAGAACCAAAAAATCTGGGAGTTAGGGATACTTTTGCTGATGTAGGCCAAACTATAGCCCAGGTTTTAGACATAGATAGCACAGAAGATGGAGAGAGCTTTGCTTACTTACTAGAATAAAATTAATAATTGATTTCTAATGACTTCCTGTCATTAGACCTTTTTCTCCTGCTTTCTCATCAAGATGTATCTAAATAAAAACAAAACTTTGTTCATAAGATTTTTTGCACCAGAATGATAATTAAATTTTATGATTGGAGGTATTTGGGATGGATTATTATAAGATAATTGAAGTAAGAGATTTCATTGAAAAAAATATTAGCATCAAGCCTGAGACAGGAATTATTTTGGGTTCTGGTCTTGGGCCTTTGGCTGATGAAATAGAGCCAGAAATAATTTTTAATTATGATGAGATTCCTCATTTTCCAAGTTCCACTGTGATAGGTCATAAAGGAAGATTGGTCTTTGGACAATTAGAGGGAAGATATGTGATGGCTATGCAGGGTAGATTTCATTACTATGAAGGTTATGACATGAAAGAAGTGACCTTTCCCGTTAGAGTGATGCAGTTACTGGGTATCAAAAATTTAATTGTAACAAATGCTGCAGGTGGACTAGGAGAGCATTTATCAGTTGGTGATTTAATGCTTATTACTGACCATATTAATTTTTTTGGGGATAATCCTCTTATGGGTAAAAATGATGATAGGTTAGGGGAGAGATTTCCTGATATGACTTATGCTTATAATCCTGAACTTAGAGAGAAAGCAAGAAAAGTTGGTGAAAAATTAGGTATATCTATGCCAGAAGGTATATACATGGGTGTGGCAGGTCCTACATACGAAACACCAGCTGAGATTAAAATGGCTGAAGCTCTTGGAGCAGATGCAGTAGGTATGTCTACAGTACCCGAAGTTATAGTGGCAAATCATGGGGGTATCAATGTTTTGGGTATTTCTTGTATTACAAATGATGCTGCAGGCAAAGCAGGCAAAAAATTAGACCATAGCGAGGTTATGGAAGTTACTGAAAAAATAAGCGAGAATTTTTCAAACCTTGTAAAAGAGATTGTAAAAGAATTTTAATTATAGAGTTATAATTATTTAGAAAGTGGTGTCTATTAGTTGACTCCTTATGATGTGATTTTTAAAAAAAGAATGGGTGAAAAGTTAAGTCTAGAAGAACTTGATTTTATAGTTAATGGGTATAATAAAGGGACAATACCAGATTATCAAATGGCCGCATTCTTAATGGCGGCTTTTTTGAAAGGCCTAAGCTCAAAAGAAACAAGTGATTTGACCCATGCAATTATCAAAACCGGAACAATACTCAACTTAGATGAGGTTGAAGGAATAGTAGTTGATAAGCACAGTACAGGTGGAGTAGGAGATAAGACCAGCCTTGTGCTTGCGCCCCTTTTGAGTTCTTGTGGTCTAAAAGTGGCAAAAATTTCTGGAAGGGGACTAGGTCATACAGGCGGCACAATCGATAAACTTGAATCTGTTTCTGGTTTTGAAGCTAACCTTACTAATGATGAATTTATCAGAGCGATTAATGAAGTAGGCATGTCAATTATTGGCCAAACAGAAAAGCTTGCACCTGCTGATAAAAAAATATATGCCTTAAGAGATGTTACTGCCACGGTAGATTCCATACCTTTGATTGCTAGTTCTATAATGAGCAAAAAAATAGCTGCTGGTACTGATATAATTGCCTTAGACATTAAAGTGGGGAAAGGCGCCTTTATGAAAGAGCTAGATAAAGCAAAAGAGCTAGCAAAGGAAATGATTAGCATAGGAAAATCATTTGATAAAAAAGTCTTTGCTGTAATAAGTGATATGAACCAACCCCTTGGAAATACTATAGGAAATGCTCTTGAAGTAAAAGAGGCAGTACAAACCTTAGAAGGCAAAGGTCCACTGGACCTTCAAGAGTTATGTTTGACTATAGGGAGCTATATTCTTAAAGAGGCGGATAAAGTAAAGGATGTTTTGGAGGGTAGAAAAATATTACTGACAAAACTTAAAGAAAAAGAAGGCCTTAAAAAGTTCGAAGAGTTTTTTTTAAAACAGGGTGTAAGCTATTGTTCAAATATATTTGAACTACCAGAAAGCGAAACTTACTGTTATGTTAAATCTAACCTTGAAGGTTATATATCCTGGCTTGATTCAGAGACTATAGGTAAGGCCTCAGTTCTGTTAGGTGCTGGTAGAAGATCCAAAGAAGATGACATTGATCCGGCTGTAGGAATAGAATTACTAAAAAAAAGAGGTGATTTTGTAGCCAAGGAGGAACCGGTGTTTAAAATACATTATAACACCTCTTCTCTTTTAGTTGATTTAGAAACTATACAAGATAGACTTGTATCTTCATACGAAATAATTTCCCAAGATGAGTGGGCTAGAAAAAATAAAGAAGAGATACCACTTATTTATGATATATTATAAAATTGATTCTACTGCAAAAAGTCTGGTCACTTCGAGGGCAGTCGAAAAGAAAGAGCTTTTTACTCAAAAGTAAGAAGCTCTTTCTTTTTGTATGTTTTAAAATTACAAGGGAAAAATATAAAAAACAATTCTTGACTTAATATGCAAAGATTTATGACTATGATCAAAACGAAGGAGGTATATGATGTCAAAAACAGTCTCCTGTTTATTCTTAGCAGTAATATTAGTTTTAGCTAGTTTTTCAACGGCTAATGCGGAGTTTGATATTGATGGGCTGTTAGAAATTTTGATAGAAGATGAAGTAGACAATGAAAATGATAGTAGGGAAGATACTGATGAAGAAGTAGATGAGTTTGAAGAATTTGAGTCACCAGTATTACTATTAGGAGAACCAGGTTCCAAAGAAGTGCTTGTTGAACGTGAAATTGATAAAAAAGTTTATCCTGCAAGCATTACAAAGATTATGACCTTACTTGTTGCTATGGAGCATATCGAAGAGGGTAAGGCTTCTTTTGAAGATGAAGTGGTTATAAGTAAGAATGCCGAAGGTGTTGTAGGGACGACGTTATTTTTAGAAAAAGGGAAAACTTTAACCCTTAAAGATTTGTTAAAAGGTATTGCAGTTGGGTCAGCAAATGATGCAAGCATAGCAGTAGCCGAATATATTTCAGGATCTGTCTCGGGTTTTGTAGAAGAGATGAATCGAAAAGCAAAAGAATTAGGAATGGACAATACTAATTTTAAAAATCCTCATGGCCTTCACCATGATGACCACTATACTTCAGCTAGAGATATTTTTAAAATGTCAACAGAGTTAGTTAAATATGGACAGGTGCTAGACTGGTTTCGGATATGGCTAGATGAAAGCTTTTTGGAAGGTGTAATAGATGAAGAGGGTGTTTATCTAAGTAACACGAATAAACTTATAGATTGGTATCCTAATTGTGACGGTCTAAAAACTGGATTTACAGACGAAGCGGGCTATGGGATTTCTGCTACTGCCAAAAGAGATGATAGAAGATTTATATCTATAGTTTTAGAAAGCGAAAATTCAGAAGAAAGATTTGATGAAGCGGCAGATTTACTTGACTATGGTTTTTCTAACTATGAAGTTGAAAATATTTACCCAGCTGGAGATGTGCTTAAAGAAGTCCCTGTTAACAAAGGTGACAAACAAAACGTAAATGCTGTTGCAGCGGATAATCTTTCGGTGATTTATGAAAGAGGAGACGATGTTGACGTTGATGTAGAGATTGAATTAGATAGTGAAATATTAGATGCACCTATTGAGAAAGGTCAAAAAATTGGAAAAGCATATTTTGATCATAGCAATAAAAGAACGGAAGTAGACCTAATAGCTGAGCAAGAGATCTCAAGAGGAACATACAGTGACTTCTTTGGTAGGATAATTGAGAATTGGGTGAAATTTGGAGATTAAGATTTAGATTTTTTGCATCGAAACCAAAATTACATTGTCCTATTTTGTAGACTAAAGCAGAAAAATTGCACTTTTGTGCAATTTTTCTGCTTTAGAAGGAAAATTTTCTAGTTTCTAGAAGCATTTAAAAACTATAGGAAAGATATGGAGGACCTTAAGTAAAGGGGGGATAGTAAATGAAGATAGATATCTCAGCTGAGGAAGATAATTTAATTGTTAGTCTTGAAGGTGAGTTTGATCATCACTATGCCGATGAGTTTAGAGAAAGGGTGGATGAAGAGCTTAACAAGGGAATCTATAAAAATTTGATACTAGAGCTTTCAAAGCTTTGGTTCATGGATAGTTCTGGACTTGGTGCAATACTTGGAAGATATAAGAATTTGTCATCGAAGACAGGAGGTAATGTGAAAGCTTGCGGATTATCACCTCAAGTGGAAAAAGTCTTTGAGCTTGCGGGGTTAAAGAAATTAATATCAATTTATCCAACTTTAGAAAAAACCCTTGAAAATAGAAGGGAGAGAAGAAATTGAAAAGATCTAATGATTATATGGAATTAATAATACCTAATATATCTGAAAATGAGTCCTTCTCAAGAGTTGTAGTAGCATCTTTTGCGGCACGTCTAAATCCAACGGTAGAAGAAATAAATGAATTAAAAACCGCAGTGAGTGAAGCTGTTACCAACAGTATTATACATGCATACTCAGAAGAGGAAACCGGAGAAATAAAAATAATGGGAAGTATTGAGAATAATACTTTAAATTTAGTTGTAGAAGATGATGGTAAAGGCATAAAAGATTTAGAAAAAGCAAAAGAGCCTTTGTATACAACTAGACCAGAGCTTGAGAGATCTGGTATGGGATTTACTATAATTGAAAGTTTTATGGATGAAGTGGAGATATCATCAACTCCTGGAGAAGGAACAAAAGTTATCATGAAAAAGTCGTTTTCTACTTCTACCAATAAAAAGGAGTAGGTTAGATTGAGGGAGGATTATTACGACAAATTTTATGTTTTAATCAAACAGTGGAGGATAGAGGGAGATGAGAAGGCTAGGGAAGAATTAATTAAATCTAATGAAGCTTTAGTGCATTCTATTATAAAACGTTTTAAAGGAAAGCTTGATTACGAGGATTTGTTTCAATTAGGGATGATTGGACTAATAAAAGCTATTGACAGGTTTGATATTAACAAAAACGTAAAATTTTCAACTTATGCTGTACCTGTAATTATTGGGGAAATAAAAACTTTTTTAAGAGATAATAATAAACTAAAGATTAGCAGAACTTTAAAAGAGCAAGGAAAAAGGGTAAAGCAAAAAGAAGAAGAATTGGCAAAATACTTAAATAGGAGCCCAACTCTAAATGAAATTTCAGAAGAGCTAGATACTTCTCCAGAAGAAGTTGCTGCTGCACTAGAATCTAGCAAAGATCCTTTGTCTATAGATTATAGTACAGGTGAAAATAATAATTCTTTTATGGAAAACATTGTAACTAAAAAATTAAAGAAAGACAAAGATGATGAAATAGGTATACTAGAACTTACCCATGGTTTGGATGAAAAAGAAAAGCGATTAATTATAATGAGATTTGTTGAAGAGAAAAGTCAAAAAGAAGTAGGGGAATACTTAGGTATTAACCAGGTTAAAGTTTCTAGGTGGGAGCGAAAAATATTAAGGAAATTAAGAGAGATGAACGTGAATGTTGTTTAGCGGTCTAAATTGATTCTATTAGACCGCTAATTTTTTGTTAAATAAAGACTTTGTTATAGTTTTTCTTTGAGCTGTTTTTGTTTTACACTTCACTTATGTAAATAGACTTTTTGTATCAGAGACATGAATATTAATGAATATTAAAGTAAAAAAAAGTAAAAAATATAGAAGTCAGAAAATAATGGAGGGAAAGAAAATGTCTAAAATTAGAAGTTATGAAATTTTGATTTTGTTGTTAATTACAGTTTTATTATCCATATTTTTGTCAGCTTTTTATTATTTAAGTAATAATGAAACTCCGCCAAGGGATTCTAAGCGTGTATTAATAGAAATTACTGAGACAAATTAGCAAGAGAAATTAGAAATTTTTTTGAAGAATACTAGGTTTCATAAAAGGGCAGATTATAAATAAACTATAATATCCTGAGAGGAGGAAAATTAAATGGTTGAAACAGTAAAAGTTGTTGAATTAGTTGGAGAGTCAAAGCAAGGATGGGAAGATGCAGTACAAAATGCAGTTCATGAAGCATCTAAAACCATTGATGATATTGCTGGTGTAGAAATATATAATTTTACCGGTGATGTTGAGGATGGAAAGATTGTAGAATATAAAGCTAATGTTAAGGTAGCTTTTAATGTATCTCGCTAAATTTAATAGCACCCGTTAAGGGTGCTTTTAATTGAAGGAGGGAAAAATAGTGAGTAATTTAAACTCTCAGAGTAAAGCGTATTCAAAGTTGGTTCAAAAACATCGTCCCATGCCACCAATTTTAAAAAATGTTATATTAGCTTTTTTGGTCGGAGGAACCATTTGTTTGATTGGTCAGGCAATACTTAATTTCTACATTTACTTGGGATTTTCACCTACTGATGCACTTAATCCAACGGTAGCAACGGTAATATTTCTAGCTGCCCTTGCTACAGGAACAGGTGTCTATAAAAAACTAGGTCAGTTTGGCGGGGCAGGAGCATTTGTTCCGGTTACCGGGTTTGCAAATGCTGTTACATCTGCTGCTATGGAGTTCAAAAAAGAGGGTTATATCCAGGGGATTGGCTCAAAAATGTTCATATTAGCTGGCTCTGTAATAGTATATGGAGTAGTAACAGCTTTTGTAATAGGTGTTATTTCGGCAATTATATAGAAGATGGGTAGGAAAGGAGAAAATTAAATGGTAGAAGTGGCAGAAAAAAGTTCGGCCAAAATTGGCAATCAAACTATAAAATTAACAAGAACACCACATATTAGTTCAGTTGGAACAGTAGTAGGTCCAAAAGAGGGGAAAGGTCCCTACGGGGAAACTTTTGATGAAATAACACAAGACAATGGTCTTGGTCAAATTAGCTGGGATCTTGCAGAGAGTAAATATTTAGAAAAAGCCCTACAAAAAGCTCTACAAAAAGAAAACCTCACTACTAGTGATATAGATCTATATTTAGGTGGAGACTTACTTAATCAAATTATATCTTCCAATTTGGCGGCTAGAAATATGGGGATCCCTTTTTATGGTCTCTATGGTGCATGTTCTACTGCCGCTGAAGGTTTATCTATTGCCTCAATGCTAGTCTCTGGGAAATTTGTTGATAGGATTTTGGTTGGTACTTCAAGTCATCATCATGGTAGTGAAAGACAGTTTAGATTCCCAACTGAATATGGAGGGCAAAGGCCGCCGTATGCCCAGTGGACGGTTACAGGAGCAGGAGCAGCTGTAATATCTTTGGATGGAAATGGTCCTGTGGTAAAAAGTGTTACTACAGGTAAGGTAGTAGATTTGGGAGAAAAAGACCCTTATGATCTTGGGTCAGCTATGGCTCCTGCGGCGGCAGATACTTTGACTGCTCACCTGCAGGATACAGATAGAGACCCAGAATATTACGACTTAATTATTACAGGAGATTTAGGACTGCAGGGAAGTTCATTATTTAAAGATCTGTTAAATGAAAACAACATAAACGTAGAAACGAATCACCTTGATTGCGGTCTTGCTGTATATTACAGTAGTCAGGATGTACATGGTGGAGGTAGTGGTTGTGCCTGTTCTGCAGTTATATTTTATGGGGATATTTGGAACAAACTTCAAAACAATGAATTAGACAATGTTTTATTTATGGCAACTGGTGCTCTTCATAGTCCGATATCATGTGCACAAGGCGAATCAATCCCAGGTATATGTCATGCTGTAGAAATATCAAACAGTGACTCAACTGCAAAAAGTCCATTCACATAAGTGAAGTGTTTTTAATTGATACATCTAAAATTCGTCAGCAGTCGGAATAAGGCTACCTAATCCAAGAACTCATCCTGAGTTCAATTAGCTAATGACATCCTGCCATTAGGCCTTATTTCTCCTGCTTTCTCATCAAGATGTATTACAATTAAAAACAAAACTTTGTTCATATGACTTTTTGCAGTTGAATCAACTAATTTGATTGTACATTGTATCGTCAACCAAGCTTGATTAGGGGGGTGTTTCAAATAGGTACATATTTAACAGCTTTTTTAGTTGGGGGATTGTTTTGTATAATTGGGCAGCTGCTTTTTGATTTGACTAAACTCACTCCTGCCCATATATTAGTTCTCTTTGTAATAGCAGGTGGGGTTTTATCTGGTGTTGGACTGTATGAACCAATCGTACAATTTGCAGGTGCAGGTGCTACAATTCCAATTGCTAGTTTTGGTAACTCTCTAGTTCAAGGGGCAATGTATGAAGCATCCCAAACAGGTATAATAGGTGTTTTGACAGGTATGTTTGAGGTGACAAGTACAGGTATAACTGCAGCTATAATATTTGCATTTGTGATGGCATTAATATTTGATCCTAAGGGCTTAAATTAATTTGTAATAAAGAGGTGGGTTAAATGGTTGATTCACTACCAGAGCTTAAAAGAGTAGATAAAGATATAGAAAAAAACTTAAGTGTAGTTAAGCAAAAATTAGGTTCTGATATAAGTTTTGATATAGTTATTAGAGAGTTTACTATTGGCAACAAAAAAGCAGCACTATGTCACGTAGATGCCTTCGGTGACGATCAGGTTATAGCGCTGGTAATGCAAGTCCTTGTTAAATTGAACCAGGAAGATATAGTTCCAAATGTAAAAGACAAAATTAAGAGTAATATTCCTTATACAGATATAGAAGTTAAAAATGAAATGGCAGATATAATGGATGAAATTCTTGCTGGTCCAATGGCTTTATTTATTGATGGAGAAAGCGATGCAATAATCTTAGATACACGTTTTTATCCAGCTAGAGATCCTCAAGAGCCTGAAACTGAAAGAGTGACAAGAGGATCTAGGGATGGTTTTGTAGAGACTCTTGTGTTTAATGTAGGTTTGATAAGAAGAAGACTTAGAGATTATAGCTTAAGAGTTCTTCCTTATAGGCTTGGTAAACGTTCAAAAAGTGATGTTGCCCTTGTCTATTTAGATGATGTAGCAAACCCACAACTTGTAAAAAATATACAAAATAAGGTAGAATCGATAAACTTAGACGGTGTACCAATGGCGGAAAAAACAATAGAAGAATACATTATAAATGAACATTTAAATCCCTTTCCCCAGGTTAGATATACAGAACGGCCTGACGTGGCAGCAATTCATCTTTTAGAGGGTCATGTGATAATACTGGTAGATACCTCACCAGCTGCAATAATTGCTCCAGCTACTTTCTTCAATCATTTACACCATGCAGAAGAATATCGTCAGAATGCTTTCGTTGGTACATATCTTAGATGGGTTCGTTTTTTAGGAGTATTTATAAGCTTATTTCTTGTACCATTATGGTTATTAGCTTCTCTTGAACCATGGCTCTTACCTGAAGCACTTGATTTTTTGGGTCCAGAAGAAATTGGTCCGATTCCTCTAGGGTTACAGTTTGTATTTGGGCATGTATTTGTCGATTTAATCAGGATGGCTTCAATACATACTCCCTCACCCCTAGCTACTGCCCTTGGCCTAGTAGCAGCGTTATTAATTGGTGAGATTGCTGTTGAAGTCGGGCTTTTTACTCCAGAAGTACTACTTTATGTCAGTCTTGTTGCGGTAGGAATGTTTGTTACTCCTAGTTTTGAATTGCAGCTAGGTAACAGAATAGCACAATTTTTCTTTGTTATATTAACCGGCTTATTTGGTTTGATTGGTTTTTTAGTTTCTTTAATCCTGTTATTTGGAATACTTGTAAGGACAAAATCATTTGGCGTTCCATACTTATGGCCTGTTGTTCCATTTGATTGGACCGGTTTTTTAGCAATAGTTTTACGAAAGCCTGTGCCAATGAGATCGTTTGATAGGCCAACAGTATTAGATACTAAGGATAAAAGAAGAAGAGGTGAATAATTTTAGCTATGAAAATTGGTATACCAAGGGCACTTTTGTATTATAATTACTACCCAGGTTGGAAAGCTTTTTTTGAAAATTTAGGTTATGAGGTCAAAGTTTCGCCAAAAACTGACAAAAAGATTTTAGACGATGGAGTCAAATTATGTATAGATGATGTATGTTTGCCAATTAAAATTTATCTTGGGCATGTGAAAAAGTTAATTGAGGAGAACGAAGTTGATACTAT
Organism: Natranaerofaba carboxydovora; assembly: GCF_022539405.1. Lineage (NCBI taxonomy): Bacteria > Bacillati > Bacillota > Clostridia > Natranaerobiales > Natranaerofabaceae > Natranaerofaba > Natranaerofaba carboxydovora. The sequence continues at coordinate 1,569,665 of NZ_CP054394.1, read as the reverse complement.
TTTTGCACCCCGGTTCATTGGGGTTGAAAGAAAAAAGTATCTTTGTCCAAAATTATTTGGTCTCCCAAACCTAATTATAAATCAATTTGAACTTAGCGAAGATAGAATATTAAGTCCTACTGTTGACTTAACTAAAAAGCCATTAGCTTTTCTAAAAGAATTAATTAGTCTGGGTAATAAGCTTAACTGCAGAATGGTAGATACACTAAAATCATATAATACAGCCCTTGCCTGCCAGAATAATTATGAAAATGAATTATTAAGCGGTAATCTGCCATTAGACATTTTGGAGGCTAATTCAAACCATTCAGATAAAAGAAGGGGCATGTTAGATACAAGAAGTATGTTAGATACAAAGGTGGCAGTTTTAGGACATTCATACAACATAAATGATGATTTTATAAACCATAACTTGATTGAAAAACTAAGGAATTCTGATGTTTTCCCTATTACAACTGAAATGATTAGTAAAAAGTCAAAAGAAAAAGGGCTGAAAAAGCTTGAGAAACCAATATTTTGGACCTTTGGAAAAGAAATTATTGGTTCGGCATATTCTAGTTTAACTGACCGGGAAGTTGATGGAATTATTCTGGTAGTTTCTTTTGGTTGTGGACCGGATTCACTAATTAATGAACTTGTAGAAAGAGAGATGAAAGGGGCGAATATACCCCTTTTAATGATTACCCTTGATGAACATACAGGAGAAGCAGGAATAAATACCAGAGTTGAAGCTTTTGTCGAAATGTTAAAAAGGAGGAAACAAGCTGTATGAAGATAACTTTCCCTCATATGGGGACAATTAGTATACCAGTAAAGGCATTATTTAACGAATTAGGTTTTGAAGTAATAGTACCACCTCCAATAACTAATAAAACTATAGAGTTAGGTGTCAAACATTCACCGGAGTTTGCTTGTTTTCCACTCAAACTTAATATGGGTAACTTTATTGAGGCTTTAGAAGATGGTGCGGATACCATTGTAATGGGTGGTGGTGTAGGGCCATGTAGATTTGGGTATTATTCCCAGGTACAAAAAAGAATTCTTACAGATTTAGGTTATAATTTTGAAATGATAGTTTTAGAACCTCCGCACAGCTATAATGAATTTTTGGATAAACTAAAAAAATTAAAAAACAAAAATTCTTGGAACACTATATATAAAGCACTCCGAATAACTATTGCAAAGATTGATGCAATAGACAAAATTGATATTCATACAGCAGAGGTAAGACCTTACTGTCAAAACAAATCAGATCTAGATAATACATATGAAAAGATTTTGGACAGGTTAGATAAGGCTTCAGGTATTAAAGATATAGAAAGGGTAACAAGAGAAGGATTTGATGAATTAAATGAGAATAAAAATCTAGAATTAGAAAATCCAGTTAAAATAGCGCTTTTGGGTGAAATATACATGCTGCTAGAAAAACGGGCTAATATGGGCATAGAAAAATATTTAGGCAATTTGGGTGCTGTAGTAAAGCGAAATGTTTACTTGGGTAATTGGGTTAGAGAGCACCTTAACCCTTTGCCTTTTAGAAAGAAAAATCCGGCAGTTCATGCTGCAAAACCTTATCTTGATCATTTTGTTGGTGGGCACGGCAGGGAATCTGTAGGTGATGCTGTAATTAAAGCAAAAGAAAATTATGATGGTATTGTTCATATACTTCCATTTACCTGTGCCCCGGAGATAATAGCTCAAAGTTTGTTACCAAAGGTTTCTAAAGATTATAATATTCCTATACTTACTTTATCTCTAGATGAACATACCGGCAGATTAGGCCTTCATACCAGGTTAGAAGCTTTTTATGACCTCTTGTCTAGAAGAGAGAGAGCAACCCTTGAGGTATAAGGGTTGCTTTTTTATGGATATTAACTATGGTATAATGTTACAGAAGTAAGGGGGGTTATTATGGATCTTATATCTTCTCATAACAATCTAGACTTTGATGGTCTTGCTGCCATGATTGGAGCTTATAAACTGTATCCTGATAGCAAGCTGCTTTTACCTGAACAAATTAGTAATAATGTTAAAGCTTTTTTGGCACTTTATAAGGATACATTTCCTTTTATTGAAAAAATAACTTTTGATCCGGGTAGTATTAATAATTTAATTATTGTTGATACAAGGGATATTAACCGGCTTAGTTTTGTAAAAGAAATAATAGAAAAGGCGAATAATTTAATTCTTTTTGATCATCACCCCCACTTTGACCTTGATAGAGCCCCTACTTATCAGGTAGTGGATACAGTTGGTGCTACCTGTACATTGATTACTGAGGAAATAAAAGAAAAAAATATAGAATTAAGTTCATTAGAGGCAGGGATTCTTGCTCTTGGAATATATGCTGATACAGGGATTATGACTTTTGATACCACTACATATCGTGATATAGAGGCTGTTGGTTATCTTCTAAGATGTGGTGCTGATTTAAAATTAATAAGAGAGTATGTTACTGATACCCTTGAAAAAGAACAAAGAGATTTGCTAGAAGAGCTTCTTATTAATACTGAAAACTATAATATTAATGATTATAAAATAGGAATATCGATAGCCCAGAGAGAGGAATTCATAGCAGGTCTTGCAATACTGATACATAAGTTAATGGAAATAGAAAATGTTGATATGTTTTTTATTATTGTAAATTTAAAAAATAAAATTCATATAGTTTCTAGAAGTAGGAGAAAGGAGTTAAATGTTAGAAGGGTTATTGAACATTTTGATGGTAAGGGTCACGATCAGGCAGCTTCAGCAACAATTGATAACCATGGTACTGATATTAAAGAGATCAAGGGTCGAATTATAGAGTTACTTAACTGGCATTTGCCTGTTCATATAAATGCAGAAACTATTATGTCAAAGCCTGTTAAGACAATTTCGATGGATATTACTGTTGAGGAAGCTGGTAAAACTATGATGCGTTATGGTCATAGTGGTTTGCCTATAGTTAATGATGAAAACGAAAATAAACTTGTTGGTGTAATATCAAGAAGAGATGTAGAAAAAGCACAGCACCATGGGCTTGGACATGCACCTGTAAAAGGTTACATGTCACAAAAAGTTGTTACTATAACACCCGAAACTCCTTTGAGAGAAATACAGCATTTGCTAGTTAATAAAAATGTGGGTAGACTACCTGTTCTCAATTCAGCAGGTAGGTTAGTTGGTATTGTTACAAGGTCTGATCTACTAAGGATTCAGCATGGCTTGAGTGAAAAGGCAGAAGAAAAAGAGAATCTGTATTTAAAAGAAGTAGATGAAGAAAAAGAAGATATTAAAGAATTAATTAATGAGAGATTACCTGAAAGAGTTGTTGGGTTACTTTATTTAATTGGTCAAAAAGCTGAGAAGGAAGGCTATAAAGTTTATGGAGTTGGAGGATTTGTTAGAGATCTTTTACTTGGCAAAAACAATATAGACCTAGACTTAGTAGTAGAAAAGGATGCTATTTCCCTTTCCAAAATACTCGCTAATTATTTGAATGGTGAACTCAAAACTTTTCCTCAATTTCAGACAGCCACCCTAACTCTTCCTCAGGGTCTGAGGATAGATTTTGCAACTGCAAGGATTGAGTTTTATGCCTTTCCGGCTGCTGCTCCTGAAGTTGAAAAGAGTACAATAAAACAAGATTTATATCGTAGGGATTTTACTATTAATACAATGGCTGTAGAACTTAACATTTCATCTTTTGGCAAATTGTTAGACTTCTTTAATGGTAGGGAAGATTTAAAGAAAAGACATATACGGGTTCTTTATAACCTGAGCTTTGTGGAAGATCCAACAAGAATATTTAGAGCAATAAGGTTTGAGACCAGATTAGGATTTATAATTGAAGAGCAGACACTTCTTTTTATCAAAAATGCTGTAGAAACAGGGGTGATAGAAAAACTGCCAGGAGAAAAGCTGCATGAAGAATTGAGGCTTGTTTTTCATGAACCTAACTATCCTGAGGCAATTCGTAGAATAGATAACCTGGGTATATTAAATAATATTTTTCCTGGTGTTAGATTAGATGATAAAAAAGTAAAAATGCTATATAATGTAGAAGATGTAATTAAATGGTATAACAGCAAACGCAAAAACTTTAGTTATTCTATTAGCAAAGAAGCTGTTGTTTTTTCTGTGTTGTTTTTTGGTCAGTCTTTTTCTTTAATAGATTCCTATTTTGAGAGAATTAAAATTGCAAAAAAAGTTAGGGAGGTAATATTTGAGACTCTTAAAAAAACACCTGAAATTTCAAATAAACTTAAACAAAAAGATATTAAGAATAGTGAATTAGCAGAAATTATGGAAGGGCTTCCCCTTGAGACCGTTTTGTATATTTTAGCCGAAAATGATTCTTTTCAAATACGGGAAAACATCTATCATTATATGGATGAATTACAGGGAATAGGTATAGAAATAACAGGAGAAGACTTAAAATCCTTAGGCATTGAACCTGGACCAATATACAAAGAAGTATTAGAACAAGTCAGAAAAGCACGGCTTGATGGACTTGTAAATTCAGTCGATGAAGAGATAGAATTTGTAATGGATTTCTTTTCTAAGAAAGGAGAAGCAAAAAATGGGTGATGACCTTTTATTTAGGATACCTGCTTTATTAATTGCACTTACAGTGCATGAGTATTCTCACGGTAGGGTAGCTTATTATCTAGGAGATGGTACTGCAAAAATGCACGGAAGACTTACCCTTAATCCAGTAAGTCATCTTGATCCTATTGGACTTATAATGTTATGGTTTGTTGGTTTTGGTTGGGCAAAGCCTGTTCCAGTAAATCCTGTTAATTTTAGAAGGGATATGCCAATGAAGCAGGGGCTTCTATATGTTGCTTTAGCCGGACCCCTTAGTAATCTGGTAATGGCTTTTGTATTTATTGGCTTTACGGATTTTTTTATTAGATTTTTTATGAACATAACGCCAACAACTTTTATGATGATTATAAATCCGCAAAGTCCATTAAACCCACCTGTAATTCAAGAAAGTGTAGGACTTTTTGTATTGAGTTGGATAATAATTCTTAATGTTTATCTTGCGATTTTTAATCTGTTACCTATTCCACCCCTTGACGGGTCCAAAATTCTTAGAGGACTTTTGCCAAGAGAACACGAAAATATTATTGATTTTTTTAATCAGTATGGATTTATAATATTAATCCTGCTTTTATTTACTGGTGTTATAGGAAATGTTTTAGTTCCCCTTGCTAATAGAATAATGGAACTTATGTATTTACCATTTAATTTATTTAATTTTTTATGACAAAATAATATCTAAGAACTATAGGAGGTTTAAAAAATAATGGAACAAAAAGGTATAATTTTTAGCGGAATGAGACCAACTGGTAAACTACAGTTAGGAAACTTGGTTGGAGCTCTTGATAATTGGATTAAATTACAAAAAGACCACAAATGTTTCTTTTCCGTAGTGGACTGGCATGCGCTGACAACTGGTTATGAAGATACTTCAAATTTAAGAGATAATGTTAGAGAGATGGTAATAGACTGGTTAAGTGCTGGGCTTGACCCCGAAAATAACGTAATTTTTCGTCAGTCTGATGTAAAAGAGCATGCCGAACTTCACTTAATGCTTTCAATGATAACTCCTCTTGGGTGGTTAGAAAGAAATCCCACATACAAAGAACAGCTCAAGGAGATGAACGAAAGAGAAATATCTACTTATGGGTTTTTAGGCTATCCTGTACTTCAAGCTGCTGATATTTTGTTATATAAAGCTAACAAAGTACCCGTGGGCGAAGATCAGGCACCACATATCGAACTGACAAGGGAAATAGCAAGAAGGTTTAATCATCTATACGGAGAGATTTTCCCAGAACCACAAACCCTTCTAAATAAGGTGACGCTTTTGCCGGGGGTAGATGGCCGCAAAATGAGTAAAAGTTATGGCAATACCATACCTTTAGGAGCTTATGAAGATGAAATTAAAGAAAAAGTAAAAATGATGGTTACAGATCCCCAGAGGGTAAGAAAAGATGACCTTGGAGATCCTGAAGTATGTACAGTATATACATTTCATACTATCTTTAATGAAAATGAGTTCGAAAATTTTGCCTCCAAGTGCAGGGAAGGCAGCATCGGTTGTGTTCAGTGTAAGATGAGTCTTGCAGAGGTAATGAGAGACTTCTTAGAACCTATAGCAGAAAAGAGAAGAAAATTAGAAGAAAATCCGTCAATTGTAGATGAGGTATTAAATGATGGAGCTAAAAAGGCCGGTGAAGTTGCAAGACAAACCATAGATGAGATTAAAGAATATGTTAAATTTTAATTGTGAGGGTGCTTTGACTTGAGCTATAAAGTTAATTTGTATGCTTTTGAAGGTCCCTTAGATCTTCTATGCCATTTAGTTAAGAAAAGAGAGATTAATATTTATGATATTCCCATATCAGAGATTACCGAAGAATATTTTGAATACATTGAAGAGTGGAAACAGATGGATCTAGAGATTGCCAGTGAATTTTTAGTAATGGCTGCAAATTTAATGGAAATTAAGTCTAAGATGCTGCTGCCTTCTCCTCCTAAAGATAATGAAGAAGATGAAGAAGAAGATCCTCGTGAAGAGCTAATAAAAAGACTAGTAGAGTATCGTTTTTATAAGAATATAGCAAAGAATTTGGAGATAAAAGAAAATGAACAAAGTAAACTCTATAAGAAAGTGTCAAGCGTTGATGAATATCTAAATAAGCAAATAAATCAAACAGATTCTTCAGAGGATTATTTTGAGAACTTAAACGTTATAAATTTACTTGAAGCTTTTAATAATGTAGTAGAAAGAAAAACCAGGCAGGATAACGTTAAGGACGAGCTTGAAAAAATAAAAAATAATAGAATAAATGTAACTGTAAAAGAAAAGAAAAGTTTTATACTAGAGAGCTTAGAGTCTTCTCAAAATAAGGAAATGATTTTTCAGGATTTGATGAATCAAAATAGCACTACGTGTGAGGAGCTTGTAGTAAGCTTTTTAGCTCTTTTGGATTTGATTAAAGAAGCCAGATTAGATGTTATCCAAGAAGGTGTATTTGCACCAATTTGGATAAAGCTTAACTATGAGGGTGTTATAAATATAGGTTAAATTAGGAGGATGTAATTTGCAAGCCTCAAAACTGAAAGCTATAATTGAGGGGATTTTGTTTACGAAGGCAGAGCCTGTTACTTTAAATGAGATTTCAAAGATATTACAAAAAGATATTGCTGTAATTAGAGAAGTAATAAAAGACTTAAATGATGATTTTAGTAATGACGATAATAGAGGACTTCAAATTATTGAGGTTGCCGGTGGTTACCAGCTAGTTACTAAGTCTACGTTAGCTCCTTATATGGACAGGCTATATGAGAAAGATAGCAAGAAAAATAAATTAAGTAAAGCTGCACTAGAAACCCTTGCAATAATTGCATACAAAGAACCAGTAACAAAAATTGAAATTGAAGAAATAAGAGGTGTAAAAGTTGATGGAGTAATCAACTCATTATTAAAAAAAGATTTGATTAACACAGTTGGGAGAAAAGATGTTGCTGGAAAACCAATTTTGTTTGGGGTGACAAAAAAATTTTTAGAACACTTTGGCCTAAACTCTACAAAAGATTTACCCAAACCAGAAGAGATTGAGGAAATATCAAAAGGATAAAATAATGTGATTCCGCCACAAAAAGTCTATTCACATAAGTGAAATGTTTACAATTGATACATCTTAAGATTATGAATTACTAACCTGGTAAAAAATTTACCGGGTTTTTTTGTTTTATGTGGATATAATTTCCTCGTGACGAAAATAATAAATGATGAGGTGGTATTTTTGATTATATATTATGTTATGGCTGTGCTGACAATTTATTTGACTATACAGTTAATGCCAATCTATGTTGAGGTAGATTTCTATGCTTGTCAAGATACTAGCTGGAATTTCAAAATAATTATAACTACTTTGTTTGGAATAATAAAAATAACCCTAGATACAAAAAGAATTCAAAAGATATTACATAAAATTATAAGCCTAAGACAAAAATTTAGTAATATCAGACAAAAAATAAAATCTAAAAATAAATCAAAAAAGAAAAAATCAAATATTTCGTTTGAAATGCTTAAACAATCTATGATGCAGTTTATAAATTCTATTATTTTGCACAAACTATATTTAAAATTCTTTATTGGCTTAAAAAATGCTTCGTCAACTGCAATAGCAATGGGTTTTATTTATAGCATAATGGGAATAATGAAACCAATAACAAATAATATATCAGCCAGTAATGATTATAAAGAAAATATTACTATCAAACCATTTTATAATCAGTATAAATTTGAAATAGAGCTAAGCTGCAAAATTCAATTTAGGTTGGTTCATTTAACATTAATTACTATTAGACAAATATTTAACTTGATAAGAAGGAGGATTAAAAAATGGATAATCATCCCATCCAGGGCTTAATGAAAACAGCAATGGAAAGCATTAAACAAATGGTTGAGGTAAATACCATTGTGGGTAATCCTGTAGAAACACCTGATGGAAGTGTTATTATTCCTATATCTAGAGTGAATTTTGGTTTCTGTGCAGGAGGTAGTGAATTTAACTCATCAACATCCTCAAGTCAAAATAATCAGCAGTCTTTACCATTTGGCGGTGGAAGTGGAGCAGGAGTTTCAGTTCAGCCAGTTGCCTTTTTGGTTGTTAACAATGAGCAAGTTAGACTAATGACGGTTGATGATCACCAAATACTAGATAAAATTGTAGACTATGCTCCACAGCTTGTTGAACAACTAAAAACCATGATGCAAAATGCTAAGAACCAGCAAAACCAACAAAATCAGCAAAACCAGCAGGGAAGCTCTCCATTTAATCAGCCTCAAGGTTAACTAAAGCCTTGAGGCATATTTTTTTTGGTCGGGCAATAATCATATATTGTGTACGGATAATATAAGATTTGAAATTAGAGGTGGATAAAAATTAAAAGGTTAACAAGTTACTTTACTATACTAATTTTAATAATATTTATTAGCTTTGTTTACCCACAATCTTTAAAAGCCACCCCTGAAATTTCTGCAGATGGAGCAGCACTTTTAGAATTAGACTCAGGTCGAATAATCTATGTCAAAAATCCTGACAAAGAACTTCCTATGGCGAGTACAACTAAAGTCATGACCGGCCTATTAGCTTTAGAAAATGAAGAGTTAGATTCTAAAGTGACCGCTAGTAAAGAGGCTTCAGAAGTGGTAGGCTCTTCGATTTACTTACAAGAAGATGAAGAATTATTAATGGAGGAAATGTTGTACGGTCTTATTTTAGAATCTGGAAATGATGCGGCTCATGCTATAGCTGAACATATTGCAGGTGACATACAGAATTTTAATAGGTTAATGAATGAAAAAGCAAGGGAGCTAGGTGCAACCTCAACAAAATTTCAAAACCCTCATGGCCTTCCGGCCAAAAATCATTTTACTACTGCTAAAGACCTACTAAAGATTACAGAAGAAGCCTTAACAGATCCTGTCTTTTCTAGGGTAGTAGCAACAAAAAGAAAGATTATTCCTGGTCCTGATGAAGAAGTTCGTTTTAGATTTTTGAGAAATACAAATAAGCTTTTTGGCAAATACCCAGGTACAGATGGGGTTAAGACAGGTTGGACAGAAAAAGCTGGAAGGTGTCTTGTTTTTTCTGCATCAAAAGACGGTACTAGACTAGTAGGAACATTGCTAAATGCACCTAAAATGTATGAAGATGCCAGTAAGATTCTGGATTGGGGTTTTTCTGAATATAATCAAGTTACATTATTTGAAGAAGGACAGCACATAGAAGAACTTCAAGTAGATGGCAATGAAAAAGAGAAAGTAAGATTGATTACAAAAGACAAAGTTACACTACCTTTACGTGAAAGAGAAAAAAGTAAAATTAGCTATATACTGAAGCCAAAGGAAAATATTGAAGCTCCAATTTATACTGAAGATTATATTGGAAATTTAGAGGTAACTATCGATGGACAAAAAGTATCAGAAGTTAAACTAGTTGCTGAAAATGATATAGAAGTCAAAGGTTTTTGGAACAGGATTTTAAGTTTCTTCGGAAGATAATTATTTAATTAGATATTGATTCAATTGAAAAAGTCTATTCACATAAGTATAGCGTTTTTAATTGATACATCTAAGATTCGCCAGTAGTCGAAATACGGCTTCCTAATTTATGAACTCCTCCTGATTCAATAAGCTAATGACATCGGCGTCATTAGGCCGTATTTTTCCTGCTTTTTAATCAAGATGTATTGCAATCAAAAACAAAACTTTCAAAAACAAAACTTTGTTCATATGACTTTTTGTAGTTGAATCAAAATTTACTTATGGTATGAGTGACGGGGGAGAGGGGGAAATCTTTTGGTTAACTATATCTGGCTATTCTTTATAGTTGGTGGTATTTTATTTTCCCTTTTTAATGGAAATATTGATGATGTAACAAACGCTTTATTTAATTCTGCAGATGAAGCGGTCAACCTTTCGATAGGGCTTATTAGTATTATGAGCTTTTGGTTAGGAATAATGAAAATAATTGAGAAGTCAGGCCTAATCAGGGTTATAAATAAGATATTAACCCCAATAGCTAAATTTCTTTTTCCTGATGTACCAAAAGACCATCCAGCTATGAATGCTATACTTATGAATATGAGTGCAAATCTTCTTGGAATGGGCAATGCGGCAACTCCTTTTGGAATTAAAGCAATGCAAAACTTACAGGAGTTAAATGATAAAAAAGATAGAGCAACAGATTCTATGTGTACGTTTTTGGCGATTAATACATCAAGTATTACTTTGATTCCGACGACAGTTTTAGGAATAAGAGCTGCGGCAGGTAGTCAAGAACCAACAGAAATTGTTGGGACTACTCTTATCGCTACACTTTGTTCTGCAATTGCGGCCATTTCTGCTGATAAAGTTGCTAGAAAGTTTAGCAAATAAATAAAATTAAAGAAAATATTTTGAGGGGAGCCTTTAAATGACTGATTTGGTTACACTAATTTCTAAATGGGCAATACCCTTTTTAATAGTTGTGACTCTAATTTATGGTCAAATCAAAAATGTAGATGTGTTTGATACCTTTGTTGAGGGTGCAAAGGATGGATTTGATACTTCTATAAAACTAATTCCTTTTCTAGTAGCAATGATGTGTGCGCTAGGTATTTTTAGAGCAAGTGGTGCCATGGAATTTATTTTGTCATTCATTGAACCTATCCTGACAGCATTTTATATTCCCTCTGATATTATACCAATGGCTTTGATGCGGCCAATTTCAGGCTCTAGTACTTTTGCTATGATGACTGAGATCTTTCAAACCCATGGACCGGATTCTTTTGTTGGCAGATTAGCTTCTACAATGCAGGGAAGTACTGATACTACATTTTACGTTTTGACAGTGTATTTTGGCTCCGTAGGGATAAAGAAATCTCGACATGCCCTTGCCATCGGATTGATCGGTGACTTAACCGGCTTTGTTTCAGCGTTGATAATTTGTACACTGGTTTTTGGTTAACAAAATATATATAAAAATAATGCAAACAAAAACTAAATTATGGTATTATAAATAAACCATAATAGTTGATTCTGGTACAAAAAGTCATATGAACAAAATTTTGTTTTTAATTGCAATACATCTTGATGAGAAAGCAGGAGAAATAAGGTCTAATGACAGGAGGTCATTAGCTAATTGAACTCAGGAGGAGTTCTCGATTAGGTAGCCTTATTTCAACTGCTGACAAATCTTAGATGTATCAATTAAAAATATTATACTTATGTGAATAAACTTTTTGTACCAGAATCAATAGTTGAATTTCTAGGAGGGAACATGATTATGGGAACTATTGAAAAAAGATTAAAAGAATTAAATTACACATTACCTGAGCCACCAAAACCAGTAGCAAGTTATATTCCTGTCATTAGAAGTGGAAATTTAGTTTTTACAGCGGGACAGATAGCCCTTGAAGGAAATAAGTTGAAATATGAAGGAAAAGTTGGTCAAGATTTAACCTTAGAACAGGGTTATGAAGCAGCAAAATTGTGTGTGTTAAACTGTTTAAGTGTTATCAAGGATGAAGTAGGTGACTTAAAACGGATTAAAAAGATTGTAAAAGTAACTGGATATGTTAGCAGTTCAGATAATTTTAATGAGCAGCCCAAAGTGTTGAATGGAGCAAGTGAGCTGCTAGGAGAAATATTTTATGACAAGGGTAAACATGTAAGGTCTGCTGTAGGAGTGAATGAACTTCCATTAAACTCTGCAGTAGAAGTTGAGATGATTGTAGAGGTGAGAGATTAATAATATAAACTGGGAGGGGGGCGCCATTTCATTAATCCACAGGTGAGCCTCGGTTTGGTACACTATGCTTATTTACTTACTGTAATAGCAGTGTTTATATTTTTATTACTTAAGAAGCAGATAATTTTTGTTACAATTAGTGGAACTTTTTTTATTGGATTAATATTTCATGAGTTTTCAGTTATTGGTGGTTTGCAGACAGTTTTCTTTTCAATGGTTGTTACAGGAAAAGAACTATTTGATATTGTTATACTTATAAGTGTAATGGTAGCATTGTTGGAAGCGTTAAAATCTGTGAATGCTGACAATTATATGGTGGCGCCATTTAAAATATTTTTCATTAACCCTAAAATATCATTTTGGGTTCTTGGGTTAATGATGTACTTTTTGTCTCTTGTATTTTGGCCAACTCCTGCCACTGCTCTTGTTGCATCTGTATTAGCTCCTGCTGCAATTAAATCAGGATTATCTCCCCTGGCAGCTGCTGTAAGCATTAACCTCTTAGGTCATGGTATGGCTTTAAGTGGAGATTTTATCCTGCAGGCAACATCAGGGCTGAGTGAAAAAGCAGCGGGCCTTGAGCGGGGAGCGATAAATCAGGAAGTATTAGTACTATCTCTTGTAACAGGAATAATTGCCATTACAACTTCTTATTTTAGATTGAATGATAGATTAGAAGTTAAAGACTTTAAAACATTAAAAGAAATTAGTGATGGTCCATCAAAAACAGATAACAATTATTTAAGCGGTAAAATTATGGCAGCTTTAGTAATGATTTCATTTTTATTCACAATCTTTCTATTAGCTAAATATGATTTAAAAGGTGAGGAAGCCTCCTCTCTTCTTGGTGGCCTCGCAATTTCTTTAGTTTTTCTGGCTTCTTGTTTTAATAGAGAAAAAGATACTGTTAAGTTTGCAGCAGAGTATTTGAAAAAAGGTTTTGTTTTTGCTATAAAAATTTTTAGTCCGGTGATCCCTATTGCGGGATTTTTCTTTTTGGGGTCTGGTAAAGGCGAGATGATTTTAGGTGAAACAGCTTCTCCGATTCTTTTAGACATAGCAAAGTATTACATGGATATAATTCCTTCACATCCTATATTTTTAGCTTTTGCGAACATGTTTGTTGGGATTGTATCGGGACTAGATGGTTCGGGTTTTTCTGGTCTTTCATTGACGGCAAACTTAGCAAAAGCCCTTGCTGAAGGCACTGGACTTCCTGTTGAGCCATTAATAGCAATAGGGCAAATGGGGTCTGTTTGGTGCGGGGGTGGTACGATTATATCATGGTCTTTTGGCCTTTTAACAACTGCTGGACTTTTAAATGTTGACCCTGCCCAGCTTGCAAAAGAAAATTTTTTCCCTGTATTAATAGGGCTAACTATTGCTACAATAACTAGTGTTATTTTGATGTTGACGTGATTATAAAGATTCGTGGTAAAATTATTGTAATGATAAAAGGAGGAATATCTATGAAAATTGGACTGATAGGTATTGGCAGATTAGGATCGCAGATTGCAAAATATCTTCTGCTCGCTCAAAAAGAAATTTTAGCTTATCACCAAGACAAAGAAAAAGCTGAAAATTTTTGTAGAGAATATGATTATTACGGCAAAATTGAGCCGACAAATGATATAAAAGAAATTAGTAATACTGATGTTGTTATTCTTACACTTCCTTCAGAGGTAACCTTAGATGTGGCTAGGACACTAAAAAAAGTATTAAAGAAAGATCAGTGGGTGATTAATACTGCTACTGAAGTTTATTTGACAGAACTTAAGTCAGAGTTGTCTAAGGAAAGTATTGTGGCTGCCAAAATTATTGGGAATGCTTATGAGATAGAAAAAGGTGAAAAACCTGGGATTGTTTTGGATGGCCATAATGAAAAGTTAGTAGAAAAAAGCGTAAATCTCTTTTCTAACCTTGGCTATGCTATTAAGGGTGATGAAAAAGATGTTTCCAAAATAAATAAGATCGGAGCTATTGAAGCAATTAGAACGGTACTTCGTATAGAAAAAAGGCTTGATGAAAATAACATAGAATTAGACGATGAAATGTATAATGCTTTTTTGAATAATGTTGTAGCGGGAACAGTTAAAACTTATTCAATGGGAAATATAGGGCCATTCTTAGAGAAGGTTATTACCCAACTAAAAAAAGAAACTTTAAGATGAAGGGATGAAATGTGCTTTGCGGTTACAAAAGTTCATAGCTCACGCAGGTGTTGCGTCAAGAAGAAAGGCAGAAGAACTTATTACATCTAAAAGAGTAAAAGTAAACAATGAAATTATAACTGAACTTGGCACAAAGATTAATCCGGATACTGATAGAGTTTATGTTGACGGAGATGAAATTAAAATAGAATTTGAAAATGTTTATTATATTCTTAACAAACCAAAAGGATATGTTACAACTGTTAAGGATGAAAAAAACAGGCCTACTGTTTTAGAACTTGTAGATACAGACAAAAGAATTTATCCGGTGGGTAGACTTGATCTTAATTCACGTGGCCTTTTGATGTTAACTAATGATGGGAAATTAGCACATAGATTAACCCATCCTAGATATAAAGTAAATAAGACATATAAGGTAATGGTTAAAGGAAAAATACCACAAAGTGTTGTTAATACACTATCAGATGGCATTATGCTAGAAGATGGATTTGCAAAACCTTTAAAAGTCGAATTGTTAACGGTAAAAAATGACGAAACTCTAATAGAAATGGTTCTTGGTGAAGGACGAAAGAGACAGGTAAGACGAATGTTTAAAGAAGTAGGATATCCAGTAGTTGATTTAGTTAGGACAAGGCTTGGGAATTTGTATCTAAAAGGATTACCTGAGGGGAAATTTAGACAGTTAACAAAAAATGAGTTGAATAAATTAAAAAAATTGATAAACTTAAAATAGTGGTGATAACGAATTTAGGTGAATAATTTTGGAAATAATGTCGTTTGACTGCAATAATTATACAACTTTGGATGGTGACTAAAAATGATGGAAGAAAGAAGAGAAGGTGAAAAAGTTTTGAGGTGTAAGCTTCGCCTGGATTTTTTAGGATTAGCAAAGCCTGCTAAATTCTTTTTTGGTGGGAAAGATTCCATTGAAGTTGCAGAGGAAGCAAGGGAAAAGCAGCTGATGGTATGGGAAAACATTCCTATGCAGGGCGTTGAAATAGAAAATATTGAACAAAAAGAACCTTATACTATTTTCGAAGAAGTTTATAACGAAGAAGCTGCCTATGCTCCTGTTGAAATTGTTGTATCAGCTGACTCGTGTGAATCTATCTTACCGTTTATTTTAAAGCCTGAATTAAGAAAAATAGAAGTTTATGATCCAGAATCTGCCAATTTCAGCAAGATTGGTTTAGAGAGGTTTTTTATAAAAATAAATGAAGAACTTCATAAACAAATAGATAAACTGAGAAAACAAATGGAATCATAATAGTAATTTTTTAGGGAGAAGAGCTGTTGTCTCTGGGAGGTGCCTAATCAAATGCAAGGACGTGTTTATGCTGTTAGAGGTGCAACTACTGTTGATGAAAACACTATAGAAGCTATTTCTGAAAGTACGAAAGAGCTTTTGACAGAAATTTGTAAACAGAATAATATAAAAGATGAAAGTCAGTTAATAAGTGCTTTTTTTACCTCGACAAGTGATTTGGATGCAGATTTTCCGGCTAAAGCTGCAAGGCTCATGGGATGGACAAGTGTTCCTTTGTTGTGTGCAAGAGAACTTGAAATTGTCGGTGCTATGAATTCATGCATTAGGGTGTTAATTCATTTTCATGATAATAACGAGGATAAAGAGGTTAAACATATATATCTAAAAGAAGCTAAAAAGCTAAGGCCTGACCTTGAATAGACTTTTTGCACCAGTATCGAAGTTAAAATGTTAGTTAAGTTGCAGGATAAATTTGTGTAAATGTCGAAATCGGGATGAGTCAAATGACATATGACATAGGCGTTTGACATAGTTGTTTTTTGGAGGTGGCAAATAAAATGCAAACCGGGTTTATAGTAGCTATAGATGGGCCAGCGGGTGCTGGTAAAAGTACTGTTGCCAAAATGTCTGCTTTTAGATTGAAATTTAATTATTTAGATACAGGTGCTATGTATAGAGCGCTTGCTTGGTTTGCTTTGCAAAAGAATATAAACCTTGAAGATAGTGACAGCCTTAAAGAATTAATAAATGATTTTGATATTGATATAAAAACAGACTCTAAAGGCAATAGTGAACTTTTTTTGGATGGTAAGGATATAACCGAAGAAGTTCGCCGGCCTGAGATATCCCAGGCCGTTTCTTATGTGGCAAATGATATAAGTGTGAGATATTATATGGTAGATAAGCAAAGAGAACTAGCTAAAGGCAAAGAATGTATTTTGGAAGGCAGAGATATAGGCACTTATGTTTTTCCAGATGCGGATATGAAGATTTTTTTGACTGCATCTATAGAAGAAAGGGCAAAAAGGCGTCTTAATGAGCTAAAGGAAAAGGGATATGAAATAGAATTTGGTGATTTAAAAAAAGAAATAGAAGATAGAGATAATAAAGATAAAAATAGAGAGGTTGGTGCACTAAAGAAAGCAAAAGACGCAGTAGAAGTTGACACTACAGATCTTTCGTTGAACGAAGTTGTAAATAAGATTGTTGATATTGTAAACCAAAGATATAAAGAAAAAGTACAGGGTGGTTAAAATGGGTTTATTCTACCGTGTTGTGCAGTTTATATTGAGGGTATTAATAAAATTTTTTTTTAGAATTGAAATAGAAGGCAAAGAGTATCTGCCAACAAAAGGACCTGCAATATTATGTTCGAATCATACTAGTGTTTTTGATCCTATTGTATTAGGTTGTATTGTTAATCCAAGGGTTTCTTTTATGGCAAAAGAAGAACTTTTTAAGATTCCGCTCTTAAATATAATAATTAGAAAATTAGGTGCTTTACCGGTTAGAAGAGGTCAGGGAGATAGAAAAGCTATTAAAGATGCACTTAGAAGACTAAAAGAAGGAGGAGTTTTTGGTCTTTTTCCCGAAGGTACAAGAAATAAAGAAAGAAGAAAAGACATAAAACCGCTAAAAGGAGTGGGATTTATAGCTGCAAAAAGTAAAGCTATGGTATATCCAATAACTATTCAAGGTGAATACAAGCCTTTTAGTAAAGTCAGGGTTATAGCGCACAAGCCTATGGTATATGATAAAAAAGAATATGAAAATAAATTTAATGACCCAATTTTGGGATTTACAGAGGAGATAATGGCTTCAATTTATGAAGATTTATAGATTAGAGGTGGTACTGTAGTGGAGGTGATAATTGCTGAGAAGGCCGGGTTTTGTCAGGGGGTAAAAAGTGCACTAGACAAAACATATAATCAGGTAGAAAACGATAATACAGTTTTCACTTATGGTCCTCTTGTACATAATAAACAGGTGGTAGATGACCTAAAATCAAAAGGTGTTAAAACAATAGAAGAGATAGATGATCTAGAACCAGGGAGCAGTTTAGTGATAAGAAGCCATGGAGTAGGCCCGGAAGTTTTTAGAGAGGCAAAAGAAAAGAATATCGAAATCATTGATGCTACATGTCCTTTTGTAAAAAAAGTACAAAAGAAAGCGAATGAATTATATAATAAAGGCTACCAAGTATTTATTATTGGCGACCCAAATCATCCGGAGGTAAGTGCTATACATAAATGGACATACAAAAAGGGAATAATTATTAATCATAAGGAAATAGCTAAATGGATTAAGGTGAGAAACAAATCCGCTATAGTGTGTCAAACAACATTTAGAAAATTTGATTTTAACCAAATTGTAAGTGCCTTAAAAGATAAAAACCCTGCTATTCAAGTCAATGAAACAATTTGTGATGCAACCTCTGTAAGGCAAGAATCTGCAAGAATACTAGCTAGAGAAGTTGATATAATGATTGTAATTGGTGGGTATAACAGTTCTAACACACGAAAATTAAAAGAATTATCTTTAAAAGAAGGTGTCCAAACTTACCATATTGAGAAAGCTAATGACATAAATCCAAAGTGGTTTATAAATAGCAATAAAATTGGACTTACTGCAGGAGCATCAACACCGGATTGGATAATAAAGGAGGTTATTGACAAAATGAGTGAGTATCAAAATGAACAAGCTAAAGACAAGCTTGAAAATAATAGCTTTGAAAAAGACCAGCTTGTAGATGGTGAGATTGTCAAAATACTAGATACTAAAGCATTTGTAGATATTGGTCACAAAAAAGAAGCTATCCTACCCCATTCTGAAGTTTATACTAAACCTGATGAAAGTTTAAATGATATCTTTAATGAAGGCGAAAAAATAGAAGCCAAAATATTAAAAATTGAAACTTCAAGAGATGAGGGTGAAGAGGAAGAGGAAACTGTTATCATATCTAAAAAACTAGTAGAAAAAGAAAAAGTATGGGAATGGCTTGAAAAGATTTATGAAAATGGAGAAATTATTGAATCGGAAGTTGTTGAAGAAGTAAAGGGAGGTTTGATTGTTTATTTAAATGGTTTGAGGGGTTTTATACCGGCCTCTTTAGTTGAAAGGTTTTATGTGCCTGACTTGAGCCAGTATGTTGGGAAGACTTTGAGATTAAAGGTGATTGAACTGGACAGATCGAGAAATAAGGTGCTTTTAAGTCATAAAGATGTGCTAGATGAAGAGTATGAACAAAAAAAGCGCGAAGTTTTGGACAAAATTGAAGAAGATTCTATTATTGAAGGAGAAGTAAAAAGAGTAACAGACTTTGGAGCTTTTATAGATGTAGGTGGCATTGATGGTCTTTGTCATATTTCTGAGATCTCCTTTGACAGGGTTGAACATCCTACAGATGTATTACAGGTTGGAGACAAAGTAAAAGTTAAAGTTTTAAATGTGGATAAGGAAAAAGAAAAAATTGCACTTAGCCTGAAAAAAGCTATGCCAGATCCCTGGGAAAAAGTTTCAGAAGAATTTAACCCAGGCGATATTGTAGAAGGTAAAGTTACAAGAACAGTTGATTTTGGTGCTTTTATTGAAGTGATGTCTGGAGTAGAAGGACTTTGTCATATATCTCAACTAGCCCATGAACACGTTGCAAAAACAGAAGATGTAGTTAAAGAAGGCGATAAGATTAAAGTAAAGATTTTGGATATTAATTTAGAACAAAAAAGAGTTAGCTTAAGTTTAAAAGAGGTAAATCCACTAGAAAAAAATGAACCTAAAGAACAAAAGAATAACAAAGCAGATGAAGACAAGATCGAAGAAGACGATGGAAGTGTAAAATTAGGAGAAGTTTTTGGAAATGTTTTGAAAGAATTTAAAGAAGATGATGATAAATAGTATGGGAAAATAATGACTTGTTGGTGAGGTTTTATATGAGTAGAAAAGAAAGGAAGACAGAGCACTTACAGCTGGCACTGGAACAAAGGGATAACAAAAATGTTTTTAAAGATGTTCAGATTTTAGGGAACTCTATCTCAGAGATAGATCTTGACGAGATATGTTATAAGACTAGAGTAGCTAATATACAACTAGAAACACCATTTATTTTCAATGCGATCACTGGTGGTAACAAAAGTAGTTACTGGATAAATCAAAACCTTGCTTTGGTAGCTCGGGAATTAGGCTTTTCTATGGCTGTAGGTAGTCAAAAAGCTGCTTTAGAAGATTCGAGCGTAAGTTATACCTTTGAAGTTGTTAGAGAAGTTAACCCTGAGGGTATAATTTTTGCAAACCTGGGTGCATATGCTAGCCCCGATGATGCCAAAGAGGCTGTTAAGATGATTGATGCAGATGCGATACAAATCCATCTAAACTTTGCTCAAGAACTGGTGATGGCGGAAGGAGATAAAAAATTTAAAGGCTATTTAAAAAATATAAGTGACATTGTTGATTCACTATCAGTACCTGTTATTGTTAAAGAAGTTGGTCAGGGAATAGCGGGTAGAGAAGCTAAAAAGTTGATTGATCTTGGTGTTTCTGCTATAGATATTGGAGGCTACGGTGGGACTAATTTTATAGAAATAGAGAATAGTAGAAGAAAAGAAGATTATTTTTATGATTTAGAAGGATGGGGAATTCCAACCCCCAAATCATTATTAGAAGTTTTAGCTGTGAATCCAAAAGATACTATTGCTTCTGGAGGGATAGCTTCATCATTAGATGCTTTTAAGGCGATGGTTTTAGGTGCCAAAGCTATTGCTATTGCGGGTTACCCTTTAAGAATATTGATGAAAAATGGAAGAGAAGCTTTAATAAAAGAGTTAAGTTCCTGGCTTTTACAGTTGAAATATTATTATCTTTTGGCAGGAGTTAAAGAAACAGATGAATTGACTAAAGTTTCAGCAGTTATAGAAGGTGAGTTAAATAATTTTGCCAGAGAAAGAGGAATTAATACCAAATGTTATACAGTGAGAAATGACGCGCTTTAAGGCGCGTTTTTTATATTTCTAAAATTTTTGCTCTGTTATAGTTCATTGTTGGTGCCTCTCATATCACAATAAATATCAACAATGAACTATTCAATTTTATTTTTGTTTTTAAGTATAAATTCTACTGGCATGAAACATTATAAAAATGCCACATAACTTAAAGAGGTGATAATAATGCCAGTAGGTTTAGTGATTTTATTAGTTGTTTCTGCTTTAGTATTTTTTGGAGTGTTTCAAAGAGTTTTGGACAGAATGGGATTAACTGATACAACTGCACTGATATTTATTGCTGCAATTTTAATAGGGAGTTATTTGCCTGATATACCCCTTGGTGATAATTTTGCAATAAATATTGGTGGTGCAATTATTCCCATTGCTTTAGCTATTTATTTAATAAGTAAGGCAGGGACTTGGATGGAAAGATGGAGAGCGATTATTGCGTCAATTGTAACTGCTATTTTGGTAGTTGGTGTTATGAGATTAGTTCCTTTGGAACCAACTTATGGAGGTATAATTGATCCAACTTTATTACTTGGTTTGATTGCAGGGATAGTAGCGTATCTTGCTGGTAGGTCTAGGCGCTCTGCATTTGTTGCAGGGATAATGGGAATAGTTTTGAGTGATCTTTACACTAGATTGGAAGTATTGGCCCAGGGAGTTAGAGGTACAACAATTATAGGAGGAGCAGGAATATTTGATGCAGTGATTTTGTCCGGAGTGGTTGCTGTCTTACTAGCAGAAACCGTAGGGGAAATTCGCGAAAGAATAGAAGGAGGCCCAAAAAAAGACAGGCCAGTTTCATTAAAGAAAAATTTGACCCAAACCGAGTTTGGTAAAGAGTTATATGTATCTGTAAACGAAAAAGCAAAATTGGACAAAATAAAAGAAGATAAAGAAGAAAGTGAATCTAAAGCCAGGGAGAGTGATCACCATGACGAGTAAAAATTTGTTTTTAAAAACTGGCTATATTTGTTTGGTTTTCTTTATAATAGCTTCAATGTTTTTGCCAAAAGGTGTTTGGGCAGAAGAAAATGATGAAATTAATGAAGAAGGTCTCTATGAAAGAACAGATGGATATTACAAGATGGTAGATGAAGACGATGATATACTTATGAAAACCGGAAGAATATTAAATACAGGAAACAAATATTTGAATCAGGATAATGAACTATATAAAGTTGTAGATATTGAAGACGATGTAGCAAGGGCAGAGTTTGTAGAGGAAGTTGATTTAGACGCCACGGAAGCAAAAGTGACGGCTGATGAAAGCCTTGAAGCAAGAAAAGCACTTCAAAATGATGAAAGAACAATTGGGCTTTATCATTCCCATGGTGCAGAAAGCTATGTGCCAAGTGATGGTGAAGAAAGCATAGATGAAGGTGGAGGTATAATCCAGGTTGGGATGACTCTAAGAGACAGCCTAGAGGGAAGAAATATTAATGCAATATGGAGTGACGAGACCCATGTCCCTCATGATGCAGGAGCTTATTCAAGATCAAGAAGGACTGTAGAAGAATTAATGCAGCAGAATCCTGATGCTTTAATTGATATCCACAGGGATGCGGCTCCACGAGAAGAGTATAAAGTAGATTTAGGTTTTGATGAAGTAGTTCACACACTATTGGTGGTAGGACAGCAGCAGCCTAACTTTGAAGAGAACAAAGCTTTTGCAGAAAGTATTAAAGCAACAGGAGATGAGATGTATGATGGTTTTATTAAGGGTATATTATATGCTGATGGAAGCTACAATCAAGACTTACATCCACGAAATATTTTAATAGAACTTGGAGGACATGAAAACACCAGGGAAAGTGCACAGGCTTCTGCCTCATTATTTGCTGGTGTGCTGAATGAAACTTTATACGGTGGAGAAGAAGGGGCAGGTGCAGGACCAGCAGATCAAATAGTAGATGGCGAAGGCGGTGTTGCTGGAAGAGTAGCTCGGTCGGTAGTATGGATAATTGGGCTATTGATTATAGCGGTTGGAATTTTCTTGGCAATAAACTATAAAAATTTAGACCAGGTAAAAGAAAGATTAAAACATTTTTTTACAAAAGAGTTTTCAAATTTCTTAGGTCCCCAAAATTCAAATCGCGATAAAAATCAAGGTGAAGATGAAAATAAAGAAGATAAAGATAAAAATGAATAAAAGAATGGGGTAGGTTCTAATGAATATAAATTTTGCCTCCATGGTTGCAGGAATTGTAGTTGGTACTATTATCAGGGGTATAATGTTAAGGTCTGATTATAGAATATACCCCTCCTATCCCCATGGTATCATAACACATCTCTCCCTTGGTTTTATTGCTTCTTTTCTTGGAGGTGTAGCAATACCTGCCCTTGCTAGTGAAGAATATACAGCAGCTACTTTTTTGGCTTTGGCGGCTCAACAATTTAGAGAGATTAGAAGTATGGAGAGAGAAACCCTCCAAAATATTGAAGAGTCAGAGATGGTACCCAGGGGTCTTGAGTACATAGAAGCTATTGCAAGAATATTTGAGGCAAGAAATTATCTTGCGATTTTAGTTGCGTTATTTACTAGTGGAGTGGTGTATTTTACTAATAACTTATTATTATCAGTACTTGGTCTGTTTTTTATAATTCCTGCTAATAAAATCTTTATGAGAGGTCGTAAAGTTGGTGATATTGCAGAAATAAAAGGCGGAGAAATTAACTTTCTTAATTCGGATCTTTATGTTGATGATGTTTTTTTAATGAATATTGGTCATCCACAACATAGAGAGATTATCAGAGAAAAAGGTTTAGGTGTGATTATTGAACCTAAAAATGACAACTCAAGGGCGACTTTAACAAACAGAGGTCAGAGGTTAGCAATTTCTCATGATGCTGCAGGAATGCTAGGAATATACAAAGATGTGGATACTCCGCAGTTTACACCACTTATAAGAAGAGATTTAAAAACAGGCCAGCTAGGAATGGTAATAGTCCCTATTGAAAGAGATATGGAAAATCTTATCGAAGCAATTAAGTATGTTCCTGTTCTAGAAAGTTCGATTAGGAAACCTTTAAGCTCTAGACCGGGTAAAAGGGCAGCAGAGAAAAATATTCAATCAAAGTAAAAGATGGAATGAAAAGGGGAAAAGCATTGAAAAAACTTGAATCTCCTGAGTTAAAGGCAGCAGTAACTTATAAAAAAGAAAGCATCACAGGAGCTATCCCGATTTTTAGAGCAGAAAATGAGCTAAATGCTGAAGAAATAGCTGAAAGACTAGGGAAAATATTACAAGGGGTAGTTCATTATATAGGGAATGGAATCTATGTTATAGTTAAGCATTAGTATCTATAATTAGCCGGTGTACAAGCTAGAAAGGATATATCAAATGAAAATAATATATCACTGTTACGGAGGAACTCACACTTCAATTCTGGCTGCTTCTATACATGTTGGCAAACTTAATAAAGAAAAATTACCAGATAATAAAGAAATAAATGAATTAAAATATTTTGATGATGTTTCTCCAAAGGATTATGGTAAAATTCATTTTGTTGGCATGGACGAATTAGGAAATGAAATATATTCCTGTGGTATGAAAAAATGTGCTTCTATAGTAAAAAAAGCTTTGAAAGATATCTTGAAAATTTATAACTTACAAACCGAGGAAATTTATTTTATTAATACATTAGGCCTAGTAACATTTAGTATTAGAATAGGTGGTTTTTTGAGCAGACATTTGGGGTTAATAAGCTTAGGACGTCCTCTGGTTATATATGGGAGTAGGTCAAATTTTTATAAAATTGTTAATTTTGTAGATCAAGTAAAAGAAAATCTAACTAAGACAAAATCTTGACGATTACAAACCTTTGTAGGATAATCAAAAAAGTGATATTAATTACAATTGATTCTAACTGCATAAGTGTATTCACATGTTATAGTGTTTAAAAATAAGTGAGGAAGTGAAATTATGAAAGAACACACAGTAAAGAAAGTCTATCCCACAGGTATTGCAGATGAAATAGGTCTTGTGCCAGGGGACAAAATCATTAAAATAAATGATAACTACTTAAGTGATATACTTGATTATTATTATCATGTAAATGATGATTACTTAGAACTTCTAGTCAAAAAGAAGGAAAATAATGAAAATTGGTTAATTGAAATAGAAAAAGACTTTTATGAATATTTGGGAGTTGAATTCGAACTCCCTATCATGTCAGAACTAAAAAAGTGCAAAAACAAGTGTATCTTTTGTTTTGTTGATCAAATGCCGCCGGGCTTAAGAGAATCTTTATATTTTAAAGATGATGACTATAGGTTAAGTTTATTATCAGGTAATTATATTACTTTAACTAATTTAGATAAAGAAGAGACAAATAGGATAATTGAATATAAGATTTCGCCTTTATATATCTCTGTTCACAGTACAAATAGTGAATTAAGAAAAGAAATGATGAACAATAAAAATGCTGGTCTAATATATGAGCAGTTGAACTTATTAAAAGAATCAGGTATTGAAATGTATGGGCAGATAGTTTTATGCCCTGGTATTAATGATGGTAATGAGCTTTCTAAAACTTTAAATGACCTGTATAAATTATGGCCAGAATTTAAAAATGTTGCAATTGTTCCTGTAGGATTAACAGCCCATAGGGAGAAACTCTATCGTATTAATCCAGTTGATAAAGATAAGGCTAAAGAACTAATCGATCAGGTTCACAGCTTTCAAGAAAAAAGTAAGATAAATATTAATACAAGGTTTGCTTTTTTGGCTGATGAATTTTATATATTAGCTGGCGAAGAACTTCCATCTGTTGAGGAATACGAATATTTTTCACAACTTGAAAATGGAGTTGGTCTTATTAGAAAGTTCGAAAATGAGGTTTATGGTGCATTGGATAAAATTGATATAGATAATACTAAAAAGTCATATTTGGGTACGCCTACGATTGGAAGTTTAGTTACAGGGGTATCTTCAAAACCTTATTTAAGCAAAATGGTAAATTATATTACAGATAATTACTTAGATGTGAATATTAATGTTTATGGTATTGTTAATAATTATTTTGGGGAGAATGTTACAGTTAGCGGTCTTATAGCCGGAAGAGATATAATCAACCAGCTTCAGGGTAAAAATATTGGTAAGTATTTGTTTGTACCAGAAGTTATGTTAAAGGATGAGGGAAATGTTTTTCTTGATGATGTAACCATAGAAGATATAGAAAGTTCTTTAAGAACTAATGTTATAAAAGTTCCGGTACATGGAGAAGAATTTGTTAAAAACTTGAGTGATTTGATATATTAAGATGGACAAGGAGTGATTTTTCTGAAACCAATAGTAGCCTTGATTGGACGTCCAAATGTTGGGAAATCAGCCCTATTTAATAGATTGGTTGGAAGTTCAATAGCAGTTGTTGAAGACACCCCTGGTGTTACTAGGGATAGAATTTATGGTGAGGTAGAGTGGTCGGGGAAAGAATTTGTGCTAATTGATACAGGTGGGATAATTGAAAAAACCGATAACAGTATTATAAGCCAGGTTAGAGCGCAGGCAGAGCTTGCAATAGAAGAAGCAGATATAATTATTTTGGCATTAGATAGTATGACTGGACTTACAGAACATGATAAAGAAATAGCTAATATGCTGCGAGGGACGAATAAACCTGTGATTATGGCTGCAAATAAAAGCGAAAATATTAATAAAGCAAATTATTTTGAATTTTATTCTTTAGGATTTTCGGACATGATTCCAGTCTCTGCTATCCACGGTACTAATGTTGGGGATTTGCTTGATGAGATAATAAATAAATTTCCACTGCTTGAAGAACGAGAAGAAGAATATGAAGACGTGGTAACTATTTCTTTGTTAGGGAAGCCAAATGTAGGCAAATCTTCTCTAGTAAATAAAATTTTAAATGAAAATAGAATTATAGTAAGCGATGAACCGGGCACCACCAGAGATGCTATAGACACCAGGATAAAAATTGAGGAAGAAGAATTTATTTTTATTGATACCGCAGGGCTCAGAAAAAAAAGTAGAGTCAAACAGGGCATAGAAAAATTTAGTGTTCTTAGAAGTATTAAAGCTTTAGAAAGAAGTGATGTTTCCCTTTTGGTAATTGATGCTACCCAGGGGGTCACAGAACAGGATAAAAAAATAGCTCACTTGATAACTGATAGGGGAAGAGGACTTATTATTTTAGTTAATAAGTGGGATTTAATTGACAAAGATACAAAGACAGGCGATAGATTTTTAGAACAACTTAAATTTGAATTATCATTTGTAGATTTTGCACCAATTTTGTTTGTGTCTGCTGTTACAGGGAAAAACCTACAAAAATTATTAGATGTAATCAAAGTTACAGCTGAAAATCATAGTAAAAGAGTATCAACTCCTGATATAAATAATATTATTCATCAGAGTGTTTTAATGTATCCGCCACCATCTTTCAAAGGAAGAAGGTTAAGAATTTATTATGCTACTCAAACAAAAGTTAAGCCTCCTACTTTTTTATTATTTATTAATGATAAAGAACTGTTTAAAAATTCTTACAGAAAATACTTAATGGGAAGGATTAGAGAAAATTTTGATTTTGAAGGAACTCCAATACATATAAAAGAAAAAGAAAGAGAGCGAAGAGGCTAATAAAATGGGAATTTTAATTTAAGGTGAGGGGGGAGATGATAGTGGAGATTAATATATTTCATGTGATATTCTTTTTAATAGCCTATCTTTTGGGTTCTGTCCCTGGAGGATATATTATGGCCAAGACAAAAAATATTGATATAATAAATCAAGGAAGCGGCAATGCTGGAGCAACTAATGTTTTAAGGACCATGGGAAAGAAAGAAGCAGTGGTTACTTTACTATTTGACGGTGCAAAAGGTTTTTTGGTAATCTATGTTGCCCAGATGCTAGATTTTTCTCCACAATATGTATTATTAAGTGGGATCCTCGTTATAATTGGACATAACTGGCCGGTGTTTTTTGGGTTCAAAGGTGGTCGCGGAATAGCTACAAGTCTTGGTATATTGGTTGGTATATCCTGGCAGGTGATACTTGTAGTATTGGTCATTGGGCTTATAGTGATTGGTATTAGCCGTTATATTTCACTAGGCTCAATTACTGGGGCTGTGATACTGCCTTTTGTAATGTACTTTCTTGGACTTCATACGGTTTATATAATATTTGGAATTATTATGAGTGTTTTAGGTATAGTAAGGCATATTCCGAATATCAAGAGATTATTGAAAGGTACAGAAAATAAAATAGGAAAAGGCAGGTGATAGTTTGAAAAATGAGCGGATCTCTGTCATTGGAGCGGGCAGCTGGGGAAGTGCCTTATCCGCGTTGTTGTCAGAAAAAGGCCATGAGGTGTGGCTTTGGACAAGAAGGTCTTCGCTAGCAGAAGAATTAAAGGAAAAGAGAGAAAATGAAGGGTATTTACCAGGTGTTAAACTTCCTTCAAATTTAAATATAACAAGTGATCTCACAGAGGCTACGAAAAACACTGATATTTGGCTAATAGTTGTTCCATCACACGTTATGACAACTATTGCTAAAGAATTAAAAAAACATCTTAAAGAAGATATTTTAGTTGTTAGTGCTACTAAAGGATTTGATGTTAAGACATATCGAACTATGACGCAAGTTTTATCTGATGCCCTATTTGATGGAGAAAAGCGAAGAGTCTATGCTTTGTCTGGGCCCAATCACGCTGAAGAAGTTGGCAAGAAAAAACCCTCTGCAACTGTGATAGCGGGTAAAGTAAAAAAATATGCTGAAAGACTGCAAAAAGCTTTTATGACTCCATATTTTAGAGTTTATACTAACCCAGATTTGACTGGTGTTGAATATGGAGGTGCACTAAAAAATATAGTAGCTCTTGGTGCAGGGATAGCTGATGGTCTTGGTTATGGTGATAATACCAAGGCTGCGCTTTTGACAAGAGGGATTAATGAGATTGCAAGGCTTGGGATGTCATATAATGCAAGTGTATTAACTTTTGCGGGACTTTCGGGTGTGGGAGATCTTGTAGTGACAAGTACAAGTACACATTCTAGGAATTATAGAGTTGGAAAAATGCTTGGAGAAGGGAAAAGTTTAGAGGAGATATTAGCTGAAATGAAAATGGTTGCTGAAGGGATTAAAACGACAGAAGCAGCATACAAAATGTCAATCGAAAAAGATGTGGAAATGCCTATTACCCAAGAGTTATACGATGTATTATTTAATAATAAAGAGACGGATATTGCTGTTAAAGATTTGATGCAAAGAGTTAGAAAAAATGAAATGGAAGAAGTTGTCCAGGAAGATATGTGGGAGGAGTGAACAAAAAAAGCACTTTTAAAAGTGCTTTTTTTTAATTCTCTTGGAATAATTGTCCACTGAACTAAATATATATGTAGTGTTAAAAGCTAGGGAGGAGGGTGAGAAATGGATAAGTCTAATCTTTACGAAGATATGGTCAAGCGTACAGATGGCGATATTTATCTGGGAGTGGTTGGCCCCGTAAGAACGGGAAAATCAACTTTTATTAAAAAGTTTATGGAAATGGTAGTACTGCCTAACATCAAAGATGTAAATGATCTAGAGCGTACAAGAGATGAGCTGCCTCAAAGTAGTGGTGGCAAAACAGTTATGACAACAGAACCAAAATTTATTCCTGACGATGCAGTAGAAGTAGTTTTGAATGATAACATTTCTATGAAAGTAAGAATGGTAGATTGTGTTGGTTATCTGGTTGATGGTGCAATAGGTTATGAAGAAGAAGAAGGACCAAGAATGGTGTCTACACCATGGTTTGAGGAAGATGTTCCTTTTGAAGAAGCTGCTGAAGTGGGTACAAAGAAAGTTATTGATGAACATTCGACTATAGGAGTTGTTGTGACTACAGATGGATCAATAACTGGAATCTCCAGGGAAAGTTATGTGCAGGCTGAAGAGAAGGTGGTTTCAGAACTTAAAGAAATTGGCAAACCTTATGTAGTAGTTCTAAACAGCACCAACCCTTATAGTGAAGAGGCAAAAAATATTACAGAAGAGTTAAAAGAAAAGTACGATGTTCCTGTGATTCCCCTAGATATCCTTGATATGAATGAAGATGAGATAAACCACGTGTTCCAGGAGATTTTATATGAATTTCCGATTAAAGAGGTTAGTATTAATCTTCCTAATTGGGTAGAAGAACTTGATAATGACCACTGGCTTAGAGAAGGATTTGAAACTGCAATCAGGGATAGTATTGAAGATGTTGACAGAGTTCGTGACATAAACAAAGTAGTTTATAATTTAGATGAGCTAGAAAATTCAGAAGAGGTAATTTTAGAAAAAGTAGATCTGGGAACAGGGCATGCTGAGATTGATATTAAAGTTGTAGAAAACTTATTTGAAAAAGTTTTAAGTGAAATATGTGAAACAGAAATTAAAAACAAAGCAGATATTCTAAAAACCATCAGAAGTTATGCTGAAGCCAAGAAAGAGTACGATAAAGTGGCTGAAGCTTTAGAAGATGTTAGAGAATATGGATATGGAGTTGTACCGCCTCAACTAGAGGAGATGTCCCTTGAAGAGCCAGAGATAGTAAGGCATGGTAATAGGTTTGGCGTAAGATTAAAGGCGAGTGCACCGAGTATACACATGGTTAGAGTCAACGTAAATAGTGAATTTTCACCTACTGTTGGTACAGAAAAACAAAGTGAAGATTTAGTTAATTATATCATGGAAGAATTTGAAGAGAACCCTGAGAAGATTTGGGAAAGTGATATATTTGGCAAGAGCCTTCATAGTGTTGTAGAAGATGGAATCGAGAAGAAGCTAGACAATATGCCTCAAAATGCAAGAGAAAAACTTCAAGATACTTTAGAAAAGATTATTAATGAGGGCAGTGGAGGTCTTATTGCAATTATTTTATAAACAAAAATGCGTGTTTAGCTAACACGCATTTTTTTCTTTAATAAAATAGGGCTGAACCCAAAAAGTATTTATTTTGGGACAGCCCTATAAATCACTTAGACAATTAAAACTGTTCTGGATATGGTGGCCACTCTGGTTCGTATTCTGGACATTCTTCAAGAACTTCTGGGCATTCTGGTGGTTGTGGAGCAAAGCCGTAAGCAGGAATCAGCAGCTGCACATGGGCGAATAATTTAAATAAAATTAATTTGCCAATACAAAGGATGATAATTGGATTATCTTCCTCATCAGTGGTAACAAAAGCATCTAAACACTCTAAAAAGATTTCACATTGGGGTTCTAAACCTTCTTCTCCTGCCCTTGATAACCTAACGGTTTTCTCAACAGGTTCTACATGTTCTTTAATCTTTCCATCTACCTTGTATTTAATCTTCATTTCAAAAGTTAGTTGGACTTGTCTGTTATTGGGGATTTTACATTTCTTTGTATCTTCTTTTACCTTTACACTAACACACTTTACATCTTCAATATCTTCTGGATCAATAACATTTGATGTGGTTGCATTTGGTTCATATATAGGAATCTCTACTTCATTGACATCTACCACCTTACATTCTTCGTAAACTTTATCAATTTTGACCCGCTCAATAACTGTTGGTGGGGGTATAGGGTCTACAGCATTGTTATTGTCGTTATTATTGTTGTTATTATCGTCGTGACAGCCACCAGAACCTCTTCTTCTTTGGAATTCTTCAGTCATTACTTATAACCTCCTTTAATTATTAAAAGCTTTGTACCAAAACTTTAATGTATAATATGTTAATTATATATGGAGTGTGCGGTGCATTATTTTTAATATTAAAGAATATTATTTTTATATGATAATAAAAATTTAATGAATTTAATTTAAGATAAGAAGTTAAGGAGGAGAAAACCTATGTTTGAAAATTATAATGAGAAGTCGTTTCCAACTTTTCTTAAAAACAACGATCAAACCTTTCTTGTAAGGTTGATGGAGCAGAGGTTGGTATTTTTGGATAAAGAAGGCATTGATATAACTATGTCTGAAAATACTGTAGAATATATAGCTGTTTTTTGGGGAGAAAAAGTTGGTATAGTTGCAAAAGAAAGTGATAGCCTTAAATTATTTGTAATTAATGATGTAAGTGATGAATTAAACGAAAATAATTTAATAAGTAGAGAAGTACTAAAAGAACCGCAAAATATACATCTATGTTGTGCAAAAGCACTAAATGAACATACTATTTACTTAATTGCCAAAAGAGAACTAGATGAAGAAGAGGAACTATTGTTATGGCAAATAAAAGAAGAAGAAATTAAAGAGCTGGATATTATAGAAAAAGGAAGTCATTTTATCATTAATGACTCTTCCTTTCAAATAGACGATAATGGTGTAGGACACTTAATTTATGTCACTACCCATGGAAATTATAGCTTTTTATTTTATAGAAACCTGTCTTCTAAAGAAGGAGTAGGATTGCCCATTGTTTTGGAAAAGAGTAATTTTAACAGCTCTTTAAGTGATCCTATACTAGTACTTAGTGAAAAAGGGAAGATTTTTGTCTGTTGGGTTGAAAAAACTCAAGAAGGATATAGTTCTGTATATTTTACTTACAAAGCCAGGGATGATGACCATGTACAAAAATGGTCAATACCAAAAGCAATAAATTCACGGAAAAATTATATACAGTATCTAACGGCCGGAGAAGACAATGGAAGATTGTGGTTTATTTGGTGGAATAATCAAATGGAAGGA
Source organism: Natranaerofaba carboxydovora (assembly GCF_022539405.1). Classification (NCBI taxonomy): domain Bacteria; kingdom Bacillati; phylum Bacillota; class Clostridia; order Natranaerobiales; family Natranaerofabaceae; genus Natranaerofaba; species Natranaerofaba carboxydovora. The sequence continues at coordinate 1,537,291 of NZ_CP054394.1, read as the reverse complement.
TATATAAGTAAAGATCAAAGTAATGTGGATTTTGAAGAGTTAACTTTGCCTTCGATGGTTGCAGGTATAAGATTTTCAAATTCTAGCTCATGTCCTAAAGTCGGGTGGGGAAACAGGGCTTATGGAATTGTAAATAGATTGGAGGTATATAGACCCCTTTTAACAGAATTATCAGTTGAAAATCAGGAAAATAAAAACTACGAAACAACTAAAAAGGAAAGAATGAAAGAGAAAATGGAAGAAAAAATGAAAGATAAATATGAACTTGATTATGTTGGTTCAAATGCTAAAAAAGATTCTAGAACAAATAAAGACTTGATTATAAATGAATCTAGTGATAATGAAAACATTCTAGATGAAGATGAAATTTATAAATTAAAACGAGAAAATGAAGAACTGAAAAGTAAAATTAGTGAGTTAGAAAAAAAACTGAGTTATTTTACAAGAAGCAGAGTTGATAATCGTGAAAAACAACTAAGAAGAGAAAATAAAGAATTAAAAAATCAAATAAAGGAGTTAAAAGAAAAAGAAGAGCAGAAAAGTCAATATAAGATAGCTCCTAACTTAGAATTAGAAAATCAGATCAATGAAAAAGAAAATGAAATTCAAAAATTAAAGAAAGAAAAAAATGAATTATTAAGTCATACTACCTGGTTAGAGAATTCAAAAAAAGAATTAGAAGAAAAAGTAAAAAAACTAAAGAATGAAATAGAAGAAAAGGAAAAAAAGAAAGGTTTGTTAGAGAGATTTTTTAAATAATAAATACTTCCATTAATGTCTAATAAAAAGATTAAATTACCATTACTATGATATTTTGGGTAAGTTGTAACATAAGTATGGAATTGACAATATTATCTTTTTTAGTAAACTTAAGACCTATAATACAGCATTTGCTTTAACTATAAAATTAAGTTATCTTCTAATAGAAAGATGGTATTGTTAACATAATATACAAAGGAGGAATTGAACTTGAAAAAAACTTTAGTACTAGCTCTAGTAACGATGTTTATCTTTAGCAGCACAGCAAGTGCTTATTCGGCAGCAGACTGGTGGCAGACAAATAGGCGATCTGGACAAGCTGTGGAAGAGGAGAATGAAAAAGAAGAAAAAACAGAAGAAGAAGAGAATGAAGAGAATATTGAAGAAAGCGAGTCCAGAAATAGTACAGGCTCTAAGATTCAAAATATTGCTGATTGGTGGCAGTTGAATAGAAGAAATGGATCTGACGCATCACAGCCATCTCCAGAAGAACCTTCATCAGATAATGAAAAGGATGGTGAAGAGAATAGAGATTCTGATATAGGAAATAGTGACGAAGAATATATTTTTGACATGATTAACAAAGAAAGAAGAGATAGAGGGATACAAGAACTTGAGTATAGTAGTGAAATAAGCAGAGTTGCCAGAATGAAGTCTCAAGATATGGTGGAGAATAATTATTTTGCACACCAGTCCCCTACATATGGTAGTGCAGGTGATATGTTAAGAAGTGAAGGGATTTCGTTTACTGTATCAAAAGAGAATCTGGCAAGAGCTGGTGACGTTAGAAGTGCACATCAAATGCTTATGTCAAGTTCTGGACATAGATCTGGTATTTTAGGAGAGAGGTATACTCATGTAGGAGTTGGTGTAGTAGAGACAAATGGAGGCGGTGTAAAAGTAACTCAAATTTTTGTACAAAGATAAATTTTTTTGGGGTGGATTTTATTCCCACCCCATTTTTAGCGGTACAAATCGACCATACAGGCACCATTAGCCCAAATTTTTATGACTACGTCTAACTCTGGTTCTATTGGCCCAAAAACAAATTGACCGCAATCGTCTGTAAAGGTACTAGCTATAGGATGTAGACAGCAATCCTCACTTTCTCCTCTTCTAAACATCAAAACTGTGGCATCCTCAATTGGTTCCTTCTTTTCGTCTAGTACTACCCCGTGTATTAATGATCTGTTTTCTTTTTTTAATTGTGCATTTAGATTTATTTGCTCGTTTTCTTTAACTTTTAAGTCAATTCTTTTTAACTTGTGCCCCAATGCTTTACTCCCCCTTTCCTTCCTTACGTTTCTTTTATAATTAATATGAACATCACCTCTTATAATTGCTAAATAATTTTCACTTATATTGCTTCAATTGCATTATATAATCTTGAGGTGGTGGTATTGAAAACTATTAAAGTTCAAATAAAACTGACTTCAGAAAAAGAAAATTATTTGGAATTAAAAGATATTCCTGGTAACAACGATAGTATAACAATTAGACAAAAAAAAGGAGAATATTTATTTCAAGCTGGTTGTAAAAAAATGCAAGACCAAATTAATTTTAAAAACACATCTACAGGTGATGAATACAGTGTATTATGGTTAACTGAAGAAGTTGTCAGTTATTTAATGTTAGATGAAAATCTTAAATCAGAAACTCTCTGTTTAAATGCAGTGATTGATAAACAACTAAAAAAAATAGAACTTGGACCTATTTTGGGGATTTTTATTAGCAAAAACAAAATTGACAAATTATGTAATGATAATTGGGATAGTATCTACTGGCGTTTTCAAAAATGGAGTAAGGAAGTAAATGGTCTTTGTTATTTCTTTACGTTAAATGATATAGATTTTAGCAACAAAAAAGTAACAGGATATCACTTTGATTCTAATAAAAAATGGGTGAAAAACGAATACCCCCTTCCCAGGGTCATATATGATAGATGCTTTGGAAAAGATGGCCGAAAAGATTCGTATAGACTTAGAAAATTGGTCCAGCAGCAGGCAAATAAGATGATTGTTTACAATCAGGCAGTAAAAATTAAGAAAAAAGAGACCCTAAAGCATTTGTATAATTATGAAGATACAAAAAACCATCTTCCAGAGTTTGCAGATTATACTGATGAAAAATTCGAGGAGTTATTAAACAAATATGGTTCAATATATTTAAAGCCGGACAGTCTTTATAAAGCCCGGGGCATTGTACAGGTTATTAGGAAAAATAACGGCTATAACCTAAAATACAGAGAATCAGGTGATGTAGATAGGAATAAAACAATTCACTATAAAAGGTTTGACAGTTTAATAAGAAAATTAGAAAAAGAGCTACATTTGGAAGACTATTTGATACAAAGGGATATCCAACTTGCTTCTATATGGGGAAATAAATTTGATATAAGGGTGATGCTTCAAAAAGTAAGTCCTTACAAATGGGAAGTAAACGGAATAAATTGCAGAATAGCACCTGTGAATAGCATAATTACAAGCCCCAGAAGTGGCGGCAAGGTAATGGCCATAGAAAGTGTATTAAAGTTTGCCTTCCCCGGTAGAGAAGAAGAACTAATAAATTTAATCGAAAAAGTATCAAAATGTATTGGCAGCAACTTGGAGAAGGGTTTTGGTTATTTAGGAAATATAGGTGTTGATCTGGGGATAGATACTGAAGGTAATGTATGGCTTATAGAGGTGAATGGCAAGCCTTTAAAAGTGAGCTTTCATAGAATGAAAGATAGAGCTCTTACCAAAAGAATTAATAAATCACCTATAATTAGCGGATTATCTTTAACTGGTTTTGATGTAACTGATGATAAGAGTTTTATACATCCAGAAAAACAAGATAAATTTTTATTCAAAGAGATAAGCCACGGATCTTATGAGCCGCATTTATTTTTGAACACAGAACAATTGGATTATTTTGGCTATTCTATAGGAGATGAGATAAATTTAGTAGCCGGTGTTTCTAAAGAAATAATAAAGATAAAAAGGCAAAAAGTTGATGATACCTTTAATAATTTGTATATTAACGCTTCAGTCTTTAATGGCCTGAACTTACCTCATAACTCTATACTAAATCTTGTAGCATTATCTTACAATGAATTAATATTTGGACCAACAGTTGCAATGACTGTATCAGAAGGGACCATGGATGCTATTAAAAACAATGAAGACATAGACTTAAACAAAACAGCAGAGTTTGCAAGAGAAAAAGGAATAGTATTTTACTGTTTCAAACCTGAAAATGTAAATTTAGAAGAAAATATAATAGAAAGCTGTTTTTATAATCATAGTAATAAAAGATGGGAAGATGGGGCATTTAACGAACCGCAGGTATTATATGATCAAGCTACCTATCCGCTAAATCCTGAGAAAAGGCCAGTTGCTAAAGAAGTTAATAGACGACTTAGGATGAATCATGAGATGCAGGTTATAAATTCAAAAAGGTATTTTGGAAAACTAAACACCTTTGAAGCGTTAAATTTTTTTAAGGATATACGAGATAATATGCCTAAGACTTACTATTTAACACCTGAAAGCCTTAAGAAAGCTGTTGAAAAGCATGGAAGTGTCTTTGTGAAAAGTAACTATGGAAGTTTTGGCTGGGGAGTAATACAGGTTAAAAAAGAAGAAGAGAGACTTATCTGCAGAACTGGTGGCAGCAAAGTTAGCACTAAGGAGTTTAGATACTATGATATGCTATTTAATTTTTTAAGAGAAGAATTGGGAGAAGGAGCAATTATACAAAGAGAAGTAAAGCTTGGACAAATAAATAATAGAAAATTTGATTTAAGAGTTCTGATTCAAAAAAATATTAGTTCAAAATGGGAGATATCTGCTGTGTCTTTTAGGATTGCTCCTATAGAAGGAATAGTTACTAATGTTGCAGTAGGAGGCGATGAGATTATAGTAAGTCCCGGAGAGAAATTGCCATTTAAATTTTTGACATGGGAAAGTATAAGTGAACTTAGTTTAAAATTAGTATTAGCTTTAGAAGCTTCTTTTGGAAATCTGGGAGAAGTGGGCCTTGATATAGGTGTTGGCCCTAAAGGAAAGCTATGGTTTTTTGAAGCTAACAGCAAACCAGATACTGGGGGGTATTATGAGTATTTAACAGAAAGTTCGCTAAGAAAATCCCTCGGTTTACCATTAGATTATTCTAAAAACCTAGCTTACAATATGTTAAAAATTTAAAACAAATTTTCATTGACTACCAACAAATTATACTATATAATTTGCGAGGATAGACAGAATAAAATATAAGAAAATGTACAATATAAGCTTAACAGTAATTTGAACATTAAAATTAAATATTTAGAAAGTCCTTTAATATGGTCCGGTGAGGCCATAAGGATGTCTAAAGTAACTTTAAGTATATTATTATAAGGTGATCTGTGTCTTTTTACCTTGTAATTAAAGGCCCTTATGCCACTCCCGGATGGTAAAGGGTCTTTTTTTATAGCCAAAAACGAAAGGGGTTATTATTATGACTATAAGTAGGAAAGACCTGCTCAACATGAGAGACCTTTCGGCAGCAGAAGTTAACACAATATTAGACACGGCAGAATCGATGGAGGAAATAATCTATAGGGATGTTAAAAAATTACCTACCTTAAAAGGAAAATCCATAATCAATCTTTTTTATGAACCAAGTACTAGGACAAGGTCTTCTTTTGAACTAGCGGGTAAGTATTTGGGTGCTGATATGGTCAACATGAATGCTAATGTTAGTTCAATAAAAAAAGGTGAAACTCTTATTGACACAGCGAGGACTTTAGAAGCAATGGGTGTTGATATGATTATCATTCGTCACCCTGTAAGCGGAGCACCCGGGTTACTTGCTAAGAGTGTAAACGCTAGGGTACTAAACGCAGGAGATGGATGTCATGCACATCCGACCCAGGCGCTTTTGGATATGTACACTATGCGAAAAAAGTTTAAGTCTTTTGAAGGTTTAAACGTTGTTATTCTAGGTGACATTGCCCATAGTAGAGTTGCAAGATCAAATATTTGGGGACTAATAAAAATGGGGGCAAAAGTAACTCTTTGTGCACCGAATACTTTGCTTCCCGTTGAGATTAAAAAAATGGGTGTAAATGTTACAAGCTCCCTTGAAGATGCACTTCAGTTTGCAGATGTTATGATGGCTTTAAGAGTACAGTTTGAAAGACAGGATGAAAGTTTTTTCCCATCATCTAGAGAATATGCGAAATATTATGGGCTTAACAAAGAAAAACTAAAACATGCTAAAGATAGTTTGATGATTATGCACCCAGGTCCAATAAATAGAGGTATTGAAATATCCCCTGAAGTTTATGATAGTGAAAACTCAGTAATCGATGAGCAGGTTACTGGTGGGGTGGCTATAAGAATGGCTTTACTATATTTGATGGGAGGCGAATATGATGAAGCCCAAAATTCTTAACAATGTTAGGATAGTCGATCCATCATCATCAGCTGACTTTGTTGGCAGTGTTGTGATTGAAAAGGGAAGGATAAAAGAAATAAATGAAGGAACAGAAGTAAATAAAGATTCAACTGAATATGAAGTTTATAACCTTGAAGGAAAAGTTTTGGCACCTGGATTTATTGATATGCATGTTCATTTACGAGAGCCGGGTTTTGAAGCAAAAGAAACTATAGAATCAGGAACTAAAGCTGCAGTGAAAGGCGGATTCACATCTGTGTGTGCTATGCCAAATACTGATCCGCCAGCTGATAAAGCTGCAACAGTTAAATATATTATAGAAAAAGCAAAGGAAGCTGATAACTGTCATGTCCTTCCTATAGGCTGCATTACTAAGGAGAGAAAAGGTGAAAAAATTGCAGAATACGGTGAACTAAAAGAATCAGGGGTTGTTGGCTTATCAGATGACGGCGATACTGTAATGAACTCTCTTGTAATGCGTCGCTCCCTTGAATATGCCAAAAACTATGATCTACCTGTACTAACTCACTGTGAAGATGAGGCCCTTGTCTCTAAGGGACAGATTAATGAAGGTTATTATAGTACTATCCTTGGTCTAAAAGGTATGCCTAATGAAGCAGAAGATATTATTGTAGACAGAGATATTAAGCTTGCAGCTCTTACTGGCGCTAGGCTTCATATCTGTCATATAAGTACAAGAGAAGGTGTAGAGTTAATACGTAAGGCTAAAGATAAAGGTCTACTTGTAACTGCAGAAGTTTGCCCTCATCATTTTAGCTTAACTCATGAAGCAGTAGTGAGCTTTGATACTTCTACAAAAGTTAAACCTCCTTTAAGATCAGAAGATGATGTAGAAGCTATAATAGAAGGTTTGAAAGATGGAATCTTTGATATAATAGCATCTGATCATGCTCCTCATGCAAGACACGAAAAAGAAGTTGAGTATGATTATGCCCCCTTTGGAATTTCCGGTATAGAAACAGCCCTGCCTGTGACATTTACTTATCTATACCATCAAAAATCCCTTTCTTTAGAACAAATAATAGAAAAATATACTGTCAATCCTGCTAAGGCACTTGGGTTAAATATACCTAGCATAGAAGTTGGTGCTGTGGCAGATTTGACCGTAATTGATTTAGATGAAACAAAAGAAGTCATAAAAGAAGATTTAACATCAATAGGCAAAAATAATCCATATATTGGCAAAGAACTCAAAGGTTGGCCGGTAATGACTATGGTAGAAGGGGAAATAAAATATATTGATGAAGAGGTGAATAAAAATGCCAAAGATTGATGGAATTAAGAAAGTACTTGTTATAGGTTCTGGACCAATAATAATCGGACAAGCAGCTGAGTTTGATTATGCAGGTACCCAGGCTTGTAGAACATTAAAAGAAGAAGGAATTGAAGTTGTATTAGTAAACTCCAATCCTGCTACGATTATGACTGACAAAGAAATGGCTCATAAAGTATACTTAGAACCTTTGAACAAAGAATATATAGAAGAAATTATTATGACAGAACGACCAGACGGACTTTTGTCCACTCTAGGTGGACAAGTTGGACTAAACATGGCAGAGGAACTCTCTAAAAGCGGAGTCTTAGAAAGATATAATGTAAAACTGCTTGGAACACCTTTGGAAGCTATTAGTAAAGCAGAAGATAGAAATCTTTTTAGGGATACAATGATTAAGCTAAATGAGCCAATCCCTGAAAGTACTATTGTATCAACTAAAGAAGAAGCGTTAGATTTTGCCAGGAAGATAGGTTTCCCCGTTATTGTTAGACCTGCATATACTCTTGGTGGTACCGGTGGTGGAATTGCTTATAATGAAGAGGAACTAGAGCAAACGGCCTCTAGAGGATTATATTACAGTATGATTAAACAGCTTCTAATAGAAAAGAGTGTTTATGGCTGGAAAGAAATCGAATACGAAGTTATCAGGGACTCTTCTGATAACTGTATGATAGTATGTGACATGGAAAATTTTGACCCTGTTGGAGTTCATACGGGAGATAGTATTGTAGCGGCACCTTCCCAGACGCTTACTGATGAAGAACAAAAAATGCTTAGAGAAGCTTCATTTAATATAATTAGAGAATTAAATATTGAAGGTGGATGTAATATTCAGTTTGCTCTTAATTCTGAGACAAAAGAGTACTATGTTATTGAAGTAAACCCTAGACTAAGTAGGTCTAGTGCCCTTGCTAGTAAAGCTACAAGTTATCCAATTGCGAGGGTGGCAACAAAGATTTCTCTAGGATATACTTTAAAAGAAATCAAAAATGAAGTCTTTCCCCAGATAACTGCAGATGTAGAACCAGATGTAAAATACACTGTCTTAAAAATTCCAAGGTGGCCCTTTGACAAATTTGAATCTGCAAATAGAACCCTTGGCACCCAGATGAAAGCTACCGGAGAAGTTATGTCATTAGGTAATAATTTTGAAATTGCCCTTCTAAAAGCCATTAGATCCCTTGAACAATCAATTGATGATCTAAAAATGGACGAATTATCAGAATGGACAGATGAAAAGATTGAAGAAGTTTTGGAAAAACCAGATGACAGGCGCCTGTGGTGTATAACAGAAGCTTTTAGGCGAGGATATAACCTTGAAGATATTAAAAAGAGTACCTGGGTATCTGACTTTTTCTTGGAGAAGCTAGAGGAGCTTATAGAGTTAGAAAAAGAATTAGAAAAATATTCTGTTAGTGATGAACAGATTTCAAAAGAGTTAATGAAAGAGGTAAAATATAAAGGATTTAGTGATAAAAGAATTGCCAGGCTTACAGATAAAACTTTAACCGAAATTACAAACTTAAGAAAAGAATATGATATAACTCCAGAGTTTAAGAAAGTAGATGCATTCTCTGGAGGAAAAGGCTACTCGGAAATTTCATCTTATTACTATTCATCATATTTTGATGAAGGTGAAGAAAAAGAAGAAAACAATAATACTGAAGAGTCAAAGGAAGATAAAGTTGTAGTTATAGGTTCAGGACCAATTAGAATTGGCCAGGGTATTGAATTTGATTATTGCTCAGTGCATTCGGCCTGGAGTCTAAATAAAGCAGGAGTTAAGTCAATAGTTATTAACAATAATCCTGAAACTGTAAGTACGGATCATGATGTTTCAGATAAGCTTTACTTTGAGCCTTTGGATGTTGAAGATGTAATGAATGTTATAGAAAAAGAAGAACCTAAGGGAGTAATAGTACAGTTTGGTGGACAGACATCAATCAACCTGGCACGCCCTTTGATGGAGAGAGGAGTAGAAATCCTTGGCACAAACGTAGAAAATATGGATTTAGCAGAAGATAGGGAGAAGTTTGGTGAAGTACTAACCAAATTAGATATACCTTATCCAAAAGGAGAAACAGCTAGAAGCCAAAAAGAAGCAGAAAACATAGCAAAAAGTCTTGGTTTCCCTGTTCTTGTCCGTCCGTCTTATGTACTAGGCGGAAGAGCAATGGAAATAGTTGACAGTTTAGAGGAGTTAAAAGAGTATCTAGAAATGGCAGTTAAAGTTTCACCTGATTACCCTGTTCTTGTTGATTCATATCTAAGAGGTAGAGAAGTAGAAGTTGATGCAGTAAGCGATGGTAATGAAGTATTGATACCCGGGGTAATGGAACATATTGAAATGGCGGGGATTCACTCAGGTGATAGTACTGCTGTTTACCCGGCAAGGACTTTTTCTGACAAAGTTCTCGACAAATTAGTCGATTATACAACAAAACTTGCAAGAGAATTGAATATAATAGGTGTAATAAATATACAGTATGTTGTTTACGAAGATGAAGTGTACGTATTAGAGGTAAACCCAAGATCTAGCCGAACAGTTCCTTTTGTCAGTAAGGTTAGCGATATTCCACTTATTGATATAGCTACCCAGTGTATGCTTGGTAAAACTATTTCAGAGCAGGGGTACTGCGGGGGGCTTTATACACCGACCAACTTATCAGCTGTAAAAATGCCGGTATTCTCTTTTGCAAAACTTTTGGATGTGGAAACTTCTTTAGGTCCTGAGATGAAATCAACAGGTGAAGTTTTAGGACTTGATAGGGATTATACCAAATCTATGTACAAAGCCTTTTTGGCAGCAGGTTTTGAGTTTGCTAAGCAGGGTACTATCCTTGTCACCATATCTGATAAAGACAAAGAAGAAGCACTGCCTATATTAAAAGATTTTTATAAAATGGGGTATAATTTACTTGCAACGGAAGGAACTGCAAAAATGTTAGCGAAAGAAGATATAAAAGTAGAAGTGGTTAACAAGGTTTCTCAAGGATCACCTCATGTGGTAGATTATATAAGAGACAACAAAGTTGACATGGTAATAAACACATTCACAAGGGGCAAGAAACCTCAAAGAGACGGGTTTAAGATCAGAAGAGCCGGAGTAGAGTATGGGGTTCCATGTGTAACTTCACTAGACACACTTTCTACGATTTCAGAAGTTCTTAAATCCATGGTAAGGGTTCATCCTCTGCAGGAGTATAATAGCGAATTAGATAAGGAGGTTTACAAAAGCTAGTGAATCTACTTGATGCGACGGTGAAGTCTAATTCTAAAATAAATAAAAAAATTTACAAGTTAGTTATTCACTCGGAGGTTTTGGCCGGTCAGATAAACCCCGGCCAATTTGTCCACATTAAGTGTACCCCGGGTATGGATCCACTGCTTAGAAGGCCATTTAGCATTTATGATGTTGACCAAGATAAAAAACTTATATCTATTTGTTATGTTATAGTAGGTGAAGGTACTAAACGTTTAGCTGAAATAGGTCCAGGTGAAGTTTTGTCTGTAATGGGCCCACTGGGTAAAGGTTTTGATGTGGTTCAGGATAAAAAAATATGTGTGATAGGTGGAGGCATGGGTATCGCTCCTCTTTTTTACCTATCAACAGAACTTCTGAGATATAATAATGAAGTGATAGCAGTTCTAGGTGCAAAAAGTAGTGATGATTTTATTTTTAGTGATGATTTTTCTGGTCTAAACAAACTAAAACTAGAGTATGTTACGGAGGATGGAAGCCTGGGTCACAAAGGGCTTGTTACAGATGTATTTGAGGAAAAAATAGCTAACAATCTTTCGAAAAGTGAAAATAAAGATAAAACAATCTACAGCTGTGGTCCTATGCCGATGCTAAGGAAAGTTAAAAGTATTGCAGTCAATGAAGAAATTCCATGTCAGCTTTCTTTAGAAGCTAAAATGGGATGTGCTGTAGGGGCTTGTCTTGGCTGTGCAGTTAATTCTTCTAGAGAAGGTTCTTATCTTAAGGTATGTAAAGATGGACCTGTATTTTATGTAGACGAGGTGGAACTGTAAATGAGAGACTATAACAAAAGTAACTTTAATGATAATATAATTGATAGTAATAGACTATCAGTTGATTTAGCAGGTCTAAATTTTAAGAATCCAGTTTTGGTTAGTTCTGGTACTTTTGGTTTTGGTTTTGAATATGCAGATTACTTTGATCCTTCTATTTTAGGTGGGCTTGTAACCAAAGGGATAACTCTAAAACCAAGACAAGGTAATTCCCCACCAAGGCTATGGGAAACACCTGCTGGTGTATTAAATTCTATTGGACTAGAAAATCCTGGTGTAGAAGGGTTTATAGATGATTATTTGGAAAAAATGAATAATAGTTTCTCTACAAATGTTATAGTCAATATCGCTGAAAACTCCGTAGAAGAATATTCAGAGATTGCCTCGAGACTAGATGACGTAAAAGAAAAAGGTATAGATGCTCTAGAAGTAAATATATCCTGCCCTAATGTAAAACAAGGTGGAATGGCTTTTGGTTCTTCTCCTGATACAGCAAACCAGGTGCTAAAAGCTGTTCGAAAAGAAACTAATTTACCAATAATAGCCAAACTTAGTCCTAATGTGACAGATCCTGCAGAAATAGCTGTTGCCGTAGAGGAGGCAGGTTGTGATGCCATATCGCTTATTAATACGGTTTTGGGCATGGGGATAGACGTATATACCGAAAAACCTGTTTTTAATAATGTATTTGCTGGACTATCAGGCCCTGCTATAAAGCCTATTGGTGTTAGGATTATGTGGCAGGTGGCAAGCAAGGTAAATGTACCTCTTATTGGAATGGGTGGGATCATGAATTATGAAGATGCTCTTGAGTATATGCTTGCAGGTGCAAGCTTGGTGTCAATCGGAGTAGGAAATTTTGTTGATCCCCAAATAGTACCTAATATCATTAATGATTTAGACAAACACATTGAAGATCGGAATTATTCTTCTATTAATGAATTGATTGGCAAAGCTAGAAGTATATAAAACAGCTTCGTAATAGGGAGGAAAAGCCTTTGGGTGATATTAAAATGGATTTAAAAGATAGAATCATTGTTGCCCTAGATACTTCATCAGTCAAGGAATCAAAAAGCTTAATAGATGCTTTAGATGACGATGTTATAAATTATAAAGTTGGTTTAGAACAGTACTTAGCTAGTGATGGCAAAATGGTAGATACATTAAATGAAAGAAAAAAGAATGTTTTCTTAGATCTTAAATTTCATGATATCCCTAATACTGTTAATGCTGCAGCAAGAGAAGCTGTAAAAAAAGGTGTTTGGATGTTTAATATTCATGTTACTGCCATTGAGACTATGCAACAGGCTGTTTTGGCAACGAAAGAAGAAGCAGAAAAATTAAACGTGAAAAAGCCTTACTTAATTGGAGTTACTGTATTAACTTCTATGACGAAAAAGGATCTAGAGGATATAGGAGGTTATAAAGGATACACTGATGAATTAGTTCTAAAAAAAGCAAATCTTGCTAAGGAAGCAGGTCTTGATGGTGTTGTAGCATCACCTAGAGAAGTCAAAGTGATAAAAGAAAATTGTGGAGAGGATTTCACTGTAGTATGTCCAGGAATTCGCCCTATTTGGAGTCAAAGTAATGATCAAAAAAGAATAATGACTCCTAAAGAAGCTTTTCAAGATGGTGCAGACTTTCTAGTTATAGGTCGTCCAATAACAAAAGCTAGTAAGCCAAAAGAAGCTGTTTCTAAAATTTTAGATGAATTTAAATAACATTTAACGAATGAGCAATATTCTATTTACAAACATTAATATATAGAAGGGAGTAATGTAGAGGATGGCTTTGTCAGAGGAAGAAATGATAGATATACTTTACAAGACCGAAGCTTTAGAAGAAGGGCATTTTTTACTAAGCTCTGGATTACATAGTGATAGATATGTGCAGTGCGCCAAAGTGTTTCAATATCCAGAAATAGCAAACAAACTCTGTAAAGAATTAGCTGAAAAGCTTAATGCCTTTAGTTTTGACAAAATTGTAGGGCCTGCGATGGGAGGAATTTTGCCAGCGTATGAAATTTCTAAGATTTTATCAAAGCCAAATATATTTGCAGAGAGAAAAGATGATAAAATGAAATTTAGAAGAGGATTTAAAATTGAGCCTGAAGAAAGTATATTAGTCATAGAAGATGTGGTTACAACTGGAGGGTCAGCTAGAGAAGTAATAGAAGAGATAGAAGATCATGGGGGTAAAGTTACTGCCGTAAGTTCCATTATAAACAGAACTCAGGGAAAAGATGTTTTTGAAGTGCCATATATATCGTTACTAGAACTTGATATAAACAATTATGAAACATCATCCTGCCCCTTGTGTGAAAAAAACATCCCATTAGTTAAGCCTGGAAGCAGGTAAAGTACTTTATTAAAGTACTTTATTATCATAAAATTTATTGTTATAATATATCTGTCTATATTTATTATTATTACTCATTTTCTGACCTGGCTAGTATTTAACCTAATTAAAACTTAAAATTAAATGAAAGGAGTAGATGTAAAATTAGTAACGATGAAGCAACTAACAAAAATGTTAAAATTGAAGTGAAGAATTTATACAAAATCTTTGGACCACGTCCCGAAAGGGCATTTCCCTTACTAGAAAAAGGCGTAAGCAAAGAAGAAATCCTTGAAAAGACCGGTAATACAGTTGGGGTTAACAATGCCAATATTGATATTAACGAAGGTGACGTATTTGTTATTATGGGTCTTTCGGGAAGTGGTAAGTCTACCTTAATCAGATGTATTAACAGATTGATTGAACCAACCAGTGGTGAAATAAAAATTGATGGAGAAGATATCGTCAAAAAGAACAATGAAGAGTTAAGACAAACACGAAGGAAAAAACTAGGGATGGTATTTCAACATTTTGCTTTACTCCCGCATAAGTCAGTACTTGACAATGTGGTTTTTGGACTAGAGATTCAAAATGTAGATGAAAAAGAAAGAGAAGAAGCAGGGATGAAAGCTCTTGATCAGGTAGGACTAAAAGGATGGGCCTCGGCTAAGCCTAGCGGTCTTAGTGGAGGTATGCAGCAGCGGGTTGGATTGGCTAGAGCACTTGCACTAAATCCTGACGTACTGCTGATGGACGAGCCATTTAGTGCATTAGACCCTCTCATCAGAAGAGACATGCAGACGGAACTTTTGGAACTTCAATCAAAATTAAACAAAACTATTCTTTTTATTACGCATGACTTAGATGAAGCTCTTAGGATTGGAGATAAGATTGCCATAATGAAGGATGGTGTTATTGACCAAGTTGGTGAACCTGAAGAGATCTTATCAAATCCAGCGACTGACTATGTGGAAGAGTTTGTAAAGGATGTTAATAGACTTAAAGTACTAAACGCAGGCCAGGTTATGAAGAGACCAGATGTACTAATTGATATTAATGATGGTCCGAGGGTAGCCTTGAGGACAATGGAGAAACATGGATTCTCGAACCTATTTGTTGTAGACAGAAACAAAAAATTACAGGGCATAATTGAAGACGAAGATGCACTTTCAGCTTTAAAAAATAATGAAAAAAGTCTTAAGGGATATTTAAAAACAGATTTTCCAACTACAACACCAATTACTCCTTTAAGCGATCTTATTCCAACAGCAGCAGAGACCAATTATCCAATTGCAGTAGTTGATGAAGATGACAAATTGGAAGGGATTATAGTCAGAGTTTCGGTGTTAGCATCTCTAGCAGAAGGAAGTGATTTGAGTGATTAAATTACCTATAGGTGACATATTTGAGACTATTGTTTACTGGCTAAACGATAATTTAGGGCCTTTATTTGGAGCTATATCATATGTGATAAGTATTGCTGTGGATTCTCTTGAAGCAGGGTTGTTGTTTTTTCCTCCAATTGTGATAATTTTAGCTCTTACTGCCCTTGCATGGTGGTTAAGTGGGACAGGTGTAGGCATATTTTCTATAGTGGGCTTGTTTTTGATCTATAGCATGGAATTGTGGCCACAAACTATGACTACCTTATCAATGATCTTGATATCAGGTGTAGTTTCACTGGGTATTGGAATCCCATTAGGTATACTTGCAGCAAAAAATGAAACTGTTAATGCCGTAATAAGGCCAATATTAGACTTTATGCAGACCTTACCAGCGTTTGTTTATCTAATTCCAGCAGTTATCTTTTTTAGACTTGGTATTGTGCCAGGTGTTATTGCAACCGTTATATTCTCTATGCCGCCTGCAATTAGGCTTACAAACCTTGGTATTCGCCAGGTAGATGAAGAAGTTATTGAAGCTTCCAGAGCGTTCGGTGCAACATCTGGACAGATGTTAACCAAAGTTCAGCTTCCTCTTGCTATTCCGACTATAATGGCCGGCGTTAACCAGACAATTATGTTGTCTCTATCGATGGTTGTTATAGCGTCTATGATTGGCGCAGGTGGACTTGGAGGAGTTGTCTTAAGAGGGATCCAGCAGCTTAGGCTTGGACTCGGTTTTGAAGGTGGCTTGGCTGTTGTTATACTTGCCATTTATCTAGACAGGATAACACAGAGCTTACAAGAACTGTAGCTTGTACAAAAAAATTTAATTATGAAATTTAATTATTATTTAAAAATATCGGCTTTTTAGATACTACTCTAAAAAGCCGATATTTTTGTGTTTGGCTCTGTTCAACAATTAACTATAAAGAGCCTTTTGATTAAAAATATTAGAATTTTTGGCACCAAAATCACTGGTAGAAATTAATTTATTAAAAAAATTTGATAACCCCTTGACACAGACTATATTAGAGGAGAAAATAGTAATAAGCAGAAATGCTGATTTATTTTTTTTTAAGCAAGAATAATGCTTGTATACACGCAATAATTCTTGCTCAGAAGGTTTGAAATTACTTATAACATTATCGGGACAGAAAAAGGAGGGTTAATAATGATCAAAAACAGGATAGTTGAACTAAAAGAAATCTTCAAAAGCAAAAATCCAAAGGTGTCAACTTATTCGAAGAAATATTACGAGGAGTTTTTGAAGCAAGATGACAGGGCTAACAAAATTGTAAGGCAGTTGCATGAAAAAGCAAGAAAAAAGAATAAGAATAACATCCTTGTTGCAATTAGAGAGGATGCTAGTCTTCAATCATATCAGAAGGAATTAGAAGACAGATATCATCACTTTCTGGAAGCTAAAGAAAAATCTAAATAGCTATTAAGTGATGTAGATTGTAATTTTTATAGATATGGAGGCAAACTTAAAGTTTGCCTCCTATTTAATCACTGTAAAATTCCCCCTTTATTGCATAAATAACTACATTGTACTTACATTGCTGATGATATTAAATATTTATTATAGTAGATAAATTGAATAGGATATAAGGGGGAGATAGATTGAAGTTATTAACTTTTATTCTGGCTTTTTTCGTTATATTTGTTCCAATGTCCGGTGAGGTTTCTGCTTTACAATTACACAGAGTTGAAGCAGGTGAAACTTTATTTGAAATATCGAATCAATATGATGTGAATTCTGAGGAATTAAGTGAATTAAATCTATTAAAAGATGTTAATTTAGTTTATGATGGACAGGCCTTACTAATACCAAAAGAAGGCGAAGATACACATGTTGTTAGTGAAGGGGATACACTGAATAATATAGCCAGTCACTACGGGTTTAGCATTGAGGAGTTAACTGAAATAAATGATATTGAGGACTCAGATGTAATTTATATTGATCAGGAAATCACGCTTCCAAGAATAGTGACTATGCCTCCTCATATAAGCGCTAGTTCTTCAGGTACTTCTAACTCATTAGAAACTGTTGAAACTAATGAAATAAAAGACACAAAAGTTGTTAATGATGAAGCTGATATCGAAGATAATGTTATTTCAACTACACAGGGTTTATTAAGCCTTTACCCTGATAACTTCTACCAAAGAGGATCTACTGGTGAGAAAAAAGTTGCACTAACTTTTGATGATGGACCAGACTCAAAATATACTCCGCAAATATTGGAGATCCTAGATGAGTATGATGTACCGGCAACCTTCTATTATGTAGGCCAAAATATTGAATCTTATCCTGATGTTTTAAAAGATACAGTTGACAGAGGACATGAAGTAGGCAATCACAGCTGGTCTCACCCGAATTTAAGATATTTACCAGAAGATGAATTTGAAAAGGAAATAGACAAAACAAGTGATATAATTAAAGAATATACAGGAGAAGAAGCAGCTACGCTTAGACCACCTTATGGGGATTTGGATATTGATAATATGCCGTATTTAGTTGAAGAAAATTATAATGTAGTCAATTGGTCTATTGATACCTGGGATTGGTGGAATATGGATTCGGATAAAATATTGATTAATGTACTAAAAGATTTGCACCCTGATTCAATAATACTGCTTCATTCTGCAGGAAGTAGTGAAGGTTATCAGTCAACTGTAGACGCACTGCCGGAAATAATATATAATCTAAAAGTAAGAGGTTATGATTTTGTAACTGTAAGTGAAATTATTTAAAAAAAAGGCCTTCAAAAGGCCTTTTTATTTTAAATAATTAAAGAAGGAGGCTGAGCCATTGTTTAAAAACTCATTAAAGATAGCGAGAATTTTTGGAATTAACGTAGAAGTTGATATTAGCTGGATACTGGTCTTTTTGTTATTTACATATAGCTTGTCTGTAGGCTATTTTCCTAATGTCGTACCAGAATATGATGAGTCTATCTATCTAATTATGGGAATTGTTGTAACTTTATTGGTATTTTTATCTGTCCTTGTTCATGAATTTGCGCACTCACTTACTGCTATTAAAGAGGGTATTTCAATAAAGAGGATAACACTATTTATTTTTGGTGGAGTTGCTCACCTAGAAGAAGAACCAACTACACCATCTTCTGAACTAAAAATAACTATTATGGGTCCCCTTTCGAGTGTGGTACTTGGATTTATTTTTGGTGGGTTGTATTTACTATTTGAGTCTGGAACACCAATTGGCGAAGGATTATTTTTCCTTGCCAGGATAAATTTTGTAGTAGGCATCATAAATCTTGTTCCTGCATTTCCTTTAGATGGGGGAAGAATATTAAGGTCCTTGATTTGGAAATTTAAAAATGACCTTGTGAATGCCACTAAAATATCGGTTTATGCTGGTAGTATATTTGCTTTTTTACTTATATCTTTTGGTTTTATAGTTATTTTTACAACCTCTTTAATTGGACTATGGTATGTGCTTATGGGATGGCTATTATACCAAGCAGGTCATTCAAGTTATACACAGGTGGTTCTTAAAAACAGCTTATCGGGCATTACTGTTTCAGATGTAATGACAGATAGAGTAATTACTGTTCCGCCATATATTACTGTAGAGAAATTAATTGATCAATTTTATAAATATAAAGTAGGCGCATTTCCTGTAGTTGAAGATGATGGAAGTGTAAGTGGTATTGTTACCTTGAATGGTGTAAAGGGCATCACCAAAAATAAATGGTATTTAACAAGGGTTGATGATATAATGACTCCAACAGAAGAGTGCTATGTTCTAACACCTGACGAGGAAGCTGTAGAAGCCATGATGAAAATGGCTAATAATAATGCTAGTAGAATATTAGTCATGGAAGATGGTGAACTTAAAGGAATACTTAGTAATACTGATATGATGAGGCTTATAAAAATGAAATCTATGTTTGATGGCATTGCAGAGCAGTAAATTTCGTAATAAGGTCTAATGATATCGGCATCATTAGACCTTATTACTTTTTTTCTCATCAATATGTTTGCAACCTTTATAACTAACTTGATTGTTTTTAATTGCTTTTTAGTTTTTTTGCAGTTTGAACGATTCTTTCTCCAAGGATTTTGGCTCTATTACAAGCATTATCGTCTTCCTTAACATTTTTTTGACCAACTGGCCCCTGATGTCCTGCATCTGTTGAGAAACTTCCGTCTCCAACAACAGTCATACCTTGAATTAGCATCATATCGTGTAAGGTGCGAAGAGTTGTTTCTTGTCCCCCGAATCTTGCCCCTCCTACTGCTATTGCACCTCCAGGAACATCTAATAGTTGTTTCTTCGTCCTAAGTGCTCTAGTTTTGTCCCAAAAAGCTTTTAACTGTCCGGAAACTGTACCAAAATAAACAGGACTTCCAAGTATAATTCCATCAGCGCCTCCAAGCTTACTTAGAACTTTATTTATATTGCTATCTGCACATTCAATATCTTCACAAGGATGAGAACAATGGGAACAAAAAGGGTTATCAGATTCCATCATTTTCTTGCCTATTTGAATAATTTCAATTTCGCTAGCACCGTGGTCTCTTGCTGAATTAAGGGCTATTTCGAGCAAGTGATTTACATTGCCATTGGTGTTTGGACTGCCGTTTAGACCTAAAATATACATTTTTTATGCCTCCTTTAAAATTTATTATTTAGCTACAAACCTACTATTTTTTACATAAAACTATACAGGGTTTATCTTTGTCTTTATTAGCCCCTATAACCCTATTTATTCTATTGAAAAATCCAATTTTATTATTTTCAAAATAATTCCCCCGAGCAACATAAAGTGGGGGAATTAAAAGGTTTAGTTAATTACTCAACTTCTTGATTAACTCTGCAACGTTTTTTCCGACTCTTCTACTGCTTTCCATTGCAAGGTCATCTTCTTCAACACTTTGTTTAAACTCCAGTTTCTTTCCATCGAAATCTTCACACATGGTTCCCATAGCTCCAAGGCTAATAATAGGTTGTTTGCCTTTTCGATCACCTACTACTAATAATCCATGTCCTATCAAAAAGTGTTGTATAAGTTCTAGGGTTAATTCTTGTCCTCCATTTCTTAGTCCTGCATGTACAACACCTGCTCCTACTTTATCTTCTAAATAATTTTTGGTCATATGTAAGGGTCTTGTTCTATCCATGAAAGTTTTTAACCTGCCTGTCACGTTAGAAAAATAAACCGGAGAACCAATTATTATACCATCAGCTTCCTGGAGTTTATCATACAATTCTTTCATATCATCGTTATCTATCTTACATTCAGGTTTAAAAAGACATTTATTGCAGGAGATACATGGTTTTATTTCATAATCAGTAATTTCAACTAGTTCGGTACTAGCACCCTGCTTTTTAGCTTCTTCTAATGCTGCGTTTAGCATTTTTGATACATTCATACCTTTTCTATGGCTACCATTGATAGCTAAAATTTTCATTTTATATTCCTCCCAAGAGATAATTTATTTTTAATTTAAAAATAAGAGTTGATAAATCAACTCCAATCTCATAAAATACTATAACACGAGAAAAAAATTCTGTAAATTAATACTATTTGCTTAACCCCCTTTTCTAATTATATATGAAGGATTTTGATTACCGCTTAAAGAACATTGTGTAGATAAATATTTTTACTTATGAGGAGGTAAATGTTTTGGAGGTTAAAGTAAAAGGAATAGGTACTACCAATGAGGGTGATGGATATGCGGTTTTGCTTTCTGATATGGAAGAAACTAAAGTTCTACCTATAGTAGTTGGTCCTTTTGAAGCTCAGGGAATTATATCAATACTGAAGGACTATGAACCTCCACGTCCTATGACTTATGATTTAACTAAAACTTTATGCGAAACTCTAGAAGGATATATAGAAAAAATAGTTATCACAGATGTCAGAGAAGATATATTTTATGCTGAAATTTATCTTCAAAGTGGAGGTGTTACACATAAAATAGATTCTCGTCCTAGTGATGCAATAGCGTTGGCGTTGAGATTTGAGGCACCAATTTTTATAAATTTCCAACTAGTTGAATTTACTTGCGACTATGAGGATCTACTTGATGAACAATAAAAATGAACAATAGATAAGTAAATAATGATATATAAATATAAATTAGTATAATACTATTTATCTGTATTCATTGAAAGGAGTTGTTCCATAATATGTCTATAGCATATATTAATGGAGAATATTATAACTTAGAAGATGCCAAAGTCTCTACTTTTGATAGAGGATTTTTATTTGGAGATGGCGTCTACGAAGTTATATATATAAAAAATGGTGGGATTTATCAATTTGATGAGCACTTAGACAGATATTTTGATAGTGCTAAGGGACTTATGTTAGAAAATTATCCAGGTTATGATGAGTTAAAAGAACTCTCCGAGGAACTTATGAACAAATCAGAGATAAACGAAGGATTAATATATTTCCAAGTTACTAGAGGAATTGCTCCCAGGCAGCATGATTTTCCTAAGAACGCAAACCCTACTATATTTGCTTATATTATTCCAACTTATGTTGAACCTGAGGAAGAAGAAAGAAGAAGAACAAAAGGCGTTAAGACAATTTTGGTGCCAGATGAACGCTGGGATAGATGTTATATAAAAACTATAAACCTTATTCCAAATTGTATCTACAAAGAAAAGGCTAAACAGGAGGGCGCATTTGAAGCTATCCAAGTCCATGAAACAGCTGGAGTTACTGAAGGAACTAGCACCAGTATTTTTGGCATAAAAGACGGTGTCTTATATACTGCCCCGGAAGGAAAGAGGGTACTACCTGGAGTTACGCGTAAAACTGTTTTAATGCTAGCAAGAGAAGTTGGGATACCTTATGAGGAGGTCTTTTTAACTAAAGAAGAATTATTAAACTGTGATGAAGTTTTTTTATCTAGTACTAGTTGTAGAGTTATGCCAATAAATCAAATAGATATGATGAGTTTCGAAGTATCAAAATATGAAATAACTTTTATGCTGCAAGAAAAATTAGATGAATATATAGAAAAAAATACAAAAAGATAAATGAAAAAAGATAATTAAATTTTAGCAGGTCGCGGCAACCCTGCTATAAAAAAAACAGGGGGTATAATAATTGAATAAAAACAAAAAGCTTTTTCTTTTATCTAGTTTATTTATTACTTCTTTGCTTGTTTCTAATATAATAGCTGGCAAATTGGTGGAAATATGGAATTTTACTGTTCCCGCCGCTGTTATTGTCTTTCCAATAACTTTTTTAATTACAGATACGATTAATGAAGTATGGGGAAAGAATACTGCTAAACAAGTTGTATGGCTGGGGTTTTTTATGAACATTTTAATGTTACTTTTATTTCAAATTGCTTTGTGGTTGCCACCAGCTGAAGGATGGGGATATCAAGCTGCTTTTGAAGCTGTGTTTGGTACAGTGCCTCGAATGGTAGCAGCTAGCTTAATGGCTTATCTTGGATCACAAATGTTTGATGTATGGTTTTTTAATTTTTGGAGGAATATAACCAAAGGAGAACATCTATGGCAAAGAAATAATTTTTCAACTATATTAAGTCAGTTATTTGATAGTGTAATATTTATAGGTGTAGGTTTTTTGGGGACGGTTCCAATGCCGGTATTGATTACCATGATAATCAGCCAGTATGTTATTAAGTTATTTTTTGCAGTATTAGATACACCATTTTGTTATTTAACTGTCAATTGGGCAAAAAGAGAATTAAGTAAGGAGGTAAGGACCAGTGAATGACAACGAGAAAAAATATGAAGACAGAAGGTTTGATACAGCCACAAAAGAGGACGTTGATGTAGAAATATTAGAAGCTATTGATTATGATTATCCAGGGAAAAAGACAGAAGTGGAATTTGTATACCCGGAGTTTACATCTGTATGTCCTTGGACCGGACTGCCGGACTTTGGTACGCTGACAATTAAGTTTGTTCCTAAAGAAAAACTTGTTGAATTAAAATCCTTGAAATATTACCTTCACTCCTATAGAGATGTTGGTATTCTTCAGGAGCACGTAGTTAATGAAATTTTGAATCACCTTGTTGATTTAATTGAACCTTTGTCAATGGAAGTTACAGGAGATTTTTATCCTAGAGGAGGAATAAAAACTGTAGCTAAAGCAAAGTTTCCTTAACTTAATTTAAAATAATAAAGGAATTTGAGTTAAATTATAGAAATATTAAAATGATAAATAAATAGTGCGAAATGGAGGAATTCAGGATGGAAGTGAATAAGGGGAACGACCTTGCTGTTATTTATCCGGGAAAGAGAATAGATATAACAAATTCAGGAGAACTAAAGGATAAGCTTCTGGAACTTTATAATGAAGGATACAGCAATATAGATGTAAACTTCGAAAATGTTGACGGTATAGATAGCTCTGGACTGGGTAAGATACTGCTTTTTCAAAAGAAGTTAAAGGAAAGAGGAGGAAGACTTAAGGTGACTAATGTGAAAAACGAAAATGTTAAAAGTATGTTTACATTAATTCATTTGGACAAAGTTATAGATATGGAAGAATAATTAATTAAAAAGGTTACACTAGGGGGATTAGTATGCCCGATAAACCTGAAGCACTTGAAAAAGAAATAAAGACAAATTTAGGATATTTAGTAGAAATATCTGAAAATCTTATTAGTAAAACAGATAATTATTATTCTATAGTGCATGAGACGCTTCCAGAAATTGAAAAAAATATTGACTTGACCAATCAAGAAACGGAAATTTTAATTGATTATTTTGTTGACTCTCAAGATGTTGATGACTTAAAAGATGCTTCCTTAGATTCGTTTTTTGTTTCTAGAGTATTAAAGGAGATAAAAGAAGAATTTGAAAAAGTAAGTGATTTATTAATTAATAAATCAGAGATCGACGAAATACTTTCAAATTTTTCAGCTATCAAAGATGGAGAAAAAACATCTTTTGATAATTTTTTAGAACTATTAAAAGAGATGGAAAATATACTCTTAAAAGTGAAAGAGATATCTTATAATTCTATAATTTTTTCTGCAAGGTTAGGTACTGAGGGTAAAGGATTTAATGTTATATCTGATAATCTTAGGGAAACTTCAAGCACTTTAGAAAAAAATATTAATAACATTAATAGTTCTACCGATGAGCTTATAAAGTGGCACGGAGATTTTAAGGAGAAAATCAATGATATAACTAAAAAAAGAGAAAGAGCAGTTGAAGAACATAGTGAAGATTTAGATGAAAACTTAATAATAATATTAAAATCAATGAAATCTATTAGTGAATTATTGAAAGATTTGATTCAAAATGTCAAGAATGCGACAGAACCATTTCAGGAGTTAATGACATTTATACAGCGCCAGGATATTATAAGACAAAACTTAGAGAATTTAATAAAGTGCCTTCATGTTTTAGAGAGAAAATTTGATGAGCTACAGTATTTAATTACAGAAGATACAGACGATGAACATCATAAAACTAACAACGAGTTGTATGATGCTGAAAATTATAATGAGATCGAAAATCAAGATCATGATTATGGAGAAGATGATGATGATGAATATAATAAAGAAAAACAGGATGGCCATCAAGAAGATAAACAAAAAAAAGAAGATAGGATACTAGATTTAATAACTTTCCTAGATCGAGGCATAGACTTATTATCTCAACTTGGAGAAAATGTCAAAACACAACTTGAAAATTCTTTAAACGATATTATTAACACTTCTGAAAATTTGGTAGAGAATCTATATGAGGTGAAGAATGATTCAAATCAATTATCTGAATTTTTGGCATCAGAACCTTCTTCTCAAGCTAATGAAGATGTTGAAAATAAAGAAAGGGAAGCAAGTTCAGCGGTCGGACATACATTTAAGGAATTAACTGAATCCATGGATGATTTCATCCATCTCCTTAAAGAAGTTAAGGGCGATGTAAATGATTTGATTGACCAAAAAAATTCTTTTGATGTAAATATAGACAATCTGAGTGAAGGTTTAGAGAGAGTTTATAAACAGGTTAACTTTTTAAAGAAGGTCAAACTGCTTTCAAACATTGAAGTTAGCAGGCTTGATAATCAGGGTAAGTTAGTTGGAGATAGGATAAATACAATTGTAGAATTGATACAAACAAAAGTAAATGATAATAAAAATGCTTTTGAGAAGTTAAAAGCTGATCTAAATAATGATTTAGATAAATTTGATGAGTTGGTCATAGAAAATCAAAATACTATCAACAATTCACTTGAGGATGTGGAAAATTCAGCCAAAAAAGTAAAAACTGCAAAAGATGCAATATCAAGTGCTGTTATAACTTTAAGTCAGGAAGTAGAAAATCTATATAATAAAACCCAAGTAATAAATGAAGAGTTAAAATCGGCTGATGATATATTTAGATTTACAAAAATGTTGACTGACTATTCTAAAGAAGTTTCAAATAAGGTTAAAGCTGAAAAGAAGAGAATAATGGATTATTATAATATTACTGAGTGGGAAGAAAGTGATAATGAGTTAGTGAGTTTCTTCGATCAGTTTACTACTTATTTAGAAAGAGCTAAAGCTAAACAGTTTTTGTCTAAAAACGAAAGTGTAGACGATAGTGAAGATAGTGATGTGGAAGATGATTCTGAACAATACAACGATATAGACGAAGGTTCAGAGGAAGGAGAACTAACTTTATTTTAATGAGTAGTAATGCCAAAAACCGGGTTGAAAGTATTGATAATTTTAGAGGATTTGCAATAATTTTAATGTTTATAGCTAATTTTATTGTACTTTTTGTTAAGAATCCGCCAGATATTATAAGACATGCGGAGCCAGGGATGATTTTACCATTAGATTTTGTGGCTCCCTTTTTTGGTTTTGCAATAGGTCTTTCTTTTCCTTATTTTATATATAAAACTAAAATGCTAGAAGCTACTCAGCCAGCAAAAAGATTTTTTTTCCGCGTGATTATTTTATACATTGTAGGAGCTTCGCCTAATTTTTTATACCGGCTTATGATTTTTGAAGAAAGTGTAGCTAATGCATATCTTAATAGCTGGAGCATCCTTGAAACATGGGCTTTAGGGCTTTGCCTTATAATTCTTTTAGTTAAATTAAATTTAACTAAAAGGATTTTTGTGTCTGTAGCAATTCTTTTTATTTACCAATTCGTATTGTTAGAAATACCTGGAATATATTCTTATGTATACAGTCAGGCTGAAGGTGGAGTTGTATCTGTTTTATCCTGGTTATTCGTAATTATTAATGGAACTGTTATTGGTGAGCTTATTGTCAATACTAATAAGTTAAATTTAATAAAAAAGTCTGTTCTAATTAGTTTGCTCAATAGTATTGTAGGCTTGGCTTTACACTTTGGACAGATTACTCCAATGACTCGGTTAGATGTAAGCGCATCTTATATGTTCTTTTCAGCAGGTATTTCTATTTTTGTGTTTTTACTGTTCCATCTTTTTTTAGATAACTATGGAAAAGTTTTTCGTGAAGTGGGAATGTATCCCTTACAGGCGTGGATTTTGCAAAGCCTCTTTTATGTACCTGTATATTTAACAATAGGAGGAGCATACTTTGATTGGCCTGTTGGGGGAGTTATAGCTTTGTTTGGTGTTGTTACTTTGGTTATAATTGACAAATATTTAATAAAGCTAGGGATTAAGCTAAAAGCCTAGGTGATAATATGGTTGATGAAGTTGAAGTTTTTTTTGAAAAAGAAAATATAAATTACAAAAAATATATATTTTGTAAACAAATGATATCAACTGAAAGTATATCAAAGGCAATGAGCGTGGATAAAGCTCAGATATTAAAAACTTATCTTTTAAAAAATAATAAAGATAAGTTTTTTGGTGTGGTTTTATCTGGACAAAAGACCCTAAACATGGATGAAATAAAAGTAAAGCTAGATGAAAATTTTTTAACTAAAGTTAATATTGAATTTCTATCACCGATTAGTTTGACAAATAAAAAAATAAATACGATTTACGACAAAAATATATTGAGTTATGATATAGTTAATATTGTTACAGATTGTAATAAAGTTTGTTATGAAGTTACTACCAAAGACCTTTTTAGAATTCTTTCCAAAATACTAGTAAGTGAACTGTAATGTTACTATTGAATCGAAAGGAGATAATTATTGGTTATGAAAAAAAAGAAATTAACTTTTTACACACTTTTAGTAATGACTGTGTTTTTGGCTGTGGGAGCTAGTTTAGGCGGTTGTACAAGCGATGAATCAAGTAATGAACAAAGAGAACAAAAAGAAGAAGAATACAAACATGATGGTTCAAAAGAAAAAGAAAGATTTGAAAGTCTGGATGAAAAGTCGCTAGAATTAATTGAACAAGAGAAATATCATGAATTAATTGAAAACAGAAGAGATAACAAAATAGATTACAATTACAGTCTTGAGTATGACGTTATTGTTGTAGGTACAGACCCTGAGGGGATCTCAGCAGCAGTTTCAAGTGCTAGAAACGGAAATAAAACCCTTTTGATTGACGATAGAAGTAGGTTAGGTGGATTAATGACAAAAGGTGCTTTAAATACTATTGATATGAACTACAACCCTGACGGTGAAATTATAACTCGTGGTATATTTATGGAGTTTTTTGAGCAGATAGAAGGGGACTCATTTAATACTAATACGGCAGAAGAAGTATTTGAAGATATGGTGTTTGGAGAAGAAAATTTGACCTGGAAAAAAGAAAAAAATGTTCTAGGGCCTATTGTGGAAAATGGAAGTGTTAATGGGATAAAAACATTACAAGATGATAAATTAATTAATTATGGTGCTAAAAGAGTTATCGATGCAACCCAAAATGGTGATATGGCTTTTCTTTCTGGGGTACCATATACAGTGGGCCTAGAAGATGCAGGAGTGATAGGGGAGTATCAGGTCTCTACCCTTGTCTTTAAAGTTGAAAACATAGATTGGAATACTATGTCAAGACACTTAAATAGAAGCGAGGAAGCTAGTTATCAGTCCGGTGCTACGGATGTATCAGCATGGGGATTCTTACGAGAAATGCAAGAATATGAAAGCAAAGATGAAGATATACGAATGAGAGGTCTGAACTTGGGTAGGCAAGGAGAAGATAGTGCTTATGTTAATGCGTTACACATTTTTAATGTAAATCCTCTTGATAAAAGCTCCATAGAAGACGGAAGAGAACAGATTGAAGAAGAACTACCCAGAATAGTTGAGCATATGAGAGAGAATTTGGTTGGGTTTGAGGATGTAGAACTTGTTGGTGCGGCCGATGAGTTTTACCTAAGAGAGGGACGTCATATTCAGGCAGAATATAATTTGACTATTAATGATGTAAGAGAGCACAGGGACTTTTGGGATAAAATAGCCTTTGGTTCGTATCCAGTTGACTTACAACCCACAGGCAGACATAATACAGGTTTTGTACTAGACGCACCCGATAAGTACTCTATTCCATTTAGATCTTTAGTTCCTTTAGAAGTCGATGACCTGTTGGTAGTGGGTAAGGCGGCAGGTTTTGACTCACTCTCACATGGGTCTGCAAGGGTAATCCCTATTGGTATGGCTACTGGTGAAGCTGCCGGAGTGGCAGCGGCTCACTCGATAAATAATGAAAAAGGTTTTAGAGATATTTCACAAAATGAAGATTCAATCGAGCAGATTCAAGATACGTTAAGACAACAGGGAGCTTATTTGACTGATTTTGACTACTCTTTTGTAGGGGAAGATCGGTGGACTTTAGATGGGATAAGGTTTATGAACTCTTTAGGCCTTGTATATGGGGGCTATGACAATAATTTTGGATTTGATGAAAATGTGAAAGGAGACCAGTTAGAAAATATGCTTAACAATGCCCTAAGAAGAACATTTAGTCATGTAAGAGATTTTTCTGTGGATAATGGAGAAGATTATATTAAAGCGAACGATATTTCAAAAGTGTTCTTAGAATATATTGAAGAATTTGGCAGTGAAGACTTCGATGACAGTGAAGCTTTTAAAGAAGCTATTTCTGTCGGTATAATAAGCGAAGATACTGCAGATAAGCTCCGTGAAGATGAAGCGCTAAAAAGAGATGAAATCTATGCATTAATTGAAGAATTTGTAAACTACCTGGAAGATAATAATATTAAAGATGACTATTTGGAACAGCTTGTAGTAAAAGGAGAGGAAATAAATAGGGCTAGATTTGAAATTACAGAAGATGATCAAATATACGTAGATATAGCATTGTTAAACAAGGTTCTAGATGTTGACCAATTTTTCTTTGATGTAGAAGAGCTAACTTATAGGTTAAGAATAGGAGATTTAGAATTAAAATTATCGATGGAAACAGATGAACTTGTCTGGAACAATGATAAAGAAACAAATCTGTCAAATAAATTTGAAATGTATAACGGACGCCCGATGATTAGTGCCAGTGATTTTGAAAAATTAGCTGGTGTTATTGCGGATTATGATGCTAATGCCAACATTATTACTATAGAATAATAGGTATAGTTTGCCCGGTCTTTTTAGGCCGGGTAAATTATATTTTGATATAATTAAGATTAATTTATAATTCAATTTTATAATGTTGTTGGGGGGTTTAGCTATTTTAAATTTTGATAAGAGAAAAATAATTATTTATACTATACTAATTGTTAGCCTTATACTTAATTTGTATAATTATAATAAAGTTAATGAATTAATAGATAAAAATAAAAGGCAAAATCATAATCTTGTTTTGGAAACTATAACTTATATGGAAAGTTATTTAACAGAATTAATAGTCTATTTAGAAGAAGCAAAAGAAGAAGATTTTGATGAAGTAAGAGAGGCGGAACTTAGAGAACGAGTAAATAAGAATTTTATTTTGATGACAAAAATGTCTGATAATATTGATCCACATGAAGTTAGATTTCCATTTGGAGGAGATGACAAATCTTTAGAAGTATATAATAATATTAAAAACCTTGTAGATACTATATCGTTAATGAGAGTTAGTCCTCCATTATTTATGGCTGATTTAAATCGCCTTGGAAATTTTGCTGAAAATAATGGGTATTTAAAAGAATTTTTAGTGGATTATAGTATGGAGGTTATAGAATTAAAAGAAACCCTGGATTATAAAGAACCAGGGTTAACTCCGGACGAAAAAGAAGTTATTGTTAATAAAACATACGAAATGAATAAAACTTACTGGGAATGGAGAGAGGATAATGTTAATTGAAAAGGGTGATTTAAACGTTAATGGAAGAATCTAAGTGCTTTAAAACTTCATCAATTTTATTAATATTTTCTGCATAACCATCTGAACCAATTTGTAACCATAAATTTTTATTTAAATTGAATAAAGGACCACCAACTATAATTTTTATGTCATTATCGTTACTTCGAACGGCTTTAATGGTATTAATTACTGTATCTTCATTAAAATTCATTGTTGCAGATAACATTAACAAGTTTATTTTGTATTGCTCAACAAACCACACTAAGTTTTTGATAGGTATGTTATCTTCAAGCAAATAAGTATCATAGCCCAATACTTCGAGATAATCATTAATAATTCTAATACCAAAATTATGTTCTTCACCACATACTGGAAGAAGTGTAATCTTCTTATCTGCTTCTTTGTCTGCAAATGAAGGCACATTCTCCTTTAGTATTGTTAAATAATCTTTTGAAAATATAGCAAACCTTGATACATCTGAAACATCTATTTTTCCTTGATTCCATAGAAGGCCGATATGTTCCATAGTATATTCAAATAATTCTTGATAAACTTTTTTAAGACCATTTTTAGTATTTATACTGTCAAAGAAAGATAAGACAATATTGCTTGCTTTTTTCTTGTCATTGGCAAAAAAAGCATTTATAAATTCTTTGGCATCGTGGGTTAAATACCAACCTTTATTATTAAGTGCCTGATGTCCTAATAGATAATCGATATAAACATTAAAAATACCTGCTAGCTTTATCAGAGTGTTATGATCTGGAAATCTAAGTCCTTTTTCATAGTTTGCAATAGTACTTTGAACAATACCAAGCTTTTCTGCAAGTTGCTTTTGACTTATCCTTTTTTTTGCTCTGAGCTCTTTTAAACGACTTCCAAAGTTTGACAAGGCATTTCCCTCATATCTTTAAGTATTTTAGCTCTTTTTTATTTTATCAAAAATGTAGATAAATTTTAATATCAAAATTAAATTAAACTTGTTAAAATAACATAATTGAGATAAAATCTATCCTGTGAATAGCTTTATCTTTTAGTTTGGAGGTTAAATTTTGGAAAGCAATGAAAAGATAGTTGATTACCAATTGCCAGGTAAAACAATAAAATTTAAGATAGTTGAAGATGTTGAAGCATTAATAACTGACCCCAATGATCCTGATAAAGTCCCATGTTGGGCAGAACTATGGCCCGCTGCTAAAGCGATGGCTTTGCACATTTGGGAAAGGCTCGACTTTACAGATAAGACAGTTTTAGAGTTAGGGTGTGGCCTTGGCTTACCAGGTATAACTGCAGGGTTAAAAGGAGGGAAAGTTACTTTTTCTGATTTCAATGAAGATGCAGTTAATATGGCATTAAATAATGCAAGGTTAAATGATATAAAAGATTATGACAGTTATGTTGGTGACTGGCGAAGCTTTGACTTAGATACAAGATATGATGTAATTTTGGCTTCAGATATTTGCTATGATCCAAAGCTAAATACATACTTGGAAAGAATATTTATGGATAACCTTAGATCAAATGGTGCTTTAATAGTGTCTCATCATAATAGACCCGATACAATACAACTTTTAGATAGCTTGAAGAATAAAGGCAGTTGGTCAGAAGCAATTTATTATAAGACTATAACAGTTGCAAACTCATTGTTTCCTTATTATGCTATTACCATTAATGAATTAACAAAGTTATGATTATAACTCTTTGCAGGTTTGTGAGAATTTTGATAAGATAAATAGTGGTGTTACATATTTTTATTAATATATAAAAATTTTTATACAAGGGAGGAAGTTCTTGTGGGCATGGAAGATGGTTGGATAACTGCAGTATGGATTCTAACATTAGTATCAGCAATAGTTTGCATAAGTTATGGTGCAGTTAATTGGAATAAAGAAGATGATGCATCATGAATCTTCTTTTGCTATCAGTTATTATTTTAATTTTTTTGGCTATACTAACGACATTAGCTTATCACGCATACAAACAGACAGTAACAGATGAAGACTATCTGATAGCAGGAAGAAATATTAATCCTGGGGTTATGGCTCTTTCTTACGGAGCTACATTTATTAGTACGTCAGCAATAGTTGGGTTTGGAGGAGCAGCAGGATTATTTGGATTTAGTCTTCTTTGGCTTGCTTTTTTAACCATTGTTTTGGGTATAATGGTTGCTTTTGCTTTATTTGGAGTTCGTATAAGGAAAATGTCTGTTAATCTTAATGTTAGTTCATTTCCGTCTTTGCTTGGACGCAGGTATGATTCAAATTTCTTAACAGTTTTTTCTGGTTTTATGATATTTATTTTTATGCCTGCTTATACGAGTATAATCCTAGTTGGAGGAGCTCGTTTTTTTGAGGAAGCTCTAGAGATTGACTATAACTTAGCTCTTTTTATTCTTGCGATTATTGTGGGAGCCTATGTTTTATCCGGAGGCATAAAAGCAGTTATGTACACAGATGCTTTTTGCGCTTTGGTAATGTTGGTAGGAATGATTGCACTATTAATTACTGCCTATTCTGTAGTAGGTGGAGTTATTAGTAGTCATCAGGCATTAACAGATTTGAGTTACATGATTCCCGAAAACCTTATTGAAAAAGGGCATAGAGGTTGGACTGCAATGCCAGAACCTGGCTCTCAAATTTGGCTGCAAGTTATTACAAATATCATCCTTGGAGTTGGAATTGGAGCTTTGGCACAACCTCAGCTGGCTATGCGTTTTATGACTGTACCTAGCACTAAGTCTCTATATCGTGCTATTGCGGTCGGTGGTTTTTTTATATTTTTTATGACTGGAACAGCCTTCATAGTTGGACCACTAAGCAATCTTTATTTTTATGAAACTACTGGTATGATTAGTGTAGAAGCTGCAGGCGGTAATACTGATAGTATAATACCACTTTTTATTAGTGAAGTTATGCCGTCATGGTTTTTGTACTTATTTATGGTAACCTTAATTTCAGCTGCTATTTCTACATTAAGCTCCCTTGTGCATGTGCAAGGGACAGCCTTGAGTAAAGATATAATTGGCCCTTTATCAAGTAATGATAATGATAAAAAACAGGATAATACTTTGCTTGCTAGAATTGGGGTTTTGATTGCAGTTTTATTAGCTATTTTGTTAGCTTATGTATTACCAGGAAGTATAATTGCTAGAGCTACTTCATTTTGGTTTGGTATTTGTGCGGCCAGTTTTCTACCAACTCTGATTGGGACTTTGTTTTGGCCTGGTAGTAGTAGAGTTGGAGCTATATCTAGTGTAGTTACTGGCTTGACAGTTAGTATTTTTGGATATGTGTTTCTTCATATATCTGAGTCAGAAGTTTTAGGTTTATCTCGTCTAATTTTTGGAAAGGATGCGTTATTGCCTTTTCCATGGACTCATATTGACCCCTTAGTGTATTCTATAATTATATCAGGAATAGTTTTTGTTGTAGTAAGTCTTTTTACAAAACCTGTTTATAACGAACATCTTGAAATTTGTTATAAAGGTGTAAAAAAATTATAAATCGTAATCAGTTATACGATAAAAATTAGTCCTAAGATTTGTTTTTTAGGACTAATTTTTAAGCTTTAATCTTGGTTGTTAGTTTTATAACTTCATCAACATCAGGATCAACAATAACTCTAGACAAGATATTCCTGATTTCTTCTATATTAATTAACCCACCGAAGTTTATTACATCATTTTCCTTAATGTTAAGAACTTCTCTTTTTTCGATATTATATCTTTTTCCTTCATGACCTTTTGATTTTTTGATTTCATCTATAAAAGTGCTCGGATATAGTTTTATACCATATGGTTCCTGATAAACAGTAATTAGTGTTATGTGTCCTGACTTACTAATACATTCTTTAATATAGATAGGAGATGAAGTGTCTACATCAATTGCAAATCCCCACATTAAATAATAACCTCCCGTTTAATTTATTTAATATTAGTATTTTCATTTTGCGAATATTTACTATAGAGGATTTGTTGAAATAGTCTCCACGTATTCTTGTGGCTTTAGTCATTGAGAGGTTCACGTATCACTAAATAAAGTGGTATAATATCATTGTTAAGAAAAATTCGAATGTTTACACAGGGGTGAATAAAGTGACATTAACTATTGGAATTGACGTAGGTGGCACTCATACAGACGCGGTATTAATATCTCGGGATAAGGTTTATAAAAAAGCAAAGATACCGACCGATCATGATGATTTATTAGACTCTACTTTGCAGGCCATTAAGGCTATCTATGATCCTGAGTTGTGTAAAAACTTAAGTAGGATATGTCTTAGTACCACTCTATCTACCAATGCAATTGTAGAAAAAACATATGATAAAGTAGGTCTTCTAACTTTACCCGGACCAGGCATATCTCCTCTAAATTTACCTTTTTTTGAACATTCTAAAGTTTTAAAAGGTTATATTGATCATAGAGGAAAAGTAATTGAAGATGTAGATGAAGATGAAGTAAGAAAAGCTGTAAAAGAATTTATAGAAGAGGGATCCCAATATATTGCTGTGGTGAGCAAATTTTCTAATAGAAATCCTGAATTAGAAGAGAAAGTAGAAAACTTGATCAAAAAAGACTTTCCAGAGATAGAATATATCTCCTTAGGTCACAGAGTTGCAGGGAGGCTTAATTTTCCCCGAAGAATTTGCACTTCATATTTTAATGCTGCAATTTATAGAAGGCATAAAAGTTTTGTTGAATCGGTCAAAAACTCTTTGCAGGAGATAGGGTTAAATGCTCCTACATTTATCTTAAAAGGAGATGGTGGCACATTAAGCCTTGAAGATTCGGTTAAGCACTGTGTACATACAATATTATCTGGACCAGCAGCAAGTATACTTGGAAAGATGGCGTTAACAAGCGAACATAGTTCAGCATTTTTATTAGATATAGGAGGAACGACAACAGACATAGGCTTGATGCTAAATGGGTCACCTGTATTTAAATCTGGAGGAACTGAAATAGGTGGTTACAAGACTAGTGTCAGGGGGCTTTATTCACAGTCGCTTGGAATTGGAGGAGATAGTGCAATATCTGTGGAAAATGGTGATTTAATGATAGGCCCAAGACGCGAAGGTCCTGCTATTTTATATGGAGGGCCAGTCATTACCCCTACTGACGCAGCAGCATATATTGACAGTAAAAATGTTATTACTGATGCAGACAGTAATTATAAAATTAAAAGGATAGAATCTGAACTAAAATCTTTAGGTGATAAGCTTAATTTGTCTCCTGATGAAGTTGCAAAAAAAATTATGGAAAATAGCTCAAGAATTATAGGTGATAAAATCTTAGATGTATGTAGGAAGTTAAGTAACCGTCCGGTATATACGGTTAAGGAAGTTTTAGAACCTTTTAAGCTTGAAGTTAACAAATTAGTTGGAATAGGAGGACCCGCTCATCTATTTTTACCATATATAGCAAAATATTTAGAAACAGAGTATGAATTGGCCCCACATCATGAAGTGGCGAATGCTATTGGAGCAGGAGTGGCAAGACCAACAACTGTTGTTACTGTTCATTGTGATACAGCTTCTAACTACTATGTTATTCCTGAGATGGGAATTAAAAAAGATGCTGAGGGTATAAACGACATTGTCTCAATAGCCAAAATAGCTCGCAATGCTATAAGTGAACGAGCGAAGAGAAGAAAGGGTTATGAAGAAGTAGATGTGTCTAGAGAAACGGAAATAACTTATACTGAAGAATTTAATGTAGTAAGAGATTTTACAACTATAGGAAAGATAATTGAGCTTGGTGCCCAAATAAAACCCGGTCCTGTATTTACCTTAAATAACTCAAAATAATGATTCTGGTGCAAAAAGTCTATTCACATAAGTAAAGTGTTTTTAATTGATATTAAAAACAAAACTTTGCTCATGTGACTTTTTGCACCAGAATCAACAATAAGTTTTTAATTTGTTTATTATTTTAGTGCTATTATATTTTATAAGGTAGGTGTATTAATATTGATGAAAGCTAATAATAAGACAAGTGTTTTGTTTTTCCCAGCTTTTGATTGGGCTATTTCACCTAATCATCCTGAAAGAGAAGAAAGATTACTTTATACAAGAGATCAGATATTTGAAGAAGGGTTAATGGACATAGAAGGTATAATTGAATATCCACCTGAAATATGCAATTTGGAAGATATTATTAAGACTCACATTTGTGTTACAGAGCCTGAAGACATCTTAACTGAGTCTCACTTGATTTCAGCCGGCAGTTGTAAAGCTATCGCTGATTCTGTTTTGAAAGGAGAAGTTGATAAAGGGATTGCACTAGTTAGGCCGCCCGGGCATCATGCAATGCTTGTAACACATGGCTCTAGAGGGTTTTGCAATATAAATATTGAGGCAGTAATGGTTGAGTATATAAGAGATAATTATGACGTTAAAAAAATTGCAATTATTGATACAGATGCACATCATGCAGATGGTACCCAGGACATCTATATAAATGACCCTGATGTGCTTCATATATCTGTTCATCAGGACGGGAGAACTATATTTCCTGGTACAGGCTTTCCCAATGACTTAGGTGGACCTGGTGGGTTTGCCCATACGCTTAACATACCAGTTCCGACTAACACAACTGATGAAGGGCTTTTATATATTATGGATAACTTAATTGATCCTGTCCTAAAAGATTTTGAACCTGATTTAATTATAAATGCTGCCGGACAGGACAATCACTTTACAGATCCGCTTACTATGATGAATATTACTGCTGGAGGTTATGCAGAGCTAACTAAACGCCTTGATCCGGATATTGTAGTATTAGAAGGAGGCTACTCTATAGAAGGAGCTTTGCCATATGTCAATGTGGGAATAATATTAGCCCTTGCTGGACTCGATTATAGTA
This sequence comes from Natranaerofaba carboxydovora, assembly GCF_022539405.1. NCBI lineage: Bacteria > Bacillati > Bacillota > Clostridia > Natranaerobiales > Natranaerofabaceae > Natranaerofaba > Natranaerofaba carboxydovora. The sequence continues at coordinate 1,500,023 of NZ_CP054394.1, read as the reverse complement.
ACGTCAGGGAACCAAAATTGGACCAATTAGACATGAAAAGCTCACCGAAAATTATGGATCAGATAAAAGATTATGTAAATCATCTTTCAGAAGTGTATAATTTAAGAAAAGATATTAACTTAGATGAGTACTTTGGTAGTAAAGATAGTTATAAGAAAAACAGAAGTATATTTTACGATACAAGTGGTCTACTAGAAAAGCAGAGGGAAGAATTTTTAAAATGTGATAAATGTAGTGGTGTTAGAATAGTAGAGTCAAGTGTTTATGGAAGAAATGATATTATTTCTATAATAGTACCTAGAAATGCTTGTGAGGCCTGTCAAAATAAAGCTGATAATTTGACGGATGATTATGTTACTTTAATTGAAAAATATGATTATGTTTATATACAGGATCACTCTAGAAGAAATTATAGCAGATTTCCTGAATATAAATTCTAATTTGTAAGATTTTATGGTATAATTATTATTACGGATAAGATACATCTCCAATAAATAAGTCGCTTAGTGGCTAAATTATTTTAGTAGGGAGACTAACTTTCTTCCTACTTTTTTTGATAAATAATAAGTACAAATGACTAATTAAGTTATTGCAGAGTAACCTAAACGTATTAAAGGAGGAAGAAGTTATGACAGTTAAAATTTTAAAGAACGGTAGAATGTTTGATGGACAAGAGAAGCAATTAAAAAATGATGTTTTCGTTGTAATTGAAGAAGAAAAAATCACAAAAGTAATGGAGAATGTAAGTGAAAACAATAGTTTGACAATCATGGAAAATTATCCTGAAGCACAAGTTTATGACCTTGAGGGCAATATACTATTGCCTGGATTAATAGACAGCCATATTCATCTTGATCAGCACGGTATGGCCGATACTTATGATGAGAATTTAGTTGAAGATAAATTAAGATCTATTAGGGCTGCCAAAGAAATGGAGAACACTTTGTGGCAGGGTTTTACTACTGTAAGAAATGCTGGTTCTGTTAATTGGATAGATCTTAGTGTTAAAGAAGCAGTTGAACAGAAGATTATAAAGGGACCTAGGATACTTGCCTGCGGTAAGATCTTATGTATTACTTCACCTGGATCTGAATATTTTAAAGGTCTTTATGAGGAAGTTGATGGGTACGACGGTTTTAAACTAGGTGCCAGGGAACAGCTAAAACGTGGTGCTGATCTATTAAAAATAATGGCTACAGGGGCAATTATGAATCCAGGAGGGGTTGCAGGAGCTACTCAGCCCGATGTGGAGGAAATTAGAGCTGTAGTTGAAGAAGCTGACAAATTAAATAAAAAAGTTGCTTCGCATGCTCATGGTGCAGAAGGAATAAAAAATTCTATAAGAGCAGGGGTGCATAGTGTAGAACATGGTACATTTGCAGACAAAGAAGCTATAGAAATGCTGGTTAATGAAGGTGTATATTATGTGCCAACATTAGCTCCAGATTATTTTATGAATAAACACGGTAAAGAAGGTGGAGTTGCTGCATTTATGGTCGACGAAATCAAAAAGAAAAGGATTGCCAGATTAGATAGGGTAAAAAGGGCTTTAGACGCAGGGGTGAAAATTGCTACAGGTTCTGATGCAGGAACTCCTTATAACTTTCAGGGGAAGAATGCTTATGAAATGGTGATTATGGTTAAAGAAGGACTTATGACCGCTGCAGAAGCCTTGATAAGTGGAACTAAAATATCTGCCCAAGCATGTGATTTGGGGGATGAAATTGGAACAATAGAAGAGGGAAAACTTGCAGACCTTATAGTGGTAAAAGATAATCCATTAGAAGACATTGAAACTTTGACAAATGAATCAAACATATTAACTGTTATGAAAGAAGGCGAAATAATGAAGAATATCAAATAAATTGACTTGCTCAACAACATTTGCTAAAATTTGAGGACAAAAGCAGAATAAATGATAAAAGCTATATTAAAGCAAAAGGTGGGGATTGTGTGGAACAGGAAAGAAAGAAGAAAATATTATTTATTTGTGATGCAAATGAAATACCAATTATCGAAGATAGCTGTCAAGAAGTGGATGATTATATTATAGAAATAGAGACATCGGATGATATACTTTCTAGGGGTGTTAGAAACTATCTAGAGGAAATGATAAGTCTTATTAAAGATAAACCTGATAGATATGATGGAATAGTTGGAACAAGAGATATGACAAGCGTTTTTTCAAATGTTATTTGTGAAAAAACAGGAAAACCCGGTACTACAGTTGAAAGTATGATTAATTGTCAAAACAAATACATCTCTAGGATAATACAGAATGATCACTTGCCCCAAAACACACCAAAATTTTGGTTAGACTCTAATTTTTTAAGAGAGTTTCCATTAGAGCCTCCGTTTTTTGTTAAACCGGTTCGGGCAAATGTATCTTATTTGAGTCAAAGAGCGCACTCGTACAATGAAATAAGGGAGTTAATAAAAGATTATACTGTTGAGTTGGTCAAGTATAATCAGTACTTCTTAGACTCCTTAGCTGTTACCTCTCATTTGGAAAATCAACTAAACCTTGAAACTTGTAATAAGTTTTTGAGTGAAGAGATTATGGAAGGCACTCAGGTTACAGTGAACGGATATGTTTATGGAGGAGAACCTCATAATTTTGGCATTGTTAAAGCTGCGTTTCATGATGATATTATAAGTTTTAGCCATCATGAATTACCGTATGAGATTTCACCCAATTTAGAAAAACAAATAAATGATGTTACTTCTGAGCTTGTTAGAGCTTTAGGTTTGAATAATACCTTTTATAATGTAGAGCTTAGAATTGATGAAGAAAAAGAAAAGATCTGGATAGTTGAGGTTAACAGCAGGGCAGCATTTCAATTTGCCAAAATGATAGAGAGAGTTAAGGGGGTCAATTTGGTACAGTGGCTTTGTGATCTTGCTGTAGGAGAAAAACCAAGGGATGTTAGTGAATTTAGAAAGGATGAAACATTTGATTACTGTTTCAACTTTGAACTCAGGAAATTTTCTGATCATGATATTGTAAGAACGCCAATGGCTACAAACTTAGAAGAGTTAAGCAGACAGTATCCGGAAGTGGCTATTAAGAATCTTGTTGATGCTAACACAAAACTATCCGACTATAAGCAAAACCCAAATAGTTATAGATATTGTATTCTTGACGTACCAGGTAATAACAAAGAAGATATACTTAAAAAATACGAAAACATTGTTAATAAGCTTGGATATGAGTTTGAAGAAACAGTATCTTAAAAAAGTAAAGCTGGCCCTTTAATTAATTGGGTCAGCTTTTTAGATTAGAGAGGAGGAGGAAAATTGAGAATTAAACAGTTAAATTCGCCACCACCTTATAAAAATTTCACATACTTAGTTGCTTGCGAGGATTCAGATAAAGGAGCTATTATTGACCCTTCAATGGATTACAAAACGATAATAAATGAAGTAGAAAAAGAAAATATTAATATTAACTACATAATAAATACTCATGATCATCCTGATCATACAGTTGACAATGAAGAATTAAAAGAAGAATTAGGTGCCAAAATAGTACAGCATACTGCTTCAAAAAGAGGAGATTTAAAAATTGGTGATGAAGAAGAGCTCAGATTAGGTGAAACAAAATTAAAATTTTTTCATACCCCGGGACATACTGATCATGATATATGCATTTTTGTTGAAAACAACCTTTTTACTGGAGATACCCTTTTTGTAGGTAAAGTTGGTGGCACTTCTGATGAAAAAAGCGCAAAAAGGCAATTTGATAGTCTGAAAAAACTTATGCAATTACCTGATGAAGTTGTAGTTTGGCCTGGTCATAACAATGGTGCTAAATCTAAGTCTACTATTGGTGAAGAGAAGACTAATAATCCTTTTTGCCTTAGGCTTAATAACTTTAATGAATTTGTTGATCTAAAAGATAACTGGTTAGATTTTAAAGCTAAACATGGACTTGAATAAACATAAATAAAAAAATATCAAGGCAACCTATTAGATCCTACTGTGATTAAAAATTTATGAAGGGAAAAAAAGTTTTTTAGCGAATGTATCCTATATCCTAGCTTATATCTATGTATCTAAAAATTTATTACAGAGAGGGTGATAAAATTATGGGCTCCTCTCTGATCAATTTTGATAAACTTGAAGAAATAGTGCCTGAATTTGAAGTTTATTTAAATGGAGAGGGTATTAAGTATATCAGAGAGAGAAATAAAGTAAGTGACTATTTAAAAGTTTATTTATTTCAAGAAGAAGCTATAGATAGTTTAGATAAAGAAACTATAGAAAACCTTGTTAGCAAGTTGTGGGCTTTTGATGATTGCGCAGATACAAATTTTATTGTTGATGAGATTTTGAGATCTGGTTTGGGTGTAATAAGAGATAGTTTTAAGTTTTTGATTAATGAAGATGAACCTGTGGATAAGCGCTTTGATGAAGTACTCAAGAACATAAGGATGATTGATGATGTAGTTTTGTCAGAAGTTTTATCTCATTTTAATGACAAAAAATATCCTTTGTGGGTTAATAATAAAATTTATTACAGCCTTAAATATTTAGAGGTTCCCAAAGATAGACTCCCAAGTCAAGGACAACTAAATGGAAAACAGTATGAAATATATGCTAACCTATTGCAGGGTATACTTTATGAAATCAAGGATTACTATCCAAAGATAGATTCAGTTTTTAAATTGAGTTTTCTTCTTGATTTTATGGCTAATAAAGGGTATAAATATGATAAAAGCGCAGAAGAAGACAAAATAAACGATGAGAATAAATATGATGGCTCTATAAATAGTGCAAATGTAATAAATCAGGTTTTACAATTAGGGTCTGAGTTAGGTTTTGAAATTGAAAAAGATATAACCATGACTTCAAAATACTCAATTGATGCAGTTTGGAAAAGTAAAATAGCAAATGTGGTGATAACTTATGCCTTTGAAGTTCTAGAAGAAGATGCTAATATTAGATTTATTGCTGCAAAGATTGCAGATATTATGAGGCTTGACGCCTCGATTCAGAAAGTAATAGTAATTTCAACATACAGTCAGTTTGAAAATTTAAAAGATAAAGTTACTGAATTTCATATATCTAAAAATTCTATGATTTATTTTAATGTTAATGATTTAAATAGGGCTTTAAGTTATCTTGAATCTCTAAAGGAAATATTAGATGACTTAGGTCTTCTAAAATTTAACAGTTAAAAATCTTAAAACTAATAGGCGTGGAGCTCACCTGAACCGTCCGCTTGAACTAATGGCTTCTGATCGAATTTATTTTTCATCGGTCAGGAGTCTTTTATATTGGAAAAAATGTATAATTTTTAAGATCGAGTGAGGTAGGTTGAACAACTCTAATTTTAATAAGATTAAATAACATTGAATAATTATCAATTTTATTCAAATTCTTTTAAATCATTGAAAACTCATTATTAATTTAATATAATAAAGACAGGGTGTTGTGAAACAATTAACAAGTTTTGATTATGCATACTCTATAGATAATTTGAAAGGGGTGATTTTCAAACGGATTGAAAGTGAAAAAAATAACACCCGAATGATGCGAGCCTCAAAACTAAAAGTGAAGGAGGGCTAAAGTATGTCAAAATTGTTGAGGGGTCTAATAACTGTATTAACATTAATTATCATCTGGTTAATACCTACTCCTCAGGGCCTTGAAGCAGAAGCATGGCAGCTTCTTGCGATTTTTATTGCAACGATAGTAGGACTGATTTTACAGCCGCTGCCAATGGGTGCAATTGTGCTTATAGCGGTTACATTTACTGCACTGTCGGGAACTTTATCATTAGATGATGCTCTTGCCGGATTTGCAAATTCAGTTGTGTGGTTAATTGTTATGGCTTTTCTATTTGCAAGGGGATTTATCAAAACAGGCCTTGGGCAGAGAATCGCTTATCTAATGATCAAAAGGTTTGGCAAGTCATCATTAGGTTTATCTTATGCAATTGTAGGAAGCGACCTTATACTTGCACCTGCTACTCCATCTAATACAGCAAGGGCAGGTGGAGTGCTTTTTCCAATAGTTCGCAGCTTATGTAATAGTTATGATTCTGAGCCTGGTCCAACTGCTGGAAAATTAGGATCTTACCTTATGGTTACAGTATTTCAGGCAAATCTTGTTACTTCTGCGATGTTTATGACAGCTATGGCGGCAAATCCTTTGGTTGTTGAACTTAGTGCTGAGCATTTAGGAGTGCAACTTGACTGGGCAACCTGGGCACTTGCTGCTTCTGTACCCGGAATTATTTCTTTGATTTTAATACCTATTTTATTTTACAAGATTTATCCACCGGAAATAAAACAAACTCCTGAAGCGGCAGAGTTTGCAGATAATGAACTAAAAAAGTTAGGTCCAATGACCTTTAATGAAAAAGTAATGCTTGGGGTTTTTGTCTTAGCGTTAGTGTTATGGGCTACTGGACAGCTGCATGATATTGGAGGGACTACTGTTGCATTACTTGGGGTTGGTCTTTTACTAATAGCTGGTGTACTAGAGTGGAAAGATGTTTTGAATGAAAATGGTGCTTGGAACGCATTGATTTGGTTTGGAGGCCTAGTGGCTATGGCTAGCGGTCTTGGTGAGCTTGGATTTATAGATTGGTTTACTGAGCAGGTTCAAGCAGGAGTTGCTGATATGGGTTGGTTTACTGCTTATATTATAATCGCCCTTGTATACTTTTATGCTCACTATGGTTTTGCTAGCATGACAGCCCACGTAACTGCAATGTTTGTACCATTTGCGACTGTTGCAATAGCAGCAGGAGCACCTGCTTATATGGTTGCTTTGACCCTTGGATTTTTCTCTAACTTGAATGCTGCCATGACACATTACGGCACAGGCCCTGCTCCAATATACTTTGGTGCTGGTTATGTTGAGCTAGGTAAGTGGTGGAAGTTAGGCTTTTTGACTTCAGTAATATTTGTAGTTATCTGGTTAGGACTAGGTTCTGTATGGTGGAATATTATCGGGTTAATTTAAACAAAGTTAATAAGATATTTTAAAATGTTATCTTAAAAGAAGGATTTTAGAGACAATATTTTCGAGGCAGGCTTGATATATTAGCCTGCCTCATTTACAATTTATCAAATAGGTTTAAAAGGAGGAGGATAATAAAATGTATTTAAAATATGGTAAAGATGAAGTGGAGCTTAATATTCCGAAAAATGTAGATGCCAAAACATTAGAACTGCCAAACATATTACCACTTAATGATCCAAAGACAGAAATCCAAAAAGCCTTGGATAACCCAATTAACTTGCTGTCTTTAAAAGAGTTCATTGAACCTAACGACAAGGTGTGTATTATAGTTAACGATTCCACCAGGGTTGCAAATAGTGACTTCTTTTTGCCTCTAATACTTGATAATTTAAATGAAACTGGAGTAAAAGATGAAAATGTTATTATAGTATTTGCAAATGGTAATCACAGACCTATGGATAAAGATGAAATGGTTTCTCTTGTAGGTGAAGATGTGGCCAGGAGAGTAAAAATGTATAATCATGATTGTGAAAAAGATGAAATGGTTTACCTGGGTGAAACTAGTAGAGGTACACCCGTTTATATTAACAAATTAGTTTATGAGGCTGATAAGAGGATACTAACAGGAAGTGTAGTTTATCATTTCTTTGCTGGATTTGGAGGAGGAAGAAAAGCTTTAGTACCGGGCGTATCTGGCCATAAAACCATTCAGGCTAATCACAGGTTAATGTTATCAGATGATGCTAAACTAGGAAGGTTAGAAAAAAATCCTGTTCATGAAGACCAAATCGAAGCTTCATCAATGGTCAAAAACAATTTTTTATTGAATGTTGTTTTAAATGAAAAAAAAGAATTTCTAAACATATATGCAGGGGATATGATAAAAGCTCACTCTAAAGCTTGTGAGTTTGTCAAAGAGGTGTATGGGGTTAAAATAGACAAACCAGCAGATATAGTCATTGCAAGCTGTGGCGGATATCCAAAAGATATAAATATTTATCAGGCTCAAAAAACCTTAGATAATGCGTTACAGGGTTTAAAAGAAGGAGGACAGCTTATACTTCTTGCTCATTGCCCTGAAGGTATGGGCTCAAAAGTGTTTGAAGAATGGGTTTCAAAGTATAACTCTTTGGACGAAACTGAAAAAGCTTTAAAAAAACACTTCGTACTGGGAGGACATAAAGCTTATGCTATTTATAAAATAGCTGATAGAGCTAACGTTCTGCTTGTTTCCTCGATAGAAAAAGAAAACGCAGATAAACTAGGCTTTACAATTGTTGAAACTTTAGATAATGCTTTGTCTAAAGCAATAGAACAAACTTCTGAATCCTCTCCGCTTCTATATATAATGCCGGAAGGCTCCTTAACTGTTCCAGTTCTGAAATAAATAATTTGACTCTGGTGACTTTTTGTACCAAATCATAACTTAAATATAGATTTATTTATGACCACCCCGTTGAGAAATAAGTAGAAAAGAATTATAATTTAAGGGAATGAAATGGGGGTGGTCCTTAATTTGTAAAAGAAGATTTCGGGGGATTATATTTGATATGGATAACACACTGTTATCATCTAGAATAGATTTTGATAGAATGAAACAAGAGATCTTTGACTTTTTGGTATCAAAAAATTTAATTAACCAGGAAACTGTATTAGACGTACATACAGTATCTACAATTATCCAAAAAGCAAAAGAATCCAGAAATTATGATGACAAAGCTAACAAACAGGTATGGGAGATAATCCTAGATATTGAAAAAGAAGGCATGAAAGATGCTTGTTTAGAACCAGGCGTAGTTGATTTACTAACCAAAATATACTCGAATTATATTTTGGTTGTTTTAACAAATAATTCTAACGAAGCTGCAGTATCTGCATTAAAGGAACATACTATTGATAAATACTTTGATTATATTGTTACTAGAGACCATGTTGTTGAGCTTAAGCCATCCCCTGGGGGTGTAAAAAATATTCTGAAAAAGTTTGACTTAAAGCAGAAGGAATGGCTTTTGATTGGAGACTCTTGGATTGATGGTAGGGCTGCTATCAATGGTGGAATTAGTTTTTTGGCATACAAGGCAAATGAGCAAGAATTAAAAGAAAAAAATATTGAATACATAGGAAATATAAATCATATTAAAGAGGTTTTTGAATTTATCTAAGGTAGATTATCAAAAAGAATCGTTATGTGGGTTGAATAACTATGAGTTATACTTTTTATTTAATAGTTTTTGAGTTGGAGAAGTCCAAAATAATTAAGATTGGCAAGTTGGGGGAATTTCATTTCCCACCGGGATTTTATGTTTATATTGGAAGTGGCAAAAAAAACATTGAAGCTAGGGTTGCTAGGCACATTAAAAAAAACAAAAAGAAAAGATGGCATATTGATTATTTATCAGTTGTTGCTAGCCCTGTAGAAGTTAGATTTTTAAAGGATAGTAATATAGATAATCACAATAATTATGACAAGGAAGAATGTTGTCTTGCAAGGCGATTATCTGATATGGGTGGCCTGATTATTGTTGATGGTTTTGGGGCCTCAGATTGTAATTGTCCTTCCCATCTATTATACTTTCAATATAAACCTATAATTGATTATAATAAAGTGTTAAATTTTTAAAAGGAGATTAAACATAAAAATGAAGGACAAATTTTATGAAGAAAATATATATTTAAAAAAAACTTTGGACTTGATAGGTGAGTTAGTGATCATTACTGATTACCATGGAAACATTATTTATCATAATGATTATTTAAGTCAAATTGTAGATGAATCTCCTACAAATATAAAAGATTTGATCGACAGTGGCAGTTTTTCTGAGCTTAAGGACTCTAAAAAGGAAACTAACGTTAAGATAAATGAAAAAAACTATCCCGTTGAAGTTGAACATTTTTCTAAGTACATAATTATAACTTCTGTAAATCAAAAAAGAGAAAATATAAAACTAAAAGATAAGTTAGATGATTTACAAACTCAGTTAAATAAGGCAAGTCTTATACATGAAGTAAACTTACCTAAAAATTTACCCGAGTTAGAAAAACTAAGCTTCTCCTCCTACTATCAACCTGCAGAATATCATTTAGGTGGGGATATGTATGATGTTATAGAAGTAGACCATGGGGCAATGAGTGTTTTTTTTGATCATGTAGTTAGTTATGTTGTCGATGTAACAGGTCATGGGCTTGATAGTACTTTGCTTTCAACTTTTGTTAAAGATTCAATTGATAGCTATTTTATGAACAAACATAATGAAGGTGAAATGGTTGTACCAAGTAGAATACTAGAACACTTAAAAGATCTGTTTCTTCAAGAAGGTTATCCTGGAGACTATTTTGTTACAATATTAATAGGAGTATTTGATTTAAACTTACAAGAATTTATGTACAGTAGTGCAGGGATGCAGTATCCTACATTGGTAATTAATCGGAATAATGGGAAACTAAAAAAATTAGATTGTGGCGGGATACCTATTTCTTCTGCTGTACCTGAGGAAGTTATGAGCTATAAGGATTATAATATTAAGCTTGATAACGAAGATATTGTAGTGTTGTATACTGATGGAATAGCAGAACAAAGAAATGAAAAGAATGAGGAATATTTCGATAGACTTTTGAGTGTTTTAGAAAATAATTACAGTTTAAGTGTAACAGAACTTGTTGATAAGATTGTTAAGGATTTTGATGAATTTCTCGGTCATAATGGCCTCGAGGACGATATCACATTATTGATGGCCCGTTTTAAATAGACTTATAAGAAAGGGAGAAGTGTAGTGGGTTTTAAAGATAATGAAATCATGAAAAATAATAATTCAAATATAGTAATTGATAAAGTTAAAAAAATAAATAACTACACTAAAAATTTTACAGGTCATGATAATCCAGAGTTAAAACGGATATTTGAAGAAGAAAGTAAAAAGAAAAAGTTATCGCCAATTGTTGAACCAGAAGTAGGTAGATTTTTAAACTTTTATATCAGGTCGATACAAGCCCAAAAGGTTTTAGAATTAGGAACAGGAATAGGATATTCAACTATTTGGCTAGCTGAAGCCTTAAAATATACTAACGGTAAACTAATATCATTAGAACTAGATAATGACAAGTATAATATAGCTAAGGAAAACATCAAGAAGGCAAGGTTAAATACAGATTTGGTTGAGCTTATTTTGCAGGATGCTATAAGTTATATTGACTCACTAATACAATCAGATAAAAAAGAAAATTTTGACCTTATTTTTATTGACTTAGAAAAAACTTTGTATCCTGATTTGGTTGAGAGATGTATAAAAATAGTCTCCGAGAATGGTGCTATAATAGCTGATGATACCCTTTTTAAACCTAAGGGCCTGCGAAAAAAAGTGAGTGATCCAGTTGATAAATATAACAATCAGGTTTTCAATGACAAACGACTTTATAGCTCGATATTACCGATAGGTGATGGGTTAACTTTAAGTTTAAAGCTAAGCCTATGAACTGTACTTATCCGCGATCTCTCCTGCAATCGGAAGCATAAATTTTTCCCCTTGATATGCTTTGACCATCAATATCACCCACAGAATAAAAGTTCCAATCCAGATTAATATGGATATGAAAGTTAAAATACTTACAAATACCATAGCTATCCCGCCTAATAAGAAGACTGACATTAATCCAAAAATGGAAGCCAAAACCTTAAGGATAATTTGTACTGCTGTAATTACACCGAAAACCATAATAGATTGCCAGGCATGAAATTTAACAAAACTATTTTTTTCTATAAATAAAAGGATTATACCTGAAACCCAACCCAAAACGTAACATAAAACCCCAGAAATATTTTCATCGATTCCAAGTTCAGTATTATTGTTATCCCTGTTCAATTTGCTCACCTCTTTTGTTTGAATTTTACAATTTCTTTATAATACCATCGTTGAGGTGCTATATTCTTTTTTGTATGGAGCAAATCCTTCAAAATTAAATATTAATTTAAAAAATTAGGTAGGAATTTGAAATGTTTTGTCGAAAAGCCTAAGACACATTGAATTGATATTTTTTAAAGGGAGAGGAACCATTATTGAAAGATAAACAAGTACTAACATATATTTGCGTATTACTATTTATAGCTTTGTTATTTATAGGGATTTATGATTTTGACCTAGAGGAAGAAACTGTCCAAAAACAAAAAGAAGAAGAAAAAGAAAAAGATGAAAAACAATCTTCTAGATACAGCTATTCTATTTATGATAGATTATTTATGGCGGAAAACGATAAGATTGAATATGACAGTATTGACGATTCACCATTAGAAAACACAATAATTGATTTTTGGCAAGAATATGAAAATGGAAATTTTGAGAGTGCTTTATCTTACTTAAAATCACCGTCGAAAGAGATATTTGAAGAAAATGTAAGTGATAAAAATGCCATACATCAAAAAATTATTAATAAAATTCAATTAGATTATTTGGGAGAGGTTAGGGCAAAAGATAAAAATGGCAGTGAATTTGCAAAAGTAAAAGTAGAACTTACAATTCCATCAGTTGAGGATGTTTATCCAAAATTTATGATTAATTCGTACAACTCATTTTTTGAACAAAAAGAGAATATGGATGAAGCAGAAAAGGATAGATTGCTCTCTGAAATTCTCGTAGAAACTTTACAGAAGATAGATTACGACGGACCTGAATCAAAGGTTGTTACTGAAAACGTAATACTTAAAAGAAATAAGAATAGTGATAATTGGAAGATAAAAGAAGCTGAATTTATTGGAATTGATTTTCCTGACTTTAAAGATCTAGCTCTCAAAACATTAAACAATAAAGAAAATTTAATCAATGACAACTTTGGATACAATGAAAGGGTTGAAGGTAGAATTGATGATTATATTAAATTTGATCTTACGTTAGAAGATAATGATGAAAATTTGGCTTTAATAAACACAATTGAGTATCCAGATAATGTAGAACTGTATCCTGAATTTTTGTCTGAAAACTTAAATCTCTTTAGCCAGGTAAGAAGAGACATAGATGAGAGTACAAAGCATAGAATTATCGAAACAGCTTTTATTAATGTCTTGAATGAAGCTAGTTTAAAAAGTTTTCAAAAGAGTACATATATGTACTTTTGCAAAGATGAATTTAAGTTCAAAATTAATGAATCTCCGTATATTCAGATAGTAAATTTTGATTTTATTGAAGAAGGTAAAAGAATATATGAATTTATTAATTATATTAGGGAGAAAAAAGCATACGTTGATCATTTTCTTACAGATTCTAATCAAGAAAAACGAAAAGAAGTTTTTTATTTACAGGATGATATTATAACTGAAGAAAGCAGTGAAGACTCAAAATATAAGTTGATTTTAACTTATCCAGAACAAGAATTTTTAAAATCTACTCATCTTAATAACTTTAATCTTAAGTTTGACATTGATGAGGAAGAATTTACGGAAATAGTAAATGTTCTATTTGAAGAAACTTATGAAGAATATCAAAGTGGTGAGGATATACTTAATAAAGATGTAATTACTAGATCTTTAGAACTTAATAAAGATAACAAATATGTATTTAGGCATCAAGATGATTATCCTGAGATTGATCTTCCTTTTATTGACTAAGCTTTCACCCTTTTTACAAAATGGGGTGATTTTATTTTAAAAGTTTTTAATTATACATTGATTCTACTAATAAAATTTTGATAAACTGTATGTATATGTACAAATGTGTGTGAAAAATGGAGGAGTGGCTTATGAGAATTCAAATTTATGATACGACCTTAAGGGATGGTTCACAGGGAGAAGGAATTTCATTTTCTATTAATGATAAGATAAATATTTTAAAAAAGTTTGATGAATTCGGGATAGATTATGTTGAAGGTGGATGGCCTGGCTCTAATCCAAAAGACATTGAATTTTTTAAGACAGCTAAAGATATAGAATTGAAAAATACTACCCTTGTAGCTTTTGGAAGTACCAGAAAGCCAGATACACCTGTTGAAAAAGATATTAACGTAAAATACTTACTAGAATCAGGAGCCAAAGCCATTACGATATTTGGAAAGTCATGGGATCTCCATGTATCTAAAGCTTTAGATACCACTTTAGAAGAAAATTTGAAAATGATTGAAGACAGTATAAAATTTTTAAAGGATAAAGGGATAAAAGTTTTTTATGATGCAGAACACTTCTTTGATGGTTTTGAAGCAAATGAAGAGTATGCACTTAAAACTCTAATTACTGCCCAGAGGGCAGGGGCAGATACTATAACCCTGTGTGATACAAATGGTGGTATAGAGCCTACTAGACTAGAAGAAATAATAAAAAAAGTAAATGAAAAAATTAGTACTCCGCTAGGTATTCATTCACATAATGATTCAGGACTTGCTGTTGCTAATTCAATGAAAGCTGTTCAAAATGGTATTGTTCAAGTTCAGGGGACTGTGAATGGCTATGGTGAAAGATGTGGGAATGCAAATTTATGTACTTTGATTCCTAATATAATTTTAAAATTAGACCGAAAATGTAACTTCAGTAAAGAAAAGCTTAAAGATATCACGGCTCTTTCACGTTTTGTGGCAGAAGTTGCAAATATTTCACCACCAGCTAACTCGCCATATGTAGGTGAAAATGCTTTTGCTCATAAAGGTGGCATTCATGTTAGTGCTGTAATGAAACAAAATAATACCTATGAGCACATTGACCCCAAAATTGTAGGCAATGATAGAAAGGTTCTTGTTTCTGAATTATCAGGAAAGAGTAATATACTTCAAAAAGCTAAAGAAGTTAATCTTAACCTAAATAGAAATATACCTCAAACACAAAAGGTATTAGAAAAAATAAAACGCATGGAGCATCAAGGGTACCAACTTGAAGGTGCTGAAGCTTCTCTTAAGTTGCTTATTTGGAAAACATTAAATCTATACGAAAGTTTTTTTGAATTAATTAGTTTTCGAGTGATAGTTGATAATAAAGAGGAAACATTTAGAGATACCGAAGCTACAGTCAAAATTAGAGTCGGGGACGAGGTTTTATTAAAAGCTGCAGAAGGAAATGGTCCAGTTAATGCATTAGATCATGCACTTAGAAAGGCATTAGAAGAATTTTATCCTGCTCTTAAAAATATTAGTCTTGTTGATTATAAAGTTAGGGTACTTGAAGGTACTGATGGTACAGGATCTAAAGTAAGAGTTTTGATAGAATCAAAAAATGATAAAGAATCTTGGAGTACAGTGGGGATGTCCCCTAATATCATTGAAGCTAGTTGGATTGCTTTAGTAGATAGTATAGAGTATGGATTAATGTGTGAACATGACCCGGGATTAGTTAAAATGAAAGAAAAAATGGAAAGGTTATGTAGTTAAAGCTTGATTAATATTTCCTGGGAAAGCGCATTTTCTGCAAAATTTCGTGGTATTTCGCCTTTTTAAGAAATAAGTCTCTTTTGTGGGGCTTATTTTTTTGTAAAATTTTCAGATTATTTTTAAAAATGACTTTCAAAAAATAGACTTATTTGAGAAAATAAAATAAAGATTTTAAATCATAGCAAATCATGTGGGGGGAGATAATTGTATAAAGCAGATGTCTTAAGTAAAGAAGATGTAAAACAAATTCATTCGGCTTCAATGGAAATTTTAGAGAATACCGGTATCGAATTTTTATATGAACCTGCAATTGAGGTTTTTAAAAAAGCAGGATATAAGGTAGATGGAAACAGAGTTTATATAACAGAGGGCCAGGTATTAGACAATATGAAAAAAGCACCATCGTCTTTTACCATTTATGCTTTAAACCCTGATAAAAATGTATATTTAGGGGGAAATAATATTACTTTTGCTCCAGGTTATGGAGCTCCTTTTGTATTGGAAGGAGGCATCAACAGAAAAGCATTACTTTCAGACTTTGAAAATTTTGCTGTTTTAGCAGCGACAAGTCCGCATATGGACTTTACTGGTGGTGAACTTGTTGCTATTAGCGATGTACCCCAAAAAAATAGGCATCGAGAAATGATATTTAGGTTAATGAAAAACTCTGATAAACCATTTATTGGAAGTTCTAAAGGTAAAGAAGGTGCTAGGGACTCTATTAATTTAGCTAAAATAGTTTTTGGGGAAGATTATGTAAAGAGTCATCCGGTAATGGTTCCTTTGTTAAATTCATTTAGTCCTCTTGCTTATAGTGATTCATGTTTGGAAGCTATTATGGAATATGTAAAGGATAATCAACCAGTTATAATTTCCTCGGTTACTATGGCTGGGACTACAGGGCCAGCAACTATAGCTGGTTCTCTTGCTGTGCAAAATGCCGAGGTATTAGCAGGATTAACTTTTACACAACTGCTAAACCCAGGGAATCCAATTATATATGGTGGTGCTTCTGCAATAACTGATATGCAGGATGGAGAATTATCTATTGGAGGGCCAGAAACAGTTTTATTTGTTACCGGTAGTGTTCAGCTGGCAAAAATGTATGACATACCTGTAAGAGGTGGAGGTGGTAGTTTGACAGATGCCAAAGCTCCTGGATACCAATCTAGTTGGGAATCAAGTATGAACTTGATGGGTTCAGCAGCTACAGGTGTCAATTTTATTTTGCATGCAGCAGGAGGCTTGCAGTTCTATAATGCGATGAGTTATGAAAAGTTTATTTTAGATGAAGAGCTTTGCGGCATGGCAAAACATATAAAAAAAGGTGTAAAGGTAACTCCAGAGAACCTAGCTCTCGATTTAATTAAAGAAGTGGGTCCAAGGGGAGAATTTATAACGAGCTTTCATACTTTTGAAAATTATAAAAAGGAATTTTATTTCCCAACAATTGCAGACAGATATACTTATTCCAAATGGATTGAAAAAGGGAAAAATGAATTTACAAAAGCAAAAGAGATTGTTGAGGAAAGGTTATACTTAGGTAAAGAAATGGGTATATTAGACAAAGAGACAATTAAACGTCTTGATGAGTATGTTAATAATGGTGAGTGAAACCAAACAGAACACTTTTTCTATAGCATTAAATCTATATGTTAAGTTATAACGAAGTTTTTAAAGTTTAACCGGTATGATTTATAGTGAGGTGATTATTTAACGTGAGAGGTTATATCTGCCCTTTTAATCGAGCTTGATAATTTTAGCAAATTCAAGTATAGTTAAGAAGTGGTGGTAAGGTTAAAATAATTAAACAATAGGTCTGTTAAGCTACCTTTGTATATCTTTCTTTAGAAAAGATATTTTAAATGTTTATTAATAAAATGCTTAACAGATCAAAAAATTTTACAGGAGGTATATTAAGTTATGGCAAATTTTGAAGAATTAAAGAATTCTGTTATTGATGCTGATGTGGAGAAAGTAGAACAATTGACTCAGCAAGCAATTGATGGGGGATCTGATCCGATTGAAATCATTAATAACGGCCTGATAGCTGGAATGACCGTTGTGGGGCAAAGATTTAAAGATGGTGACATGTTTGTTCCAGAGGTACTTATGGCAGCTAAAGCAATGGCAGCTGGGGTTGACAAAGTTAAGCCACTAATTGCTGAAGCCGATGTTCCATCTTCAGGTAAAGTTGTTTTGGGAACAGTTAAAGGAGACCTTCACGATATAGGTAAGAACCTTGTAAAAATGATGCTTGAAAGTGTAGGATATTATGTTGTTGATATAGGTATCGATGTACCAGCAGAAGACTTTGTACAAGCAGTTAAGGATGAAAAACCACAGATAGTTGGAATGTCAGCTCTTCTAACTACTACAATGATGGAAATGAAAGAAACAATTGATGCTCTTAAAGAAGCAGGTGTTAGAGACGACGTCAAGATTATTGTGGGTGGTGCTCCGGTCACAGAAGAGTTTGCAGAAGAAATTGGTGCTGATGCTTATGCACCAGATGCGCCTACAGCAACAGATATCATAGAAGAGCTGTAAGTATTATATTTGGTATAAGATAGTTTTTTTATATTAGGAAGGGAGGATATGTTGTGAAAAAGAGCAACTATGTAAGAAGTAATTATACAACAAACGATACTCCGCAGGCAAAAGTTCTTACTAAAGACCAGTGTCGTAGGATAGTTTCTACTGCTGTGGAGATGCTAGAACGTACAGGTGTTGATGTGTATTATGACAAAGCTAGAGAAATACTGGCTGATCATGGCTGTCATGTTGATGGAAAGAGGGTTAAAATACCTTCAGGTTTAATGGAGTGGGCTATAAGGACTGCGCCTTCAAGAGTTACAATGACTGACATGAAGGGAGAGCGAAAGCTTTATTTAGAAGGAAGCAATAGCTACTATGGTCCGGGACCTACAAATACATTTTGGATAGACCCTTACACTGAGGAAAGAAGAAAGCCAAACAAAGATGATAAAAGAAATGTAGGTAAGGTCTGTGATCAGCTTGATAATATAGATTATGTTATGGATCTTGGAACTCCTACAGGTGTTACTTATAACTTGGCGGACGTACATGCTTTTGAAGCTATGATACAAAATACAACTAAACCAATATGCCATTGGGGCTTTGGTGTTGAACAGTATGAAGTAATGACAGACATGGCTATAGCAATTAAAGGAAGCCTTGAGGAGCTACGTCATGAACCTTTTGTCGCTTTTTATTCTGAGCCAAGTCCTCCAAGTATTCAGGACTATGATGCAATATCAAAGGCTATGTGGGCTGCAGAAAAAGGTCTTCCTAAAGTTTATACACCTTGTATAATGGGTGGGGCTACTGCACCTGCTAGTATAGCTGGAGTACTTGCTCAGTCACTTGTAACTTCATTCCCTGGACTACTTGCAGGGCAGCTTGTAAACCCTGGTGCCCCATTCATCATTGGTGGATTGATTGCGATTATGGATATGCAGAGTACTATATTAAGTTATGGTTCTGCGGAGTTCATGCTAATGCAAGGTGCTATGGCTGACCTTGGCCATTATATGGAAATCCCAATCTTTGGTACAGCAGGATGTACGGATTCAAAGCTGCTAGACGAGCAGGCTGCTATAGAATCTGCGTTATCAATCGGTATGGCTGCTACTATGGGTGCTAACTTAGTACATGATGTTGGTTATAGTGAATATGGTAATACTGGATCGTTATATCAGTGTGTACTTGGTGACGAAGTTGTTGGAATGGTAGGACGCATTATGGAAGGTATCGAAGTAAGCGACGAAACTCTAGCTTTAGATGTAATTGATAAAGTAGGGCCAGGAGGCCATTTCCTTGGAGAAAGTCATACAATGAAAAACTTTAAAAATGAGTTCTGGTTCCCAGATCTGATTGACAGACAAAGATATGAAGCTTGGCAGAAAAGCGGTAGCAAGAGCATGAGAGATAGAGTTAAAGAGAAGACAGTACGCTTAATCGAGAATGATCGTCCAGAAGTATTAAGTGAAGATGTTCAAAAAGATATAGCGGATATCCTAGAAGAAGCAGAGAAAAAGTTCGCCGAAAAAAATAAATAAAATTTGATTATAAAAATCTGTTTATAACAGTATCATTAAAGATCTTTTAATGAAAAAACTTGATAAAAAGAAATAGTGTAGCATCCTTTTTATCAGGAAGGAGGAACAGGTAATTGAAAAGTAATATAAATTCTAAGAGTTTGTCTATGCAAGTTTTGTCTGAAGACCAGTGCGAAAAAGTATTTCATGCTTCCCTTGAGATTTTAGAGAGAACAGGGGTAGATATATTTGACGATCAGGCATTAGATATACTAAAAAAAGCTGGATGTTGGGTTCAAGGAAATAGGGTAAGGATTCCAGCAAGTAAAGTAGAAAAAGCTCTACAAACTGCTCCGTCTAGAGTTACACTATGTGATAGTAGAACAGGTGAGAGGACGGTCCACTTAGAAAGCCATAACGCATACTATGGTACAGGTTCGGATACACCATATTACATTGATCCTTATACTCAAGAGAAAAAGAAAACTACTAAAGAAAGTGTTAGTAATTCCTGTAAAATAATAGATGCACTACCTAACTTAGATTTTGTTATGTCTGCAGGTATCGTTCAGGATGTTGACCAAAAAATTCATGATAGACATCAGTTTGAAGCACAAATCAAAAACACTTCGAAGCCAATAATCACTACGGCTGCTGATGCAGATGGTTTCAAAGATATAATTGAAATGTGTGAACTTGTTGCAGGAGGAGAAGAAGAACTTAAGAGAAATCCGATTATGGGGCTTTATATTGAGCCTAGTTCTCCGTTGCAGCACTCTGAAGAAGCAGTGAGCAAGCTTATTATAACTGCTGAAAAAGAAGTTCCAGCTGTATATACGCCATGTATAATGGCAGGAGCTACTGGCCCTGTTACATTAGCGGGGAATCTGGCGACTGGTATTGCAGAGAGTTTAAGTGGTCTAGTGATTCATCAGCTAGTAAATGAAGGTGCTCCATTTATTAAAGGTGGAGTATATACTATAATGGATATGAACTCAACAATATTCTCCTATGGTGCTCCAGAGTTTGACCTACTACAAAGCGCTCTAGCAGATATGTGCCATTATCTAAAGCTACCTATGTTTGGTACTTGTGGCTGTAGTGACTCTAAGTTAGCTGATGAGCAAGACGGTATAGAATCAGCTATCTCTATCCTTATGACTCAACTTTCTGGTTCTAACTTGAATCACGATGTTGGCTATATAGAGTACGGAATGACTACTTCTTGGGATAGTCTTGTGATCTGTGATGACATAATAGGTATGGTTCGCAGGGTAGCTGAAGGAGTAACTGTTACCGATGAAGCTCTAGGTATGGAAGTTTTTGATGAGGTAGGTCCATCGGGACACTTCTTAACAGCTGCTCATACTAAAAAGTGGTTCAAAAAAGAATTCTATGATACAAGAGATGGTGTTTCATCTCTTATGGATCGCAGCAGATATGATAATTGGGCAGCAGATGGCAAGAAAAGATTGTTTGATAGAGCTAATGAAAAAGTTAGAGACATCCTAGAAAATTACGAACCAGAACCGTTGCCGGAAGATGTACAGAAGAAAATATCAGAAATTGTTAAACGAGCTGAAGAAAAATTTCTATAAAACTCCTATTAAGCTCTATAAATTTGAACTAGTATACCTGAGGTCGTGACCTTTCAAAAGAAACATCTTAACTGCTGCTGACGGGTTTTTAAATGGCAGTTAAGATGTTTCTATTTCTTATAAGCTTTCCTTAAAGCTGACAATAGTTGGAGTGGTTTTATGAAGATTATTGCATGTAAAACTATAATGAATGAAATAAATTATTATAAGCCTTCACATATTAAAGCTGAGTTCTTGGAATCTGGATATCACAGGTATCCAGATCAATTAAGGGAAAAATTGCAGGAATATATCGATAATACTACAGATGCTGATGTATTAGTATTTGGATATGGCTTATGTTCAAATGGATTAGCCGGCCTTGAGTCTAAAGATAAAACCCTTGTAATACCTAGGTTCCATGATTGTATCGGTATTCTTCTTGGATCAAGGGAGAAGTACAATGAAGAATTTGACAAAGAACCCGGGACATACTACTTGAGTAAAGGTTGGATTGATGAATTAAGGGAGCCGTATGCAGAATATCAGGAATATGTAGAAAAATTTGGTGAAGAAATAGCAAAATGGTCTATAGATATGCAATATAAAAACTATACTCGCCTTGCATTTGTAAAAAGCAATAATCTGGGTGATCAGAGTAAATATATTGATTATGCAAAAAAAGTGGCAGATTTTCTAAATATCAAATTTGAAGTATTTGATGGCAAAGAAGATATTTTTAAAAAATTAGTGGTTAAGGAATGGGAAAAAGACGATAATTTTGTAGTAGTTCCACCTTGTAAAATTGTTAAGAATAACTATTTTTTCGATAGGGAGGATGATGCATGATGTTAATTATAGGTGAACTTATAAACACGAGCAGAAAAGCAATATCAAAAGCAGTAGAAGAAAGAGATGCCGAATATATTAAAGATATAGCTAGACAACAGGTAGAAGCTGGTGCAAATTATATAGACGTTAATGCTGGAACAAGAGTTCATGACGAGGCCGAATGTCTAAAATGGCTTGTAGAAACTGTCCAAGAAGAAATAGATATGCCCTTATGTATAGATAGCCCAAGTGCCGAAGCTCTAAAGGTAGGCCTTGAAGCACACCAAAATGGTCAACCAATGATAAATTCTATTACTGATGAAAAAGAACGTTATGATGAAGTACTTCCTTTGGTTTTGGAATATGATGCTAAAATTATAGCATTATGTATGAATGATGACGGAATGCCAGATACAGGGCAAGAAAGGCTTGATATTGCTAAAAATTTAACAGATAACATGAAAAATGCTGGAGTTAAAGAAGAAAATATCTTTCTAGATCCGTTAGTTAAGCCTGTAAGTGTAAATACAGACTTTGGAAATGAAGTACTAGATGCGATAGAGATGATTCATCAGGAGTATGACAAGGTACATACAACTTGTGGATTAAGTAATGTTTCCTATGGCCTACCAAATAGACATCTCTTAAACAGAGCATTTTTGGTAATGTGTATGGCTAAAGGGATGGATTCAGTTATTTTGGACCCACTAGACAAGAAAATTATGTCATTACTAATAGCTTCTAACACTTTAATTGGTAATGATGACTTTTGTATGAACTATCTGAAAGCTCAAAGAGCTGGAAAATTAGAAAAGTAATTAAAAAAAGTTATTTGATAACTCTCTTTCCCGGTATATTGATATAATTGATTAATAGAACTGGGGGAGGGAGTTATTGTATAAAGGAGTTTTTATCGTGCCCAAAATAAATGTGGTAAATGAAGACTAAATTATCCAGCAACCGAAGACATGAATGTCCAAATTATTAGCAACAAACCTAAAGAAGAAAAATTGAAGAAAAATTTTAGTAGATGGTACTATGTTTGTACTAAATGTATATCCTGAAAGAAAGGTGTGAAACAACTTGCAATGCCCTCAATGTAAAGGTTTAAATATTAGACATATTGGGAAAAGATCCCATAGAATAATTATGGCTCTGGTTTTTGTATTTATTACGTATTTGATGTCTCTTTCTGTTCCTGAGTTTAGAGTCATTTTTTATATGGCCATAGCCCTGGGAATCCCAGCAGCTATGGCCGTTAAAACTAAAGAGTTTGAGTGTAAGGAATGTAAACTAACCTGGGACAGAGGAGAATAGCTTAAACTAAATAAGATTGTAACGACTTCACCCTTTTTTCTCTACCTTTTTTGTTGGATTCTATAGCATACAAAAATGCTTCAACAGTATCTAAAGATGTAAAGCAAGGTATGTTGCTTTCTACAGAAGCTCTTCTTATTCTAAAGCCGTCCCTTGATGGCTCTTTACCTTTTGTAAATGTATTTACCACTAGATTAATTTTTCCCTGATCAATGATGTCTAATAAGTTAGGTTTTCCTGAGTTTATTTTTCCTACCTTGTTTACTTTTAACCCTTTCCTTATCAGATAATCAGCGGTGCCAGAAGTAGCAAATATCCTATATCCAAGTTGTTCGAATTTTTCTGCTAAAGGATGAACATACTCTTTGTCGCGGTCTGCAACTGTTATCAAAACCCCACCTTCATCTTCTAAATTATATCCTGCTGCTAATAATCCTTTGTAAATAGCTCTATCAAACTCCTGGTCAATTCCCATTACCTCCCCAGTAGATTTCATTTCAGGTCCCAAGGTTGTATCAACCTGTGAGAGTTTGGCAAAAGAAAAAACGGGAGCTTTTAAGGCATAAAAATCAGGTTCAGGTATTCTGTGAAAATTCCAGCCTTGAGATTTTAGTGAATTTCCAAGCATTATTTTTGTAGCAATATTGACCATGGGAACACCTGTAACTTTACTTAAAAAAGGTACAGTTCTAGAGGACCTGGGGTTAACCTCAATTACATATAAATTATTGTTTTTAACTACATACTGAATATTTAGCATACCTTTGATATTTAACCCAAGAGCAAGCTTTTTTGTAGATTCAATAATCTTTTCTTTTAAGTCGATAGACAAAGATATAGTTGGATAAACAGCCATACTATCTCCTGAATGAACACCAGCTTTTTCAATATGCTCCATAAGCCCAGGTATTAGAACATCATTTCCATCACATATTGCATCTACTTCTATTTCTGTTCCCTGGATGAATTTATCAATCAGTACAGGATAATCTGGAGAAGCTTTGACGGCCCAATTTAGATATCTTTCTAAATCTTCCAGGCTATATACTATTTCCATAGCTCTGCCGCCAAGGACATAAGAAGGCCTAACTAGCAAGGGAAATCCAAGATTATCTGCAATAGCTTTAGCTTCCTCAGTGCTTGTAACAGTTTTTCCTTCAGGTCTTGCAAGTTTTAAATCTGATAGTAATGTATCGAATTTATTCCTGTCTTCAGCCCGGTCCATATCCTGAACGCAGGTTCCTAAAATATTATTTTTGGCATTATATAATGGATAGGCTAGGTTAATTGCAGTTTGCCCTCCAAATTGGGCAATTATTCCTTTGGCATTTTCCTGCTTTAGAACTGATATTACATCTTCAGTAGTTAAAGGTTCAAAGTAAAGTCTGTCTGATATGTTGAAATCAGTACTGACAGTTTCAGGATTGTTATTTATAATAACTGCATCATAACCAAGTTCCTTAAGAGCAAGAACTGAGTGTACTGAACAGTAATCAAATTCTATACCTTGACCAATTCTAATTGGTCCGGAACCAAGAACGATTACACTTTCGTTATCTGTTTTTTTTATTTCATTCTCATCTTCATAGGAAGAATAATAATAAGGAGTTTCGGCTTCAAATTCTGCTGCACATGTATCTACAATTTTATAAACAGGGTGTAAATCTTCGTTATCTTGTAATTCACAGATTTTATCTAAGCTAACATCTGTGAAGCTGGCGATTTGTTCGTTTGTAAACCCTCTTTTCTTAGCCTCCGAGAAAAGCACCTTATTATCTGTTAGGATTTTATCTTTGTTTTCTTTTAACTGTTGCTCTAGCTCAACAATGTTTTTAAATTTATTTAAGAAGAATGTATCTACTCCTGTTATCTCGTGTAGCTCTTCGATAGAAATACGACTTTTAATAGCTCTTAACAACCATATTATTCTATCATCTTTTCCTGCTGACATATTTGTAAAAATTTCGTGCGGTGAAAAATCATCTTTCCAAAACTCATTAAGATTAATTTCAAGGGATCTTAATGCTTTTAAAAAAGCGCTCTCAAAATATCTCTCAATAGCCATGACTTCTCCGATGGCTTTCATTTGTGAACCAAGCTTTCTATCAGCAACATTGAATTTATCAAATGGGAATCTAGGTAATTTTATAACTACATAGTCAAGACTTGGCTCAAAAGAAGCGTAAGTTTTTCCTGTAACTTCATTTTTTAGCTCATCCAAATTATAACCAAGGGCTATTTTTGCAGCTATTTTGGCAATTGGATATCCAGTTGCTTTTGAAGCAAGAGCACTTGACCTACTAACTCTTGGATTAACCTCAATAACATAATAATTATCTGATTTTGTATCAAGGGCAAATTGAATATTACATCCGCCTTTTATTTCAAGGGCCCTGATAATTTTTATTGCTGCTTCTCTAAGTATTTGATGTTCATTATCTGCTAGAGTCTGTGAGGGGGCAATCACCATACTGTCACCAGTATGAACCCCTACTGGATCTATATTTTCCATATTACATACGGTTATACAATTGTCATTAGCATCCCTTATGACTTCGTACTCTAATTCTTTCCAACCAGTTACTGAACGTTCAACTAATATCTGATCAATTAAAGAGTAGTGGATTCCTCTCGTGGAGATACCTTTTAACTCGTCTTTATTATTTGCTACACCGCCACCTGTGCCACCAAGAGTGTAGGCAGGTCTAACTATGACCGGGTATCCTATACTTTCTGCAAAAGATATAGCTTCTTCCGTTGTAGAAACTATAATACTTTCTGGTACAGGTTCATTTATTTTTTCCATAAGTTTTTTAAAGCCATCTCTATCTTCAGCTTGTTTAATAGAATTTAGGGAAGTACCTAAGAGTTTGACACCATATTTATCTAAAACACCATCTCGGTCTAATTCCATAGCTAAGTTTAGACCGACCTGACCGCCGAGGGTAGCTAACAATCCCTCAGGGCGTTCTTTTTCGATTATTTTAGTAATATATTCTTTAGTCAACGGTTCCAAGTAAACACTATCGGCTATATTTTCATCAGTCATAATTGTGGCTGGATTAGAATTTACAAGTACTACTTCTATTCCTTCTTCTTTTAGTGCCCTACAGGCCTGTGTTCCGGCATAATCAAACTCTGCTGCTTGACCTATGATAATTGGACCTGAACCTATCATTAAGACTTTTTTAATATTTGTTTTATTTTTCATGATTTCACCCCTCTTAGTTCTTATCTTTTTCCAACGTAAACAAAAAATCCTGAATCAAATCCTTATTATCTTTAGGCCCAGGATTTGCTTCAGGATGGAACTGAACTGAAAACACAGGAAGGGACTTATGTTTTATACCTTCTACAGTGTTATCATTAACATTTAAGTGGGTTATCTCCATTTCCGGGGGAACATTTTCATTTTTTAGGGCATAACCGTGATTTTGAGAAGTAATACTAACTTTTCCTGTAATAAGGTTTTTTACAGGATGATTAATTCCTCTGTGGCCAAATTTCATTTTGAATGAATCAAATCCCTGGCTAAGACCAATTATCTGGTGACCAAGACAAACACCGAATACAGGAATGTTAGAAGAAATAATACTTTTAACAGTTTTTATAACATCTGGAACGCTTTTAGGATCTCCGGGTCCATTTGATAGAATTACTCCGTCAGGATTGTAGCTAAGTATTGTTTCTTTATTTGTATTTGCGGGAACCACAACTATACCAGCGCCCTTTTCTGAAAGATAATGGATTAGACTTTTTTTGCAACCTAAATCTAAGATAACAAGTTTAAATTTATTTCCTGGGATGACATAAGGGTTAGGGGTTGTAACTTGCATTACCCAGCTTTCATTTGAATCACTATTATCAAAATTGAATTTAGAAATGTTATTTTGGCTATCATTATGATTAACATTACATATAATCTTGGCCTTCATGGTGCCTTTATTTCTGATTAACCTGGTTAATTTTCTGGTATCTATCCCTGATATTCCTGTCAAATTACAATCTTTAAGATACTCGTTTAAACTGACCCGACTTCTATAATTACTTGGATTGTCGCAGTTTTCTTTTACCACGACACCTTTTAAATTAGGTTTAATAGACTCCATGTCGTCTTTATTGATACCGTAATTTCCGATCAGAGGGTAAGTAAATGTAACAATTTGATTACAGTATGAGGGATCAGTTAATGTTTCTTGATATCCTGTCATTGAGGTAGTAAATACAATCTCTCCTTCGCAATTTTCTTGTTTTCCTATTGCTTTACCATGAAATGTAGTTCCATCTTCTAAATACAGTACTGCTTCCACAAAAAAACCCCCTTTCTAAAGTTTGAAATATAATCTATACTTCATCGGCAAGGATAATTGCTTCTGATAATTCTTTTAAGGAGATACATTTATCCATTGCCTGCTTTTGTAATTTTCTATAAGCCTCATCTTCTGGTAAATTATATTTTTTCATTACTATACCTTTTGCTCTTTCAACTAGTTTTCGTTTTTCAAGTGATTTCTCAAGATTTTCTTTTTCTGTTTTTAATTTTTTAAAGCGTTCAAAGTTTATTAAAGATGATTCAACAGTTGGTATAAGATTTACTTCTGAGATGGGTTCTAACAAAAAGGCCAAAATACCACTATCTCTAGCTTCTTCAACAAACTTTGGGGTCAATTCTGATAGTATCAATATTACTGCAGCTATCTCATCCTCAGCAAATACTTTTAATAGTTCTAAGCTGGTAGTTGTTTTGTTTGAAGCGTCAAATAATATTAAATCTGGTACTTTTCTTCTTATTAACCTTAGACCATCCTGACCTACAGGTCCAGTTTCTATATTGCCGTACCCATACTTTTGCAAAATCCCTATAACCTGTTTATCTAATTTATCATTTTCTGTGAGAAACACAATTCTATTCTGCTTCATGACAGAAAACCTCTTTTCATAATTTGATCTAGCAAATATAATTCAAAATGTTTGCCTACACAAAAAAACGGGAGGAGGGGTTATTTGAAACCCCTTCACCCTAAATTGTGGATCATTAATTAAAACTTGGTTAGATACTGATCTATTTCCCACGGATGTACCGTGATAGAATAATCTTCCCATTCTAGCATTTTGGCTTCCACGAATCTTTCATAAACATGGGGCCCTAATGCATCTTTTATTACCTCGTCTTCTGATAGGGCTTCTATTGCTTCTTTAAGGTTTGTTGGCAATTGTGATATACCTCTTTTTTCCATCTCAGCTTTATCCATTTCGTAAATGTTTTCAATTGTTGGGGCAGGAGGGACAATTTTATTTTTTATGCCTTCAAGCCCAGCTTTTAACATTACAGCAGTTGCTAGATAAGGGTTACAGGATGGGTCTGGGTTTCTCATTTCTACTCTGGTAGATACATCTCTTTTGGCAGGAATCCTAATTAATGGACTTCTGTTTTTCTCACTCCATGCTATATAGACTGGAGCTTCATAGCCAGGTACAAGCCTTTTGTAAGAATTAACAGTAGGGTTAGTGATAGCTGCGATAGCTTTAGCGTGTTTAATTAACCCACCAATAAAGTATCTGCATTCATCACTTAATTGATTTTCTCCATTTGGGTCAAAAAATGCATTTTCCCCATCTTTAAAAAGACTCATGTTTGCATGCATTCCTGATCCGTTAATTCCAAAGATAGGTTTTGGCATAAAGGTAGCATGAAGGCCGTGACGTTTGGCTATTGCTCTTACAACATATTTGAAGGTCATGATATTATCAGCTGTACTTAAAGCATCATCATATTTGAAGTCAATTTCGTGCTGTCCTGGTGCAACTTCGTGGTGACTTGCTTCTATTTCAAAGCCAAGATCCTGTAAAGTAATTACCATATCTCTTCTTGCATCTTCCCCGTGATCAACTGGTGCTAGATCAAAGTAACCAGCCTGATCATGTGTATCTAATGTAGGTTTTCCTTCAGATGAAGTGTTGAAGAGGAAAAACTCTGCTTCAGGTCCAACATTCATCGTATAACCCATCTCTTTTGCCTCATCTATTATTTTTTGTAGATTGCTCCTTGGGCAGCCGATAAAAGGTTTGCCATCAGGAGTATAAACATCACATATCATTCTAGCTACAGCAGTACCTTCAGTTGAACGCCAGGGAAAGAGGACAAAGGTATTTGGATCTGGACGCAGATACATATCGGATTCTTCTATTCTTACAAAGCCTTCTATTGATGAACCATCAAACATCAATTCTCCTTCCAAAGCTTTGTCAAGCTGTTCCGGAGTTATTGCTATGTTCTTAAGCACCCCTGTTATGTCCGTAAACTGAAGTCGGATAAATTTAACGTTTTTCTCATCAACTAATTTTTTGATTTCATTAATATCCATGGTTAAACCACTCCTTTAAATAAAATTTTATAAAAAAAGTGTCCTTAAAAGGTTAGAGTATACTAGTACCTTTCAAGGACACCTTTGCCCTCTAATCAAGTTATTTGCTAAATTTTAGTTTAAATTTAGTTACTTGGGTTGTTTTCTTAGTGCGCCCTTGCACCAAAAAAACGAACGTTTATTTAATTTTTGCTTATTTGTTAGGTTTTACTTGATTAAACTTTATCATGTGGCAAACTAATTGTCAAGGGAAAAATTCATAATAAATAAAATTGGTCAATGTCCAGTACGGTCGTAACAACACGTCGCTGCCAAAAAAATTTTAAAAAATCGGAGTTATAGGCTATGGAGAAAAATAAAATAAAAAAAGTTTGACATTGGAAATAAACCAATGATATACTTTTTTAAACTAGAACACCTAAAAAGCGAACGATATAATTTTACGCTTCACCATTATTCGTTCGTAAAAAGACGAGGTGATAGTATTGGAATTTTATCAGAAAGTCCCATCAGGTTGCGCTATAGCTGGTATTATGAATACTGAAGCAATGTCTTTTTCAGGTAACAAAATTATGGATTGTATAGAAGTGATGCATGATCGTTCTAATGGACTAGGTGGAGGTTTTGCTAGTTATGGCATATATCCTGATCTAAAAGATTGTTATGCTTTTCATCTAATTTATGATGATGAGCCAAGTAGGGTTGAAACCGAACAGTTTCTGAGGAAATATTTTGTAATGGTTGGTGGAGAGACAATTCCTACAAGAAATACCGCTAAAATAAGAACATCTCCAATGTTGTGGCGTTATTTTCTAAAGCCGATGGAGCACTTAGTTGAGGAAATAGATGAAGAAGAATTTGTAGTTAGACGTGTCATGGAAATTAACACGGGTATTAAAGGAGCTTTTGTTTCTTCTTCAGGTAAGAATATGGGAGTTTTTAAAGGGGTGGGTTATCCCGAAGATATAGGTGAGTTTTTTATGCTTGAGGAGTATCATGGTTATTTATGGACGGCTCATGGTCGATTCCCTACAAATACTTCTGCCTGGTGGGGTGGTGCTCATCCTTTTAGTTTACTTGATTGGAGTGTTGTCCACAATGGTGAGATATCATCTTATGGAACGAATGCTAGATATCTAGATACTCAAGGTTATCCCTGTACGTTAGAGACAGACACTGAGGTTATAACTTATGCAGTTGATTTATTGATGCGTAAGCATTCTTTATCCTTAAAAGATATGGCTTCAGTCCTTGCTGCACCATTTTGGGATAAAATTGATAATATGGAGCCTTCAGTAAAAGAACATCTAACTAAACTTAGGATAATCTATAAAGATCTTTTATTAAATGGCCCTTTTGGAGTTATTATTGCAAATACTGATATGATGATTGGTCTAACAGATAGAATCAAATTACGTCCCTTAATAGCAGCCCAGAAAGACAATTGGTATTATATTTCCACTGAAGAGGCAGCTATTAGAAAAATTGAACCAAAACCAGAAGAATATACTTATTCTCATGCAGGTAAGCCGCTATATGCTACTCTAAAAAATAAAGATAAAAAAGGTGATAAAGGCACAAAAATATCTCAGGGTGCTAGACTGAAAGGGGAGCTAAATGATGATAACAAATAATTTTCCTCCCAAGTATAAACTAAATATAAATGAAAACTGCAACAAATGTAAAAGGTGTGCCAAGGAATGCAGCTTTGATGTTTTTACTTTTGATGAAACAGAAAATAATATTGTGGCATACAATAAAAATTGTGTAGCTTGTCGGCGCTGTGTCTTAACCTGCCCACAAAATGCTATTGAACTTTCTGAAAACAAAATTGCATTTAACTCTCACTTTAATTGGGATTATAAAACTCAAAATGATATTCATAAGCAGTCAGATACTGGTGCCAAACTATTAACTTCTGTTGGAACAGGTCTTTCGCACAAAAATATTTTTGACCACTTACTACTTGATGCCTGCCAGGTAACCAATCCTTCAATTGATCCTTTGAGAGAGCCTATGGAACTTAGAACATTTGTAGGTAGAAAATCAGATAATATCTCAGATGAAATAGGGCCACAGCTGCAGCTTGAAACACCTATTGTATTTGCTGCGATGAGCTTTGGCGCATTAAGTCTCAATGTTCATAAAGCTTTAGGTAATGCTGCTAGAAAAGCCGGAACCTGTATGAACTGTGGTGAGGGTGGGCTGCATCCTGATATGGTAGAGTATGGCCCTAATACTTTTGTGCAGGTAGCTTCAGGTAGATTTGGTATTGATAAAGAATATTTAGAATCTGGTGCAGCTATAGAGATAAAAATCGGCCAGGGGGCAAAACCTGGGATTGGAGGGCATCTGCCTGGGGAAAAAATCGACAAAGAAATTTCAAAAACAAGAATGATACCTGAAGGTTCTGATGCTATTTCGCCGGCCCCTCATCATGATATCTACTCTATAGAGGACTTAGAGAATCTTATATATTTGTTAAAAGAAGTTACAGAGTATAAAAAACCTGTAGGAGTCAAAATATCAGCAGTTCATAATGCACCGGCAATAGCAACAGGAATAGTAAGAGCAGGTGCCGACTTTGTCGCAGTTGATGGTCTAAAAGGTGGAACAGGTGCAACACCTGCTACTATAAGAGATAATGTAGGAATACCAATAGAACTGGCCATATCAAGCATTGACAAACGATTAAGGGAAGAGAAAATTAGACATAAAGCTTCTATAATAGCGTCAGGAGGTATTAGATCAAGTGCTGATATTTTGAAAATAATAGCACTTGGTGCTGATTGTGCTAGCATTGGTACCGCAGCTCTGATTGCCCTTGGTTGTACTGTATGTGAAAGCTGTCATACTAATAAGTGTGCCTGGGGGATAGCAACTCAAAAACCAGAACTTACTAAGCGTTTAGATCCTGAAGAAGGTGGCGAAAGAGTCTATAATTTACTACGAAGTTGGAGCCTTGAGATGAAAGAACTTCTTGGATCTTTGGGAATCACCTCAATTGAAAGTCTTAAAGGCAATAGAGAGAGGCTTAGAGCATTGGATTTGGACAGTTATACCATGGAAACCCTTGGTGTAAAAGGGGCTGGGAGGTGAAATGAATGAGTAACAATTTGACTTCAGAAAAGTCTATGTTGATTTGTGGGAAAGATAAAAATTATAAAGATCTTAACGTGGAGATACGAAAAGCTGTAAAGGAAGTAAATAAACAGAATATTGAGCTTAAAAATATTTTTGGGCAAAGATATATTGGTGCAGGTCTAGAGGGAAATATAAATATCAAAATAAATGGAGTGCCGGGTAATAATCTAGCAGCTATGTGTGATGGGCCGAAATTTGAAGTTTTTGATAATGCTCAGGATATGGTTGGAAATACAATGAATGATGGTGAAATTATTATCTACGGCCATGTTTCAGACACACCGGGAATTGCCATGCGAGGCGGGAAAATTTTTATTCGTGAACAGGCAGGATACAGAGTGGGTATTCATATGAAGGCTTATAAAGATAAGATACCTGTACTTGTAGTCGGTGAAAATACGGGAGATTTTTTGGGTGAATATATGGCCGGTGGAGTTCTCATTGTATTAGGGCTAAACACCCCTCAGGATAAGAGTCCTGTTGGAGATTATGTTGGTACAGGTATGCATGGTGGCACGATTTATA
This sequence comes from Natranaerofaba carboxydovora, assembly GCF_022539405.1. Classification (NCBI taxonomy): domain Bacteria; kingdom Bacillati; phylum Bacillota; class Clostridia; order Natranaerobiales; family Natranaerofabaceae; genus Natranaerofaba; species Natranaerofaba carboxydovora. The sequence goes on along the minus strand of NZ_CP054394.1, from coordinate 1,466,894 downwards.
TCAGGGGGCATGTAGATGAAGACCAACTTGGAAAAGAAGTTTCCAAAATAGAATTAAATGACAAAGACAAAAAGATATTAAAAGATAATATAGAAACCTTTTGTAATTACTTTGATAAAGACCTAAATAAACTTATAGACAGTGAGTTTATTAAATTAGAGCCGGTAAGTACCAGACCATATGGCAGATTGTATGTAAGTTAATACAAATCTATAATTTAATTGGGATTTTTAAGTTTTTGGCTCTGTTTTAGTTCATTTTTGATTTTATTTATAACACCTGCTAGCTACCTAAGTGAGCTTATAATTTGCGAGATTTTTAGCAAGTTTCCCCGATACGTTGGTAGCTAGGCAGATGCTATGAGATCACCAACAATGAACTCTAATAGAGCCTATTTTTTAATAGTAATATTATAATCTTTAAGCCAGGTGTTAACTTGGCCCAAATGGGCAAGCAGTTGAGGACCACTCATCAATTGACCAAAAAACGGCGTCTTCATAGAATCTCCTTTTGAAGTGACCAGCTCTTTGATGTTATTTTTGTCCATGAATTCTAAAATTGGGGCGTTTTTATCCTGGAGTACTTCATTATCAACCCAGGAAGCAACTATATTTTTGTATATTGGGTTATGGGTCTTAGGGTAAGGATTTTTTTTGCGATATAAGACTTTGTGGGGTAATACGTCTTCCGTGGCTTTTCTTAAAATCCACTTTTCTGTATCGTCTTTTTGTTTCATCTCCCAGGGTATGTTCCAAACATACTCCACCAACCTGTGATCAGCGAAGGGAACCCTCACTTCTAAACTAGCATCCATACTCATACGGTCTTTTCTATCTAGTAATGTGGTCATAAACCATATTATATTCAAATATGAGATCTCACGTCTTTTATCAGCTGCTTTATTTTCTCCATCAAGATAAGGTGTTTCCTTTAAAGTTTCGTTGTATTTAGTACGTATATATTCCTCAAGTTTTAATTTTTCTTTCCACTTATTATTAAGAAGATATTCTCTATCTTTTATAGAATCCATCCACGGAAAATAAGGCCTATTCATAAGTTCCTCTTTATAAAACCAGGGGTAGCCGCCAAATATCTCGTCGGCACACTCACCAGAGAGGGCAACTGTAGCATCTTTTTTTACCTTTTCGCAAAACCACAATAGAGAGGAGTCAATATCTGCCATTCCTGGCATATCCCTTGCATATACAGCTCTTTTTAGATAATTCGTAAGTTCATTTATTGATATTATTTTGTTTTTGTGTTTTGTACCAAAAGTTTCTGAGACTAATCGAATCCAGGGCATATCACCTTCTGGTTGAAAACTATTTTTTGTAAAATATTTATCATTATTTTCGTAATCAATTGAATAAGTTTTTAAGGCGTTTTTGTTATCTCTTTCAAATGCCTCAGCTGTAAAGGCTGTTAAAATACTAGAATCAATTCCTCCAGATAAGAATGTACATACAGGAACGTCAGCCACAAGTTGTCTTCTTACTGTATCTTGAAGGAGATCATGTAAGTCCAGTGCGGTATCTTTGATACTTTTGTTGTGAGGCTTACTTTTTACCTGCCAATATCTCCACATTTTAATTTCTTTATTTAGATTACATATCATGGCGTGTGCGGGCCTTAATTCATCTAATTCTTCGAATATCCCACATCCGGGTGTCCTAGACGGACTAAGGGCAAAAACATCTCTTAAACCTTCTAAATCAACACTAGTATCTATCAGTCTATTTTCTAATAAGGCCTTTGGTTCTGATGCAAAGAAAAAGGAATTATTCTTATTAGAATAAAATAATGGCTTGACACCCAATCTGTCTCTAGCTAAAAATAATCTCTTTTTTCTTTCATGCCAGATGGCAAAAGCAAATATACCATTAAGTATTTCAAGACATTCTTCTTCCCATTCTATATATGAGGTTAAGAGGACTTCGGTATCTGAATGGGAATTAAATTTATAGCCCTTGTTTTTAAGCTTTCTTCTAATTTCCTCTGTATTATACAGCTCACCGTTATAAACTATAGTGTAGGTAGAATCTTTTTCTTTTTTTGTCATAGGCTGTTTTCCAAACTCAGGATCAACCACTTCTAACCTTGTGTGACCGAAAGCGATATTTTGATTTGACCAAATATTAAAATCATCAGGCCCCCGCTTCATTAACCTGCCTGTCATTTTTTTAATTTCTTTTTTTTCTTCTGACATATCTTTTCCGGGATAAAGCCAGCCAACAATACCACACATAAGCGAACACTCCTAACATTAATTAGACTATCGTTCGTTGTTCTTGCTTATAAATTCTATTCATCTAACTGCTGTCTTGTGAAAAAGATATAAAATTTTAACAGATTCAGGGTTTGTTACGTAATATAATAAGCGAGCTAAATTAAACAAATATTAAACCTAAAAGCAATTTGAAAGGAATAGATGTTATGTGTGGTTTTATTGGTTATGTGACAGTAGATAATCAAAATGGATTAATTAATAGAAAAATATTAAATGCATCTGATATGCTAGTCCATAGAGGGCCTGACAGTTCTGGCTTTTATAGTGATGACTATGTTACTTTTGCATTTAAAAGGCTAAGTATCATCGACATTGAAAAAGGAAATCAACCTCTTTCTTATCAGAATCAAAGATATTGGATTGTTCTAAATGGAGAGATATATAACTATCTTGAATTGAAAAAATTACTAAAAAATCCAGAATTAAAAACAGAATCAGATACGGAAGTTGTCCTTGCTCTTTATAGTGAAATTGGAGATAAAATGATTGAAAAATTAAGAGGGATGTATTCTTTTTTAATCTGGGATAAAAAAGAGAAAAAACTTTTTGGAGCAAGAGACCCTTTTGGAATTAAACCCCTATATTATTTAAAGACTAATAATGGTATATTATTTTCATCAGAAAAGAAGGCTCTACTTGACCTTTATGATAGTAAAGTAAACCCAGTAGATACGACTACCCTCCAGCATTATTTAACTTTTCAATATCCTCCAGAGCCTAGCACAATATATAGAGATATTAAAAAAGTACCACCAGGAAATTCTTTTTCTTTTTGTCCTGAAAGAAATGATATAAAGCTCTCTTTTAATAGATATTTTACCCCTAGTTTTAGGCCTAATGACAGTTTTTTAAGTGATGAAAAAAAATTGTTTGACCTGATTAAAGAAAAAATTTTAGATTCAGTAAAAATACACATGAGAAGTGACGTTCCTGTGGGTGCTTTTCTTTCAAGCGGGATTGATTCAACTGCAATAGTTGCATTAGCCAAAAAATTTCATCCTAAGATAAAAACTTTTACCAGTGGATTTGAGAGCCAGTTTTATAATGAAGCTGATATTGCAAAAGAGACTGCAGAAGAATTAGGAGTGGAACACTATACAAAACTTGTCACAGCCGAAGAGGTAATGGAAGATTTGCCTGAAATAATCTGGCACATGGATGATCCGGTTGCTGATCCTGCTGCAGTTCCTTTATATTATGTAAGTAAGGAAGCTTCAAAACATGTAAAAGTTGTACTCTCAGGTGAAGGAGCAGATGAGCTTTTTGGAGGGTATAATATATACCGTGAGCCTAGAGATTTAAGTATTTTTAATAACTTTCCCGGACCTGTTAAAAGAAGCTTGTTTTATTTATCAAAGGTTTTGCCTGAAGGTACTAAGGGAAAAGATTTTATAAGAAGAGGAGCAACTCCTCTTGAAAAAAGGTACTACGGAAATGCGAGGATATTTAGAGAAGATGTAAAACATAGAGTTTATAAAAGATATAACCGGGAAATCTCTTACTATGACATAACAGCGCCTATCTATAAGGAAATAACTGCTTTTGATGAATTAGCCAAAATGCAGTACGTAGATCTGAAAACATGGCTTTCAGGTGACATACTAGTAAAAGCCGACAGAATGACTATGGCTCATTCTCTTGAACTTAGAGTACCTTTCCTTGACAAAAAGGTTTTTGAAATTGCTTCAATGATTCCGCCAGAATGGAAAGTAACTGATCAGACAACAAAGTATGCACTCAGAAAAGCTGTGGAAGATGTGATACCAAAATCAATATTATACCGGAAAAAATTAGGCTTTCCAGTACCTATAAGATATTGGCTAAAGGATACGATGTATGAATGGGCAAGAGACCTGATTAAGGAAAGTGGTACCGATTATTTGTTTAATAAAAATGAGGTATTAAAATTATTAAATTCACACCGGAAAGGTCCCCATGACTACAGCAGGAAGCTATGGACTATAATAACTTTCATGATCTGGCATAAAAATTTTGTTGAAGGAAAAAAACCAATAAAGAATAGTAAAGAGTCAGGTAAAATAAAGATAAAAAAATAAAAATGAGAATTCCTTGACAATTTTTGTCTTATGGATTAAACTTAAGGTACTCAAGGTGCGATGATGTATTTTGATATTAGAGGGCAAAGAGGCCTGTATAATCTCTTTATAATTAAAGAGATTTACAGGCCTTTATTATTTTACTATTTATTTAATGAATTGGAGTTGATTCAAATGAAAATTACTATTTGTCAGCTTAACCCTTTTATAGGTGATATTAAAGGAAATTATGAAAAGATAGAAAAAGCATTAAAAAGTGATACTACAAAATCAACGGATTTAATGATTTTCCCAGAGTTATTTTTAACTGGTTACCCCCCAAAAGATCTTCTGGAAAAAGGTTGGTTTATTGAAAAAATAAACGAATATATAGAAGAAGTAAAGAGATTGTCTAAAAACTACCCTGATTTAGGAATATTGTTTGGTACTCCTATACTTTCTAGCGAAAGAGTAGGAAACAAACTATATAATTCGGCATTATTAATATCAAATGGTAAGGAGATTTTTAGATATAACAAAAAGCTATTACCAACTTATGATGTATTTGATGAAAAGCGTTATTTTAAAGAAGCAGAAGAAATCAAGCCCGTAACATTTAAAGGTCATAAAATAGGTATAAATATCTGCGAAGATATGTGGAACGATTACCAGCTGTGGACGGAGAACAAGTACCAGATAGATCCTATAGAAGAACTAAGTAAAAAAGGGGCTGACTTGTTTATAAACATTTCAGCATCACCTTATTATTTAGACAAAGAAAATTTAAGAAAAAAGATAATTCAAAGCCATGTGTCAAGGCACGATTCTATGTTTATTTTTGTTAACCAGGTAGGAGGGAATGACGAGCTAATTTTTGATGGCCAAAGTCTATTTATTAATTTAAATAACTATGTGATGGAACTACCAGCCTTTGAAGAAAATATAACTACAATTGATATAGAAGAAAATAAATACCAAAAAATGTCCGATTATTCTAAGAAAGATACGGTAGAAAGCATAAAGGTTAAAAATTTACATGATGCACTGCTGCTTGGAATAGAGGATTATTTTAAAAAATGCGGTTTTAAAAAAGCTTTAATAGGTCTTTCTGGAGGGATAGATTCAGCTGTAACATGCGCTATGGCCAAAAGAGCCCTCGGCAGGGAAAATGTTATGGCAGTCTACATGCCTGGGCCTTATTCTTCAAAAGAAAGCTGGGTTGATTCTGAAGAATTAGCGAAAAAGCTAGAGATAAATTTTGAAGTGATTAATATTAATGAAATTTATGACACCTTTCTTAATTCACTCTCACATATTTTTGAAGGTACAGAAGATAATGTGGCTGAAGAAAATATTCAGGCAAGAATAAGAGGTAATATATTAATGGCTATATCTAATAAATTTGGGCATTTGCTTCTTACAACAGGTAATAAAAGTGAGCTTGCGGTAGGTTACTGTACTCTGTATGGAGATATGAGTGGGGGACTTGGAGTTCTTTCAGATGTTCCAAAAACAATGGTTTACCAACTTGCAAATTATATAAATAAGGATAAAGAAATAATCCCAAATAATATTATTAATAAAGCACCATCAGCAGAATTAAAGCCAGACCAAAAAGATGAAGACAGTCTGCCGCCTTATGATCTATTAGACAATATATTATATTATCATATAACTCTTCAAAGTTCACCTTCAGAAATAGCTAGGCAGTTAAACATAGATTTGACTTTGGTGAAAAATATTATAAAAATGGTTGATAAAAATGAATATAAAAGACAGCAAGCTCCTCCCGGGCTAAAAATTACTTCTAAAGCTTTTGGTTCGGGAAGAAGAATGCCTATTGCGGCGAAATAATAAAAGCTGTCACCTTGAAAATCGGTGACAGCTTTTATTATTCTGATAGGTTATTAATTACTGCCTGCTGCTCCTTTTACCTGGAAGTCCGCATAACTTTCAATACCGTGTTCTTCTATGTCAAGCCCAGTTGTTTCTTCGGCTGCAGAAACTCTAAGCCCTATTGTAGCATCTATAGCTTTGAATAAGACAAAGGTCGTTGACATGACCCAAACTGCTATTGCTACAACACCTATTAACTGAACTCCTAATAGACCAGCACCGCCACCGTAAAATAATCCACCATCTGTGGCAAGAAAACCTACGGCAATTGTACCAATTGCACCACATATTCCGTGTACACCTGCAGCCCCTACAGGATCATCAATTTTTAGAACTCTATCTATGAACTCTACTCCATAAACTATTGCAAATCCTGAAAGAATTCCTATAATTGCTGCTCCAAAGGGACTAACGATATCAGCCCCAGCCGTAACTCCAACAAGGCCTCCAAGAGCTCCATTTAGAGCTATACTTACATCTGGTTTACCATACTTAGCCCAGGTAACAAACATACTTACAACTGCACCAAAAGCTGCTGACAAGTTAGTGGTAACAAAAATATGTGCTATGCTTTCAACTGCCATACCTGATAAGGTGGATCCCGGGTTAAAGCCAAACCATCCAAACCAGAGAATAAACACACCCAAAGCCCCAAGTGTCAAACTATGACCTGGTATTGCATTAGGCTTTCCATCTTTTGTATATTTTCCGATCCTTGGTCCAATAACCATAGCTCCAATCAATGCTGCCCAACCACCCAAAGAGTGAACTACTGTTGAACCTGCAAAGTCATGAAAACCAAGTCCTGCTAGCCAGCCGTCTCCCCAAATCCAGTGTCCTGCAACTGGATAGATAAGAGTTGTAATGAAAAAACTATATATTAAATAAGCTATAAACTTTGCTCTTTCTGCCATTGCACCGGATAATATAGTTGCTGCAGTTGCAGCAAAGACTGTTTGAAAGATTAGGAAAGCATATAATGGTATATCTACTAATCCTTCGTAACTTCCTCTTGAAAAAAGATCTATCTGCCCAAAAATCCCACTTACACTTGCCCCAAACATTATACTAAATCCAATAGTCCAGTACATAATCGATCCCACAGAAAAATCCATTAAGTTCTTCATGATAATATTACCAGCGTTTTTTGCCCTTGTGAAACCTGATTCAACCATTGCAAATCCTGCCTGCATCAAAAATACAAAAACTGTAGCTATTAAGACCCATACGGTATCAACCGCAATTGAAACTTCACCTATATCCATAAAAATCTCCTCCTTAGTCTTAAAATTAAAGAGCGTTGTAACCTTCTTCGCCAGTCCTAACCCTGATGACGTTTTGAACAGGATAGATAAATATTTTACCATCGCCGATTTGACCTGTGTTTAGAACTTTTCTTGCAGTTTCAGTCACTTTTTCAACCGGTACTTCACTTACCACAACTTCTACTTTTGTCTTGGGTAAAAGATCTATTGTGTATTCACTACCTCTATAGACTTCAGTTTTTCCTTTTTGAAGCCCACATCCAAGTACTTGAGAAACCGTCATACCAGTGATTCCTATTTCGTTTAGAGCGTCTTTTAAATTTTCAAACTTACTTTGGCGCGTTATTATTTCTATTTTTGTAATTTCAGCCATTACTTTCACCTCCTATTTTTATAATTAAAATTTTTTATAAAAAAAGGCCTATATATTCTCTTGTCAAAAAAGAGAATATATAGGCCTCTTTGCCCGGTTAATACTTCCTCGTATCGTTAGATAATAAAATTGTAATGAGTATTTTATAATTTGCCAAAATTAAAAATGCCTACGTCTCAAAAAACTAAATGAGGACTGTAGGCTTCTTCACCCAACTTATAAATACTTCCTTGTATTTGTAAGTCATAATTATCAATTTTTATTAATCTGTGTTTATGTTAAGTCAATTATAACAGGAAAATAATCTTTGTCAATGACATAAAATACCATATCCTATAAAACAGGATTATAATTTATCAACTTACAATAATATTTATTAAACCTACACAGTACATCAAAAGGATAAAAACAGTGTCCAAACCTATACCGAATATATTCCTTTGGGATCTGTAAGTCACACCTATAATAAGTATCGCTGTCATTACTACAGTGATAATTCCTGAAATTAAATGAGTTTTGCTTGCTGACAATAATAATGGCCCCTGTAGGTAAAATAAGTCTACTAAGAAGATCAAGCCGATATTTAGTAGATTAGCACCCAGAATATTCCCAACAGCCATGTCAACTGCGCCTATTCTAGCAGCTGAGATTATTATAACTATTTCTGGTAAAGTTGTACTAATTGCAATAAAAATTGATCCGAACAGCGATTCTTTTAACCCAGTTTCTATTGCAATTAAATTACCTGTATCTGCAAGTCCTCTTGAGGCTAAAATTGCTACTATAGCTGATGATACAAAAATTAAAATATCTTTTTTTGAAACTCTTTTTAAATCTACTTTATAGTTGTTTTTTGTGGTTGTATCATTTTCATTATGTACTACCTCTTGAATGTTTTCATGTATTAAACTTTCATTGTTTCTTCTTTTCTGATCACGGCTAATAAATCTTATCGTTGAAATATAGATTAGTGCGATTATTATGGATTCAACCCCGATAAACCCTATTGAAGGGATCCATTCTAAACTCATACCTAGAAGTGCTACTCCGACCATAACTATATAAAGCCCGCTCGTCAATATATGTCCTTGTTGTAGGCTTCTTGAGAGTTGTTTTTTACCGGAAAAAAAATCTATAAAAATAATAATAGATAGGTTCAACATATTACTGCCAAATAAATTACCCATGGCTAAATCTACTGCCTCTATACTGGCTGCTCTTATCCCAACAACTACTTCTGGAATTGAAGTTATAAGAGGAAGTGTTAAAGCTCCTATCCATAGGCCACCAATACCTGTTTTTATAGCAATTTTGTCTGCTGTTTTGGATAGTGTTGCCCCTGAAACAAATATCAAAATAGATAGTAAAATAAATACAATCCATAAAATAAGCATAGGTTACCTCCATTAGTTGTAAATATTAAAGCTTATGTGAATAGACTTTTGTAGTAAAGTCATTATTATTCTATTTACACATTACTATTCTATAATAAAAACAAAGAAATTTTAAGATAAATAAAAAATGAATGATCATTCAGAGGATTTTTTTTGCAAAGGTAGAATAAAAACATAATAAAGGTTTTTATAATTATAGAATATAAAGGAGAGATGTTTTTAATGAAGGTTACAGCTTATAATGGAAGTCCCAGGGGAGAGAAGGGGAACACAAACGTTTTAGTACAAGAGCTTTTAAAAGGAGCAGAAAAAGAAGGAGCTTCAATTGGTAATCACTTTTTAAAAGATTACACAGTTAACAGTTGTCAAGGATGTTTTCACTGCTGGACAAAAACTCCAGGAAAATGTGTGATAAACGATGACATGAATGATTTGTTGCCAGAATTTTTGGATTCAGATATAGTTGTTCTTGCCAGTCCTCTTTATGTAGATAATATTACAGCGATACTTAAACTCTTTCTCGAAAGATTGATACCGATGGCTGAACCTTTCTTCGAAAAAGATCAAGAAGGCGAATGCGTTCATCCAAAAAGATATGATAAGAGTCCTAAGATAGTGGTAGTTTCAAATAGTGGCTTTCCGGAACTAAGTCATTTTCAAGTCTTAGAGCTATTGTTTAAGCGTGTGGCTAGAAATTTTGGCACTGAAGTGGTAGGAGAAATCTACAGGGGAGCAGGGGAACTGCTTAAGGTTGAACATCCAATGTTAAAAGAACAAATGACTAAGTACAAAGAGCTGTTACAGAATGCAGGCAAGGAACTTGTTAATGAAAATAAAATTCTAGATAAAACGCAAGCTGAATTAAACAAACCCTTAATTCCTCACGATGAATATATTAAAATGGCAAACAAATACTGGAACAAAAAAGTTAACGAATAGATTATATTACAATTTTATGGTATAATTTCTGACGAAGCAGTATTAAAAGGAGAATTATATGGACGAAGAAAAACGTTACCTGACTTATTCAGATTATTTAAAAAGCAAGTATGGGGAAAAAGTATATAAACTTCCGGTAAATCTTCCTGGAACATGTCCAAATAGGGATAATTTTATAGGAAGTAGTGGCTGTATTTTTTGTGATGAAGAAGGTTCCGGGTTTGATCTTCTTCCAAATTCGTTGGCTATCAAAGAACAAATTGAAAAAAATAAAAAATTTTTTTCCCAGAGGTTTAAAGCAAAAAAATTTATTGTCTATTACCAAGCCTTTACTAATACCTATTGGCCTCTTGACAAATTTAAATCTTTTGTTGAAGTAAGTGGAGAAGTTGAAGATGTAGTTGAAGTATCTGTATCAACAAGACCGGACTGTATTAGTGATAATTACCTTGATGTATTAAAATCTTTGAGTGAAAACAAAAATCTTGATATTAATATTGAGCTTGGGCTTCAAACGATTAATTACCATACTTTAGAGAAAATAAACAGAGGTCATACCCTGGCAGAGTTTGTGGATGCAGTAAAAAGAAATAAAAAAAGAGGCTTTGCCACTTGTGTTCATTTGATTATAAACTTACCCTGGGACAATATGAATGATGTTGTAGAATGTGCTAAGCTAATGTCAGCACTTGAGGTAGAGCAGGTAAAATTACATTCACTCTATATTGTAGAAGGTACAGTACTGGGTGAGATGTATAAAAATAATGAATTTGAAGTAATTTCTTTAGATGAATATGTAGAAAGAGTAATTAACTTTATTGAACATCTTTCAAGTGATATAGTGATTCAGCGCCTGGTGGGGAAAGGTCCTAAGAATAAACTCCTTTTTAACAATTGGGATAGAAGCTGGTGGCACATAAAAGAAAGGATAGAAAAAACATTACAAGAAAGAAATACTTGGCAGGGGAAAAAATGTAACTATCTTAATGGAAGGGCCCTTAATAAATTTCAGTAAAGACTTAATATGATAGGAGATGGAATAATGAAAGAAGCAAAATTTGTTACTGGTATTTTATTAACACTGGTTTTTATATTTATCTTTCAGATAGCAGCTGGCTTTACTGAACCTTCAAATGATGACAGAAATATATTAGAAAAAGAACAAGCAGAGAAAGAAAAGCAAGAACAAAATGGTAAAAAACACAGTATAAAAGGATTATCAGTTGGCGATAAGGTGAGTGATGTAAAAGCAGTTTTGGGGGAACCTAGAAGAAAAGATGAAAGCGAACATGATTTTGATTGGTATATATATAATGAAAAGTACAAGGAATATTTGCAGGTAGGTATAAAAAATAACGAAGTAGTAGCTCTTCTAGGCACCCCAAGTGTTATTAATTCGCCCCAAAAAAATTATAACAATATTAATAGAGAAGATGTACATAGCTATTATGGTGACCCTAATTACAAAAGTGAACACAAGGATGGTTACGCAATATCTAGCGATGGTGATAATGTAGATTATAAAATTGGGTTTTATTATGATAGTTTTGATAATGATCAAGTTTATTTAGCTAAAATACTTAGCGATAATTATCCATTGTTTTCATATAATAATTACGGTGATAAAAGTCAAGAGTACTTTCAGGATATGGAGAAACAAATTATTGACCAGATAAATGTATTACGATCAACTAGAGAAAAGTCTTCTTATTATGCCCATGAAGGTTTGAATGAATTGGTTAGAACTTTTAGTCAAAGCATGGCAGAAAATAATCATAGTTTCTCTGATATAGTAGATTCAAACCTTGACATAGAAGATTGGAGTATAAACATTGCAAAAGGTCAAAATAATGCTTTAGAAATTGTGAATTCTTGGCTTAACTCTCCATCAAATCATAGAGAAATAATTTTTGAAGATTTTACCTTTGCTTCTGTAGGGACTACAAAAACCGAAGATGAAGAAATATCAACTATTCTGAAGGCTGTAAGTATAGAAAATAATGAAGATATTGATATTTACGTTGATGGTAAAAGGCAGGAATTTGAACGCTTGCCTAGAGTCGTTGATGGTAGTGTTATAGTACCTTTGGGTACTTTGTTCAATAGGTTAGATGTTCAAATGGAATGGGAACCAGAAACTAAAACTATAATAGCCAAAAAAGAAGGTAATACACTAAAATTACAAGTAGACAAAAAAGAATATTATTTTAATGATAAAAAAGAAAAGTTAAATACTCCCGTAGAGGAAATAGAAGATGTGATTTTTGTACCTCTTCGAGTAATAAGTGAAAACTTCGATTATAAAGTTACGTGGAATGCGGACTATAATTTGATTATTATTGAATAATAACCAAGGGGCCTTTCATAAGGCCTTTTTTTGTTTACGGCTTATATTTATTAATTTGTGTGGAAAGGAATTTTTATTATTGAAAGATAATGATTATTATAAAAAAGAAAAGACTTTTCGCGTGGCCTGGATAATAAGTTTAATCGGTTCTTCTATTACAGTTTATGCTTATATTGTTAGTGGATCTGCTACTATTTTTGCAGATCTATTTCGTCGTAGTACAGAACTACTTAGTATGTTCATTTCCTGGTTAATATTTGTCAAAATTAATAAAAAATCTAATATTAAGCCTGTTTATTTTACATCCAAATTAGAAAATGTTTCAGGTCTTCTTATTTCTTTTGTTATGTTTTTTTCATTTATTCTTATCTCGATTAATACTATTGAAGAGTTTATGTCACCTAAACCAGTAGGATGGATAATCCCAGGCCTTTTGCTAGCTGTTTTTGGAGTTATAATAAATAGCTACTTTTGGAGAAGACATACTAAATTTTCTAAAGAAGAGTCAAGTCCAATTATTGAAGCTCAAAGAAGATTATATCGTTCAAAAACGATGGTAGATGCCAGCGTAGTTATCACTTTGATTACTTCTAAAATTTTTGAATCTTATCACTGGCATTTATATATAGATCCAATAGGCTCTGTGATAGTAGCTGCTTTTATACTATTTTCAGCTATTAAAGTTTTTTCAGAATCGATAGGTGTTTTCTTTGATTAATTTTATTTTATCTTTTAATAGTGCAGGAATTTATCCAATCGCAAAAGAATCTGAAGTTAATATCATTTATCTAAAATTTCTTAATTTTCAAATACTAAAAATAAGGAGGTGGCTTATTTGCCTTCGCTAATGCCTGTTGTTAAGAGAAGGGATATAATGCCTGATTACCTGAATACTCCGGTTGGAGTGCTTTTAGAACATCATAACTTGGGAAAACAAGAACTTTCCTATAAACCTGGTTCACTATTGATAGGTATGTGTATGGATAACAGAAAAAGCATTAATATGCCGGAGAATTTTGCTTATGTTATTAGAACCGGTGGAAGTAATATGATGGAGGTTGAATTTAAAATTTCATTTACTATTGCTCTTGGAAAAGTGAATGCTGTTGCCCTAATAGCTCATAATGATTGTGGGATGGTTGATCTATTATTAAAAAAAGATGATTTTGTTAAAGGGTTGGTTGATAATGGAGGTTGGAGTGAAGAGCAGGCAACAGACCATTTTGATAAATATGCTCCTAAGTTTGAAATTGAAAATGAAATAGAATTTGTTTTTAAAGAGTCAAAAAGATTAAAATCAATATTTCCTCCGATTTTAATAGCACCGTTATTTTATAGCATAGAGGATAAATTACTGTACCAAGTTGTTGAAGATTGATCATTATATAAAATTTAGACTTCGCAATCAGTAAGTTTTGTGATAAAATCTTTAAAAGGAAATAGGGGGGTAGGGGCGAATTTTTTAGGGTAAAATGTAATAATTTACTTAACATTAGTAATAATTCTGAAATAAAACTTTTATTGTTAGGGAAAGGAGAGTCTGGTTTTGTCGGGTTTAATTTGGAACGAAAAGTATGAATGTATGGACAGAGAAGAACTTAAGAAACTTCAATCAAAAAGATTAAGAAATGTGGTTTATAGGGTTTATAACAATGTTCCGTATTACCGCAAACTTTTTGACGAGAGAGGTATAGAGCCCGGGGATATTAAAGGAGTAGATGACCTACACAAGTTGCCTTTTACTACCAAAGATGCTTTGAGAGAAAATTATCCATACGGATTATTTGCCGCGCCATTATCCGAAATTAACAGGACTCACGCTTCATCGGGTACTACCGGGAAACCAACAGTTGTTGGCTATACTAAACATGACTTAGAAGTCTGGGGAGAACTGATTGCTAGAATGGCTACTCAGGCTGGAGTCACTAAAGATGATGTAGTACAGGTTAGTTATGGTTATGGTTTATTTACTGGAGGTCTTGGTTTTCATTATGGTCTCGAAAAAATAGGAGCTGCTATAATTCCTGCCTCTGTTGGTAATACCAGCAGGCAAATTATGTTGATGGAAGATTTGGGTGCTACAGTTTTAGCTTGTACGCCTTCATATGCACTTTATATGGCAGAAGTTTTGGAAGAATCAGAATATAGTAGGCAGAATTTGAACATAAGATTAGGTCTTTTTGGAGCTGAGCCATGGACGGAAAATATGAGAGAACAGCTTAAAGCAAAATTAGATATAACTCCGTCAGATAATTATGGTCTTAGTGAAATAATTGGACCTGGAGTATCTGGAGAATGTCCGTCCTTCAAAGGACTTCATATAGCAGAGGACCATTTCATTCCAGAGATTATTGATCCAGAAACCGGAGAAAATTTAGAACCTGGAGAAGAAGGTGAACTAGTATTTACAACTATTACAAAAGAAGGTTTGCCTGTAATTCGCTACAGAACCAAAGATATATCTACCCTATGGGACGAGCCGTGTGAATGTGGTCGTACCTCAGCTAGAATGAACAAAGTAACTGGCAGAACTGATGATATGATAATTATCAGAGGTGTAAATGTATTTCCTTCACAAATAGAAAGTGTACTTATGGGTGTTAAAGGAATTGCACCGCACTATCAAATAATAGTTGACAAAAAAGGACATCTTGACGATTTGAGTGTAGTTGTTGAACTAGAAGAGGAATTATATGCAGGTGGCTTGGATATAAAAGCTATGGAAAACAAAATTAGAAAGAAGTTAAACTCTGTTTTGACTATTGATGTTAAAGTAAAACTTGTGGAACCAAAAACAATTGAAAGAACAGAAGGAAAGGCTAAACGTGTTATTGATAAAAGAACACTAAATGTCTAAAAGAGATATTTCTTTATAAAGAAAATAACTAGCAATCAATGCTGTTTGGAGGGGAAAAGATGAACTATACTTTGTTATCCGGGAATGAAGCTATCGCCCGTGGTGCTTTTGAAAGTGGCGTCAAGGTTGCTGCTGCTTATCCAGGAACTCCTAGTACAGAAATCTTGCAAAATGTTGCAGAGTATGAGGATATATATGCCCAGTGGTCATCTAACGAAAAAGTAGCATTAGAAGTAGGGATTGGAGCTTCTATTGGTGGAGCTAGAACCCTTGTGGCAATGAAACATGTTGGGGTAAATGTGGCGGCAGATCCTTTGATGACTCTGTCATATACAGGTGTTAATGGGGGGTTGGTACTCGTATCAGCTGACGACCCTGGTATGCACAGTTCTCAAAATGAACAGGATAATCGACGTTTCGCAAAATTTGCTAAAATACCCTTACTAGAACCATCTGATAGTCAAGAGGCGAAAGACTATGTAGGTAAAGCTCTTGATATTAGTGAGAGATTTGATCTTCCGGTGATGCTTCGGGTTACTACCAGGATATCTCATGCACTGACAGGAGTTAATTTAGAAGAACCTAATGAGGGCAACTTAAAAGAATACAATAAAGACAAAGAAAAATATGTAATGATACCTGCGTATGGAAGGAAAAGACATGAAGTACTTGAAAACAAACTTGTCGATATGAAAAGCTTTAGTGAAAATTCTAGTTTGAACCAAATCGAGTGGGGAGACAAAGATATTGGAATAATAACATCTGGAATATGTTATCAATATGTTAAAGAGGCTTTGCCTGGTTCTTCTTGTTTGAAGCTTGGTTTTACACATCCTTTACCTGAAAAATTAATTAAAGAATTTGCAAGCAAAGTTAACAAATTATATGTTGTTGAAGAATTAGAACCATATATGGAAGAAAAGATAAAAGCAATGGGGATAGAAGTTATTGGCAAGGAAGTATTTCCTCTAAACGGTGAAATAAGCGCATCTATGATTCAGGAAAAAATAAAAGGTGAAAAAGAATTTGAAACTATTCAATTAAGTGATTATGATGAGGATGAAATTCCAGCCAGGCCTCCCGTTATGTGTCCTGGTTGCTCACATAGAGGAGTCTTTTATACTCTCAAAAAATTAAAACTTATAGTTACTGGAGATATAGGTTGTTATACTCTTGGTTGTCTCCCACCTTTGGAGTCTATAGATAGCTGTGTTTGTATGGGGGCAAGCATTGGAAAAGCCCTTGGAATGGAAAAGGCTAATCCAGAGCTAAAAGGTAAAATAGTAGCAGTTATTGGCGACTCAACGTATTTTCACTCTGGCTTAACAGGCACCTTGGATGTGGCATACAATCTTGGATCATCAACTATAATAATTCTTGATAACAGAACAACGGCCATGACAGGACATCAAGATCATCCTGGCACAGGAAAAACTCTAAAAGGAGAAGAGACCAAAGCTGCAAGTCTTAGTGAAGTTGTAAAAGCTATGGGCGTTGACCGTGTAACTATTGCTGATCCTTCAAACTTAGAAAAGACAAAAGAAATTGTCCAAGAAGAGGTGAACATATCAGAACCCTCTGTAATAATTTTTAGAAAGCCATGTGCTCTATTAGAAAGAAAAAAGGATACACCTTATGTTGTTGATGAGGATAAATGTGTCTATTGCAAACTTTGTCTGAACCTTGGTTGTCCTGCTCTAATGAATGATGTTGAAGAAGAAAAAGTTCAAGTAGAAAAAACCATGTGTACTGGCTGCAGTTTATGTGAACAGGTATGTAAAAAGGGTGCTATCAAGAAAGCAGGTGATACAAATGAATAAAGGATCTGACATTTTACTTGTTGGAGTCGGCGGACAGGGAACCATATTGGCCAGTAGAATTTTAGCCCACGTTGCTCAGGATAATAATTTAGAGGTCAAAATCTCTGAAGTGCATGGAATGGCCCAAAGAGGAGGTAGCGTTGTTACTCACCTCAGAATGGGAGATAAGGTTTATTCTCCGCTTATTCAGAAAGGACAAGCAGATGTTATACTTGCTTTTGAACAATTAGAAGCCTGGCGTTGGCTTGGGTATTTAAGAGAGGGCGGGATGGCTGTAGTTAATACACAGGTAATCAGCCCCGTACCCGTAATATCAGGATACCAAGAATACCCTGACAATATAATAAATAGATTAAAGAAAAACGTTGATAAAACTTTAGAAGTTGATGCGCTAAAATTAGCTGAACAGGCTGGAAATGAAAAAACAGTTAATGTTGTCCTGTTAGGAGTGCTTGCCAGACAGTTAGAATTTGAGAAAAATTACTGGGTTAGAGCCCTTGAAAGTATTATACCTGAAAAAATAATTGAGCCAAATAAAGAAGCATTCATGTTAGGTTATAATCATACTTAATTTAAGTAAAATTCTAGTGCAAAAAGTCTACTCATTTTGCACCAGAATCAAGTATTAAAAATGGTTTTCTCAATAAACCCCTTTTAAACTAAGGATATTTCTGGTTAAAGGGGTTTTTTGGTTAATTTAATTGCTATAAATTTTGAATATATTTATAAAGAGAAAAGAATCCTATTAAAGCGAACTTTTTTCTAAATTAGACGTCTAATATAAATAAATTACAAAATAACGGAGGTGGACTTATTTAATTGAAAAAACTAACAACAATAACCATTTCAGCAATTATTATGCTATTTTTATCAACTGGTTTTGTTTTAGCTGAAGACAATGCTGCAAATAAAGAAAATAATAATGATCAAAAAAACGATATTGTAATATACATAGAAGATGAAGAAGTAAGCAAAGAGTTAGAGCCTATTATAAGAGATGATAGGACATATGCTCCTGTTAGAAATTTAGCTGAAACCTTGGGAGCAGATGTTAAGTTTAAGCCAGAGGATAGACGTATAATAATTTCATATGATAATTTAGAAATTAGCATGTGGATTGATAATGAATATGTTATAGTTAATGATAAGGAGACAGAGACGGATTCTCCAGTATTTATTGAGAATGATAGGTCTTATGCACCTTTGAGATTTTTAGCAGAGTGGTTTGAATATGATGTAAAATGGAATGAAGAATCACGAAGTGTTGATCTAACTCCAAAATACGAAAAAGAAGAAGAGAAAGAAGATGAAAAAAAAGAAAAAGAAGAAAAATATGAACAACCTGATTTTGATATAGACTTAGAAGATGAAAAGATCAGAGTTGAACTAAATATTGAAGATTTTCAAACAGTAGACGAGCATGTGTATAAAGAAGAACAAAAACTTTTGGATGTAGAATTTGAAGATAATGAAATTAATTTTTACTTTACTGGAGAAAAGTATTACAAATTAATAGATCAGTTTAATGATCCGTTATTAGAGGAGATAGTAGTAGAGCCACTGGATTTAGACGAAATTGATGATGTTTCGGATGATTATGAGGACAATGAAGAATTAAATATAAATAAACTAACTTTTCGGCTTAAATATCCTATCCCCGAGAATAACTTTGAATATTATGATCTACTAGATGCTGAAAATAAGCTTGAGTTTAATATCTTTAGAGAATTTAAAGAAGTGAAAAAAGAAAAAGAATTAGAAGCTGGTTTATTATCAAGAAACATATTCAAAGGTGTGAGAGATGGGCCCTTAAACATAAACAAGTTATATTTTGATCCTGAAGAAAGTGATTTAGAGCTTGACTTGGTACTGGCACAAGATGAAATCAAAGGACTTGAAAGTATAGAGGAGATAGCCAAAAGAAAAGAAGCAGTAGCAGCTATTAATGGTGGATATTTTCACTGGCAGGGTGATCCTTTAGGTTTAACAATAAAAAATGGTCGTTTAATAACTCATCCGCGTAATTCTAGCAGCGCTTTTATTATGGACGGGGAAACAAATAAAGCAGAAATAAAACAAATAGATATGGGTGATGATCATAAAGCTATAATAAATGATGGTGAATTTGAACTTAACATTTATCACTTTAATAGAACCAGAGGCGAAGGACGTGTTATTGTATACACTAGAGAATATGGAGAAAAAACCGGCACACCTGATGAAAATGATAAAGGGCATAAAGAATTTGTAGTGGTTGATGGCAAAGTTAAAGAAATAAATTACGGAGATAGCAAAATACCTGAAGATGGTTACGTTATATCCGTGGATGAAAAAAACGATGATGATTGGGATATTATAAAAGAAGATGACGAAATAAAACTTGAATGGGATCTAGAGCCAGAACTTACACTAGAGAACATCTCTTTTGCTATCGGGGCTGGTCCTGGGTTGATTTCTGATGGTGAGATTAATGTCAAAACAGAAGAAGAAAAAGTAGCAGACAATATTAGTACTGGTAGAAATCCACGTACTGCTATTGGAATACTTCCAGATGATGAAATATTACTTATAACAGTGGATGGTAGAGCACCAACCAAAAGTATAGGGTTTGAGTTAGAGGAACTAGCAGAGTACTTAAAAGATTTAGGTGTTAAGTCCGCCTTAAATCTAGATGGTGGAGGCTCTACAATGATGTGGCTAGAAGATGAAATAATAAATCATCCCTCAGGTGCAACTTTAAGAAACATTGGAAATGCATTAGTAATATCATAAAATAAAGAAAAACAGGCAAAAACACTCCAAAGTATTTATTTTGGGGTGTTTTTGCCTGTTCGGTCATGTTATAATTTGAATCGAAAGAAAATTCGCAATTAACTTAAAAATAGGGGGATAGCTCTTATGAAAAATCTTCAAAATAGTGATCAACAAATATGCGGCTGGTTAACACCCCATGGAAAATTTTATTCTTGTAAGCCTTGTGGACACAGAAATCTAGCTGAGGATATAATTGAAAAATACAATATTAATAGCAGAGGCAATATAAATGCTGATTATATTTTAGAAAAAGAAGGATATATTCGAATTACTGAAGACAATGTTTATTCTATGGAAACCAGCATGTATAATATAGATGACGAAAGTTTTTTTAGAAAAGTTACGCAAAAACAGTTGGAGTTTTTGTTAAGTTATTATTATGATTTTAATAAAGAGCAAAGGGAAGCTGTGGACCAAATAGTTAAATTAACTGGATTATGAAATTATTCCAAAGGACTGTTCCAGTCTCCTGAGTCAATTTTAGTCATTAGTTTTTCGCTTACAGGATAATTAAATATATATATCCACGCTTCTACTTTTTCATCATTTTCTGTTGTTACTTTGTGATTTCTTCTGAGGTAGAGGCTAGTACCTTCTGATGAGGGTTCATATCCTTCTAAGAAATCCACCTCTGTTAGAACTTCCTGATAATATTTTGGTTTTATGTAGATCAAATCTCCTCTTATCCAGGTCTCCCCTTGGGGTAAATACGCAGGCAAATTCCCATAGTTATATAAGCTACCTTTAATCCATGCAGTTTTTTCTTTTTCTGTTTTATTATTAAAATATCGCTCATAGTTATGTTGATCTCTTCTTAATGTGCCATATACAAAAAATGGTAGTTCATTATTATGTCTATTTGTCAATAGAATCAAGCCTCCACAGATATGCAAATATTTGAAATTACTTAACCACATTATATATTATAAATTATAGAAATTAATTTTTAAAGTGATTGACATTGTAGATGCCTTTAATATATTATGTAAGTAAATACTCACTTACACTTAGTAAGAATCTACAATAATCTACGACTTTCGAAGTTTTAGCTTGTATTTTTTAGCTTGAAATAATGGAGGGGTTTATTTGAATGAGACAAATACAAAAAAAAGTATTATAGAATCTGCAAGGACTCTATTCGCTAGGAGAGGTTTTAAAGGTGCAACAACGGCTGAAATTGCTAAATCTGCTGGAATATCTGAAGGAACAATTTATAGACATTTTGAAAACAAAGAAGAACTGATGATGGAGTGTGTTAAACCAATTTTTGAAAATATGATAGATATTGCTGAACACAAAATTTTTACTGAAGCCTATAACCTACGGGATATAATGTATAAAGGCTTAGAATTAAGGCTAAATCTTTTTGTCGAAAATTATGATACTTTTCGAATTATTTTTAATGAACTACCCTATTCAGATAAGATGAAGAATCAGTATATGGACTTTCTTTTAACGAACGAAGGAAAATTAACAAAGTTAATTGGGGATATGAAGAGTATGGGAGAGATTAAACGTTCAAGAAATTTTCTGATATTTGCTCTGGGTCAATTTTTAGCTTTATGGATGTATACTAATTTTAAAGATTGGTCTAACAAGAAAGAAGTCAAATTTTCTGATGAGATGCTAAATATTTCAAAAGAACATATTTTGGATGATTTGACGGACTTTTTTATGTATGGGATAGCAGGAAACAAAGATTAAGAAATCTATTTCTTTAGAAAGGAAATTGATTTTATGACAAAATCTCCTTTGATTGTAGCTAAAAGTGTTAAAATGAAATACAAAATGGGCGAAGTTACGGTTTATGCTTTAAGAGGAGTTGATTTTAGTTTATATGATGGGGAATTAGTAGTTGTACTTGGACCAAGTGGTTCTGGCAAAAGTACATTGATTAATATTGTTGGTGGAATGGATATGGCAAGTGAAGGTGAACTTTATTATGGAGATAAGCCCCTTCACAAAGCTAGTGAAAGAGAATTGACATATTTTAGACGTAACGAAGTTGGATTTATTTTTCAATTTTATAATCTGATGCCTAATCTTACGGCTTATGAAAATATTGATCTATCAGTACAAATTGCAAATGAACCATTTCAGGTTGATGAATTACTCCGGCAGGTAGGGCTTTTTGATCGTAGAGATCACTTTCCTTCGCAGCTTTCTGGAGGAGAGCAGCAGAGAGTAGCTATAGCAAGAGCCCTTGTCAAAAATCCGCGTATGCTACTATGTGACGAACCTACAGGAGCTTTGGACCTGCCTACTGGTATTCAGATACTTAAACTGCTTCGAAGTTTCTGTGATACCTACAATAAGACTGTAGTCATAATTACCCATAATGAAGCTATTAGCAACATGGCTGACCGAGTTTTTTCTCTGAAAGATGGTTTGGTTGAAAAAGTAGTGGTGAATGAAAAACCACTACCACCCGAGAAGGTGAGCTGGTAATGCTTTGGAAAAAAATGATTCGAGATATTTGGTCTAACAAAGGATCGTATCTTGCATGCCTTATTATAGTTATTATAGGCTTAATTGTATTTACCTCTTTTTCAATTTTGAGTGATAACTTGAACCTTTCTAAAGAAACATTTTATACAGAACAAAATTTTTCTGATGGTTTTGTTGAACTTGATTCAATGCCCAGATCTAGTGTTGAAAGGTTAAATAATATAGAAGGAGTAAAAGAAATAAATGGTCGTCTTATTGAGGAGCTGAGAGTTAATGATGAAGATAGAGAGGAAAGTATCTATTTAAAACTTGTTTTTTTTGATACTTCAAAAACAGATAGATTAAATGATGTTAGGCTACTTAATGGCGAAGCTCTTGATAGGGAAGGCCTTAATATAATAATAGACAATCAGTTTTATGATGCTAACAATCTAGAATTAAACGATGTAATTGAAGTGATAGCTTCAGGTAAAATAAGGGAGCTTCACATTCAAGGTGTTGGAATGAGTCCGGAGTTTACTTATCCTTTGAGAAACGAGACTGATTTGTTCCCAAATCCAGAACAGTTTGGAATTGCTTTTCTATCATTAGATGATGCCGGTAATTTATTTCCTGATAAAAGCAATAGAGTTAATAACTTGGTTTTTACAGTAGAGGATAATGCAAACTCTGATTTAGTAAGTGAGAGGCTAGAAAGTGAGTTAGATGGATATGGTGTAAAGAGGACGTATTCTAGAGACGAACACACAAGTCACATGATGTTAAGTGAAGAAGTTGCTATGCTCGAAAGAGTTTCGACAGCACTTCCATTATTGTTCTTGGGAATAGCAGCTATCATTATATATATCATGCTTAAAAGACTTGTAGAACAGCAAAGAGGCCAGATAGGTATTTTGAAAGCTTTTGGTTACACAAATAAAGAGATAGTAACTCATTATATATCTTATGCTTTGTTAATCGGTAGTTTAGGTGGAATTATAGGAGGTACACTAGGGATTATCTCTGCTACACCTCTAACGAGTTTACTTCTTGAATTTTTTAATGTACCCGAAATGTATGAGAGGTTTTCATACTATTACCTGTTATTAGGGTTGTTGCTATCCCTTATAGTTTTTTTGATAGCGGGATATCAGGGGTGCAAATATTCATTAAAATTAAAACCAGCAGAAGCAATGAGACCTCCAGCGCCTGTTTTTAAAGGAAAAACCCTTCTGGAAAGAATAAGTTTTTTTTGGAATATGCTCACCATTCAGGGTAAAATGGCGATTAGAAACCTGTCTAGAAATAGAAGCAGAAGTATTTTTATGTTTATTGGAATAATGTTAAGCTGTTCTATCGTGGCCATGACCTGGTCTCTGAATGATATGGTTGATAAGTTGACCTTACGTCAGTATGAAGAAATTGAGGTGTATGACGCAAAAATCAATCTAGCAAACCCAATGAACAGGGTGTTGGTTGAAAGAGAATTGAGAAATCATGATGAAATCACCAGAATAGAGCCGATGAGCGAAGTTCCAGTAACTTTGTCTTATTTGTGGAACGAGGAAAACGTTTTGCTCATTGGTTTAAAAGAAAACACTAGGCTTTATAATATCTTAGATTCTGACAGCAGACGTGTCACACCAACTGCAAAGGGTCTTATACTTTCTGAGAGACTAGCGCAAAAATTAGATGTTTCTGTAGGTTCTACAATCGAACTTGAAAGTCCTTATTTTAGAAATAATGACGAAAAAAAAGATATAAAAGTTAGCAAAATAATTCCCCAGTACCTTGGAATGAACGCCTATTTGGAGATAAATGCTTTGGATGAGGTTCTAGATCAGGGGAGTTTAGCAACTTCATTTTTGATTAATACTGACGATAAAAATGATACAGCCAGTATATCAGATTTAAGAAATAAATACAGAGAGAGTGAAATAGTTACAGGAGTTGATGCTAGAGCAGAACGGATTAAGCAAACAGAAGAACTCTTGGATATGTTCGGTAGTGTCATTTATATTTACGTATTTGTAGGAATAATAATAGGTTTTGCTATAATATATAGTTCAAGTTTTATTATTTTGTCAGAAAGGAGCAGAGAGCTTGCTTCAATGAGGGTTCTTGGAATGACATCAAAGGAAGTTTTTGCTGTAATTACTTTTGAACAGTGGTTTATAAGCTTTTTTGCTATATTGGCAGCAGTACCTCTTGCAAAAATAATGCAGTGGAGTTTATCAGAGGAGTTAAGTACTGACCATTACATCATACCATCAGATATTTCGATTATGTCTTTGGCTGTTGCTGTGTTACTTACTGCATTGTCAATTTGGATAGCACAAAGATTCGCCCTTAGAAGAGTAAAGAATTTGAGCTTGGTAGATGTATTAAAATCTCGAGAATAAATGTAAGTGGGAGGGGAGTTAATGAAAAAGAAATGGAAAATAATTTTGGGTGCTGCTCTGTTGATAGTAGCAGCTGGAATTATAACTGTTCAAGCTATTGGAGGAGATGAAGTAGAGGTAAAAAAGTTAGACTACAAAGACGTTAAAGAAAGCTTCAGTGAAGAAGGTGTAGTTAAATCCCCGGAAGAAGGTACTGTTCACTCGATGGTTAGCACAAGAGTAGATGAGTTAAAGGTAGAAGAGGGAGATAGGGTCCAAAAAGGAGAGTTGCTTATTGTTTTGGATGATAGCGAACTAGATTATTCAATTAATGAATTAAGGGCAAACTTAAGAGCTATAGATGGAGAAGCAAAGAAGCTTGAACAAGAGCCGGGGGACGCAGAGCTTGAAAGCTTAGATTTAGGTGTTAAACATGCAAAAGAAGGAAAAGAATACGCAAAAAACAATTATGAAAGAATTAAATCCCTTTATGATAGTGGTTTTGTTTCAGAGCAGGAGTTAGAGGAGGCTGATAACCTAGTAAACGAAGCAGTATATAATCTAGAAAATCAAAAGAAAAATATAGAACTAATAGAAGAATCCTACGAGCCACAAGCAGGTAGTAAAGAGATTTTAGAAGCTAGGAAAAGTGCTATCAATTCACAAATAAACTTTATAAGTCACCAAAAAGAAAATTACTATCGTATTTATGCCCCACAAACCGGAATAATAACTGACCTAGAAGCAAAAGAAGGAAGTACAATTAGTCCAGAGGTACCAGCGATGAATTTATTTTATAATGGTGATTATAGATTAGAAACCAGAGTTTTAACTCGTGATGTTTATGATATAACAGAAAATATGGAAGTGAATTTGACTTTAGAACTGAGTGGTGAGGATAAGGAGTTTACAGGAAAAGTTAAAGATATAGCTCCGTATGCTCGAGAAGATCTTTCGCCTCTTGGACTCGAAGAAGAAAGGGTGAAAATAACTATATTACCTGAGATACCAAAAGATCTCTATGTTGCGCCTGGGTACAAACTAGATGTAGAATTTACAACACAGGAACTGTCAGATCAACTGGTTGTTCCAAATAGTGCAATGTTTTCTTATGAGGGCGAAGATGCTGTTTTTGTTGTAGAGGACGGGATAATAGAAGTTAGAGAGGTTAGTAAAGGTTTAGAAACCAGGCAGGATGTAGTTATCACAGATGGCTTGGAGAGTGGAGATCTTATAGTTATAGATCCGCAAGCAGAAGGAATTGATGTTGGAACTAGAGTTTCTAATATTATTAAAGAATAATAAGAATAAAGGTCATAATAGAATTTTAAGTTATATTAAGCGAATTAACACAGTATAATACTGTAGTTGATTCGCTTTTTTTGTTTTAAGCATATTTTATGTATTTAAAATTTAGAAAAAGGATATAATGGAAGATATCAGTAAGTATATCGTGAGGTGTTTGGATGAATTATAAAAATTTTAAATTATATTTTAAAGCTACCCGGCCATGGGCCTTTACAGCCTCTCTTGTCCCCGTTATTTTCGGAGGTGTTTTTGCCTATTATGAAGGGTTTTTTCATCCCGGGATATTTATATTAACGATACTTGGTGGTATTATGGTTCATGGTGCTACTAACACTATTAATGATTATTTTGATTATATGGAAGGTGTTGATATTCCTGGTTCTTCAACAGGTATGCTTGTCCAAAAAGAAATATCTCCACAACAAACTTTAAAACTTGCTTATTTTTGCTTTAGCGTTGCAGCCCTTGTTGGGGTTTATTTTGTTTTAGTCGGTGGGAAGTTTATGGCGGTATTAATAATTATTGGTTTATTAGGTAGTTATGGATACACAGGAAGACCATTTTCACTGAAGTACAGGGCTCTTGGTGCTCCTCTTGTATTTTTAATGATGGGCCCACTAATGGTGTGGGGTTCTTATTACATCCAGGTACAAAACCACTCTATACAGGTAATACTTGCTGCTTTACCAATAGGATTACTTGTGACAGCTATTTTACACTCTAATGACCTGAGAGATATACAACATGATAATAAAGTAGGAATCAAAACTCTATCCATGCTCCTTGGTGAAAAAAAAGCAAAAATGTTTTATTACATACTAGTACATGGGGCCTACTTTTTAATTATTTTGTACGTAATAATAGGTGTTCTTTCTCCATTTATTTTGATTACATTAATTACATGGCCAACCGCAGTCAAACTAACTTACTTTATAAAAGATTCTAGCCCCAAAGAATTAGTACCAGTAGACTTATTAACAGCCAAGCTTCATCTTAACTTTGGCTTGGTATACGTATTTTCAATAACTTTTTTGGCTTTAAGTTAACTCAGGAAATTAGCAGAAGAATAAATGAATAAAAGTAAAAAACGGCTGTCATAGTGGCAGCCGTTTTTTAGTGAATTGTATTAAACTGAATTGTATTAACTAGAAGCTTTGTTTTACGGTTTTGGATATTTAGATATAGTTTCCTGTCCTTTTCTTAGCTCTTCATTTGTTAAATGTATGTCTTTTAAATTACCTTTTAAATAAGCATCATAGCCTGTTAAATCCATCAAACCGTGTCCACTCAAATTAAACAGGATCGTTTTCTCTTTGCCTTCCTCTCTTGCTTTGATTGCTTCTTCAAAAACTGCCGCGAGGGCATGAGTAGTTTCTGGAGCTACAACACTACCTTGTGCTCTGGCCCAATTTACCCCTGCTTGGTAACTTTGAAGTTGGTTGTAATTACGGGCATCGATCAACCCATCTTCAGTAAGCTGACTAACAAGGGGAGCAGAACCGTGATAACGTAAGCCACCAGCATGAACTGGAGGAGGCATAAATTCGTGCCCCAAAGTATGCATTGGTAGTAAAGGAGTTGTCCCTGCAGTATCTCCAAAATCATAACCGAATGGAGCTCTGCTTAATGTTGGACAAGCACTTGGCTCAGAACCTACTATGGTTACATCGGTTCCTTCTATTTTATCTTTAATGAATGGAAAGGCTATCCCGGCAAAATTGCTACCGCCACCTACACATCCTACTACTACGTCAGGGTATTCTTCTATAGATTTGAGCTGTTTTTTCGCTTCAAGTCCAATTACAGTTTGGTGAAGCATTACATGATTTAGTACACTGCCCAAAGAGTAGCGGGTATCATCATCACTAACAGCCTCTTCTATAGCTTCACTAATTGCCATTCCAAGGCTTCCAGGGCAATCAGGGTCTTCTTCTAGAATTTTTCTTCCAAAAGAAGTTTCGTTACTTGGACTAGGGATACAGTTGCCGCCCCAAAGCTGCATGAGCATACGGCGATAAGGTTTTTGGTCATAACTTACTCTTACCATATATACTTTACATTCGAGTCCAAATAATGAACAGCCAAGACTTAATGCACTTCCCCACTGACCGGCACCTGTTTCAGTGGTTAGCTTTTTTATTCCAAATTCCTTGTTATAATAAGCTTGTGCAATAGCCGTGTTAGGTTTGTGACTTCCTGCAGGACTTATACCTTCGTCTTTAAAATAAATTTTTGCAGGAGTGTCAAGATATTTTTCTAAGCCATAAGCTCTTTGTAATGGTGTAGGTCTCCAAAGGAGTAACTTGTCCAGAACTTCTTCTGGTATATCTATCCATCTTTCTGTTGATAGCTCTTGTTCAATAAGATTCATAGGAAAAACAGCTTCAAGATCCTGTGGTTTAATAGGTTCTTTGGTTTCTGGGTTAAGGGGTGGCTTCATTGGACTTGGCATGTCTGCTTGAATATTATACCATTTGGTAGGTATCTCGTTTTGAGGTAGAAATATTCTATGTTCTTTCATTTTTGAAGTCCTCCTATCGATAATTTTTCAACACTTCTATTTTACCACGGTTGTTAACAAATGAAAAAGGTATAGTTTAAATTATTATTTTTAAATTTTTTGATTTTTATAACGTTTTTATATAAATGAAGGATTTTATAGATGACTAATGAATTATTTTATAGACAGTTAATTTTAAAATAACTTAAATTCAGCAATAACACGAGGGGAGTGTTAACCTTGTCTATTAAGGTTTTTCATACAGGGGATTTACACATTGGGATGACATACGGAAATAGAGACTATCCCCCTGAAATTAAACAAGAGCTTATAAATTCTAGAATAAATACCTTAGAAAGACTTATCGATATAGCAAATGAAAACGAATGTGACCTTTTTCTTGTTACAGGTGATATGTTTCATAGAACAAAGATAAAAAAAGAATACATATTAAAGACAGCACAAATTATTTCTAGATTTGAAGGTAACTGTTGTGCTATTCTTCCGGGGAACCATGATCACTTAGAAGCTTATGATAGTATTTGGGAAAGCTTTAAAAAAGAAGTTTCGGATCATGTTTTGCTGTTAGATAAAGAGATCTCTTATGATTTATCAGATTATGGGTTAGATGTAACCTTATATCCTGCACCATGCTATAAAAAACATTCATCTAACAATAATATTGGCTGGATATCTAAGGTTGATAATAACAAGCTTAGTACAACCTGGAATTTTGGGGTTGCCCATGGTTCTATAAAAGGGGTCTCTCCTGATTTTGATTCCCAGTATTATCCTATGGAAGAGGATGAACTGGAGAATACGGGCCTTGATCACTGGTTTTTGGGACATACTCATATTACATATCCAGAAACAAATTCTATAAACCCAACATTTACATATTGTGGCACTCCTGAACCTGATGGATTTGACTGTAAACATGGAGGCTATGCAAGGATAGCAGAGATTTCGACTAAAGATGACAAAAGCAAAAAACCGAGAATTGAAAGTAAAATTATTGAAACTGGTGAATTTAAATTTACTGTATTGGAGAAAAATATTTCAAGCAGTAAACAAATATTAGAGATAAAAGATAAAGTTAAATCAGCACCTGACAAAACTCTTTTGAGACTTAACTTAAGTGGAACCCTTGACAAAGAAGAATTTGACCTTTTATACGATGCAATCAAAATTATAAATGAAGAGTTTTTGTATCTAGAATTTGATGACTCTGAAGTCAATATTGCTATTACACCTAGTTTAATAAATGAAGAATTTCCGGAGGATTCATTTCCTGCTCTTTTACTTAATCGCCTGGGGGACATGGATGAAAATGATTCACTTCAGATTGCTTTTCAAATGTTTAGGAAGGTGAAAAATAATGATTATAAATGAAGTTTTTTTAGAACAATTTGGTGGGGTGCAAAATTCAAAAGTAGAATTATCCAAGGGTCTTAATGTATGCTATGGTCTTAATGAATCAGGTAAAAGTACTCATATAAATGCAATATTTGCTTCTCTTTTTTTTCCTTCAAATTTGAGAAAAAATAGCAGTGAATATAAAGACTTTATCAAACCTTATTTTCCTATAATTGGCAATAATATAGAAGAAAACTTAAAGGTAAATTTGTCATTTGAGTGTAGTTTTGAAAAAAAGAAATATACCCTGGTAAAGTGCTGGGGAAGAGAAAAAAGCTGCAGCCTGTATTTGCCAGATGGCAAAGTTTTATCTGATGAAAATAGAATCAATGAAAAACTTAAAAAATCTTTGCAATATGGAAAAGCAACTTACGAAGCAGTTATGTTCACAAAACAAACAGAAGTATTGAATACGCTAGAAAGATTAAGCAATAACTCTGAAGCGGTATTTGATGTTGGTTATATATTAAGATCGATGGTATTTGAAAGCGGTGGGGTTTCTATTGACGATTTTAAATACGAATTAGAAAAGGAGCTAGATTCTTTACTTAAGTATTGGGATTATGAACGGGATAGGCCTCAAAATAACCGGGGTATAGACAACCCCTACAAAAATCCCGGAGAATTATTAAAAGCTTTTTATCAGCTTGAAAATATAAAAAGAGACATAAAACAAGCCCGGAAAATTGAACTAGAACTTGAGAGGGTAAATGTAGAATATAAAGATTTAGAAACTAAAATTGGACAATTGAAGCAAAAAATAAATGACTTAGAGCAAATAGAAGATGATATCAGAAGTAGGGCAAGTGTTAGTCCAAAGCTAGAAGCAGTTAATAAAGAACTTGAATCAATTAAAGAAGTTACTAGAACTTGGCCGGTAGTAGAAGATGAATTAGAAAGAAAACAAAAAGAGCACAATGATAACTTGAATAAAATCAGTGAATTGGAAAAAGAACACAAAAGGGCATTAAAAATAAAAGATATTACAGAAAAACAAAACCTTGTAGAACAAGTAAAGCCTATAAAAGATGAGTTGAATCAACTAAAAAATAAATATGAAGAATATCCAGATATTAAAGAGAAAGATATTGAAATATTAAAATCAATAAACACTGAAATGATAAAAATAAAAGCGCAGGTGGAAGCTGTAAGTCTTAAGGGAACATTTACTACTAAAGAGCCAACTAAAATCAAAATTGAAACGGGTGCTGGAGAATCAAGTAGTGTTAATGTGGAAAGAAGCTATGAAATAAAAGGAAAAGGTAGAATAAAATTTGTAACTGATGAATGGAGTATAGAGATTAAGTCAGGCGAAGAAGACATTGATTCTCTTTTAAATTTGTTAGAAGAAAATGAATTAGAATTTAAGAATAAATTAACGGAATTAAAAGTTGAAGCTTTAGAAGATGCAGAAAAAGTTTATCAGCAAAAAATTGAGCTAACAAACAAAATAAATAATTTGGAAGACAAACAAAAAAACCTCTTGGGGAAAAATGATTTTGATACCTTATCTAAAGAATTAGATGAAAGTAAAGCGTTAATTCAAGAAAAAGATGAATCATTTGAAGATCCAGATATAATCTCAGAAAAGATTAATAAGCTCAAAATATACAATAGCAGTCTTAAGTCAAAGATAGACTCACTTCATGAAAAAATTAACAGTTGGAATGAAACTTATGGTACTTTTGATAACATGACGGATAGATTAGGTACACTAAAAAGCAGTGAAAAAGAGCTATTAGAAGAGCTAGAAAAGCTTTCGCCTTTACCGGAGGATTATAAAAGTGAAGATGAGTTTTTCTGGGATTTGAAAGACTCAAGAAATGAATATGATAAACTAACTAGTAAGATTAATGAAGTGAAAGAAGAAAAGATTGGACTAGAAAATGAACTACCAGAGATCTCTTTAGAAGAATTAAAGATGGCAGAGATAAATGCTAAAGAACAATACTATAAATTAAAGAAAAAAGCTAAAAGTTTAAAAATTATCCAGCAGGAACTTGACAAACTGATTGAAGAGAAAGACTTAAATAATTTTGACTCCCTTGAAAAATCTTTTTCAAATTACCTTCCAAGAGTTACAAACGATAGATATGAAATAGGAGTATTAGATGGTGCAAAACCTCAAAATGTTATTAGAGAAGATGGTGAAAAACTTCCTGTTGAATTTCTTTCTGCAGGAACTAAATCTGGAATTTCCCTTGCAATTAGATTATCTATGGCTGAATATTTATTAAGTGAAATGTATGGATTTTTGATTATGGATGATCCCCTTGTTGACCTTGACCCCAACAGAAAAGAAGAAGCTTCAAAGATGATTAATGACTTCGCAAATGAAAAGCAAATCATTATAACCACATGTGACCCTTCTACTGCTGAGTTATTAGGTGGGAATAGGATAGAATTTTAATTGCCAACGATTACCTGTCTATAATTGCCAAATAATAATAGACTATGTAGAAAAAATGATATATACTTTAAATATAAGTAACTAATAATGTAAGAATTAACGAAAAATGAGAGGTGGAGTACATAATGCCAAAGAAACTAGTGTACATATTGTCTATTTTTGTTTTGTTAATATCTGTAACAGTGTATTATCATGGCAGGGCGGTTGTCGGTCAAGAAATGCCAAAAACGCAGCAAACACAAGCAACACCACAACCACAAGAATCACCAATAGTTAAGCTCGGTAATGAAGTGTTGTTTAGTGATGATTATTATCATTTAGTTGAAGGGAAGAAAGTAGGCCTTGTTACCAATCAAACTGGAATAAATAGTGCAGGAAAAAGTACTGTCGATGTATTAGCAGAAGATGAAGGTATTAATTTGACAGCACTTTATACACCTGAGCATGGTCTTGATGGTAAGGCAAGTGCTGGTGAATATGTAGAATCCTACACTCATGAAGATTTAGATATTCCTGTCTACAGCTTATATGGCAGCACTAGAGAACCTACTGAAGAGATGCTAGAAGATGTAGATGTTTTACTTTTTGATATTCAGGATATAGGTGCTAGAACTTATACTTATATTTCAACATTGAACTACTGTATGGTTGCAGGAGAAAAATATGACACTCCAATAGTTGTATTAGATAGGCCAAATATTTTGGGGGGAATAACTGTAGAAGGTCCGGTATTGGAAGAAAAGTTTAAATCTTTTGTTGGTGTGGACAAGCTCCCCAAAGCCCATGGAATGACTGTTGGTGAAATTGCTAAGTATTTTAATAGAAATATAGATGCACAAATAGAAATTGTACCGATGCAGGGCTATCAAAGAAATATGGTTTTTCAGGACACAGGACTTCCCTGGCAGCAAACTTCTCCTAATATACCGGAGTTAGACTCATCATACAAATATATGGCTACTGGGCTTGGACAGGGAACAGGTGTATATCAGGCGGATTATTTTCACTGGATTGGCGGCAGCGATCTTGATGCATCAAACTTCGCCGAAACCTTAAATAATTCAGACCTTGAAGGTGTAGAATTCGCCCCAGAATATAAAGGTGAGGCAGGTGGAGTGAACTTAAATATAACAGATTATCACAAAT
Organism: Natranaerofaba carboxydovora; assembly: GCF_022539405.1. Taxonomy (NCBI): domain Bacteria; kingdom Bacillati; phylum Bacillota; class Clostridia; order Natranaerobiales; family Natranaerofabaceae; genus Natranaerofaba; species Natranaerofaba carboxydovora. The sequence continues at coordinate 1,433,278 of NZ_CP054394.1, read as the reverse complement.
TTAACCCGGCAAGGACGGGAATATATGCTCTTACCTATGCCTTTCAATTTGGTGAGTTTGATGCGCCAAAGAGCAGTTTTAATAACAATGGCAGTGATGATATTGTTATGTTTGATAAAATTATGGGTACAGACAAAGTTGGAAATTGGTTAGAAGAAGGCCTTGCACCAGAAGAAATTGAGAATGAATACTCTGATTCTCTAAATGACTTTAAGGAAAAACGTGAGAATTATTTGATCGATAAATATGATGCACAAATTATGGTTCGATATAATGATACACCATTAATGTTTGATACAGAACCATACATAGACAATAATAACAGGTTACTGGTGCCTGTAAGAAGAATTACAGAAGCTCTTGGAGCTTCTGTAAAATGGGATAATCAAAACAGAACTGTTACTATCAATAAGGGTAATGATGAAGTAATTTTTACTATAGATAGTCAGGATGTATATGTAAATAACGAATCAACTACTATGGATACAACCCCTGTTATTAATGATATGCGCACTATGCTTCCAGCTCGTTATGTGAGTGAATATCTTGGAGCAGATGTAGAATGGAATGAAAAATGGCAGATAGTGAATATTGAGTAATGTGATACTGTATAGAAAATAGAGTACTCTATTTTCTATATAGTATTATTCTATAGCTTCTTTTATAGCTTCAGCGGGTGAAGAAACTTCAATTAATCCTTTAATATTATAAGTGGGATTTATTGATACAACCTTTTTATTTTCTTTAAGGGCTATTGCCATCTCAGAGAGAGTTCCATATTCACCTGATATCGAGATTAATACATCGCTAAACCTTACTACCAGAAAATTTCTCATTTCACCCATGCCGGTGGTAAGAGCATAAGTAAGAAACTGGTTACCTTCGCTACAATCATGACCAGGCAAAACCCCAATAACAACACCACCAGCTTCCTTGGCTCCCCGGGAAGCTTCTTCCATTATACCTCCCATACCCCCGCATACAAGAATGCAGTTATTTTCTGAAATATTTTTGCCAACTTCGTAAGCTAGCTTATTATTTTCCTCTGTACTTACCCCTGCACCAATAACACCGATATATTGCATAAAATTCTACTCCTTTCTCATAATTACTGCTTATTAATTAATTATATACGAATTTTCCACTATTTGCATTGCAAGTATCAAAAAAATTACTTACAATGGAAACCGTTGGTTAATAATATAAAATAAAAGCTTATATACCAATAAATTTTATTTTATTATGAGAGGGGTGGAACCGTGAAGGGAACTAGAATCAGTTTTATTGTAACGTTGCTATGCTTTCTCTTACTTGGTGTTAGCAATGTGAATGCTTATGAAAATGTAGAGATTCATGTTAATGATGAAGTTTTAGAATTTCCTGATCAGGATACAGTCGTGGATGATAATGACAATTTGTTGGTTCCACTTAAACACGTAGCAGAAGAATTAGATGCTGATATTAGTTGGAATGAGAGAGAAAAAGCAGTAGAGATTAACTATATGGACAAAGAAATTATGCTATGGTTAGATAAAAGAGAATATAAGATAAACGGTGAGCTAAAAGAGTTAGACTTTAAGCCTCAAGTAACAGAAAAAAATAGGCTTATTGTGCCCTTAGATTTTATTTCAAATAGTTTTGATACAATAATCGAGTGGGAAAATTCTTCTAATGAAATTGTTGAAAATGCAATTTCATGGGCCAAAAACAGAAAAGGTAATACAGATTACTATCACCGCTGCCTATTATTTGTGCAGGATGCTTATAAAAATGGAGGAGAAATAGGCCTAAAAGGACTTCCCTGGGGTTCTGCAAGAAATGCGGCTGAGATAATGAATGCACCAGATAATGTAGACAAAACTATACCAAAAGGTGCGTTGGTATTTTTTGATTGGTATGGTAATGTCAATGGTACTCAGAAGAACTGGGGACATGTAGGTATTGCCCTTGAAGAAGGTGAAATAGGCGAAATTGAATATATTCATGCTGACAAAATTGTCAAAAAAGATAGAAGTTATTTGTATGAAGGTTATGTTGGATGGGCAATGCCAGATGCAAATAAAACTAATCCAGACATAGAGATAAATAAGGATAAAATAATAAAGATAGATTCGTAATAAGACTAACCTTTTATTAATTCCACCGCAACAATTAATTTTATATAATTTTTGCGGTGGAGTTAATAATTTAAAAGAGTTTAGAAGGGATTTTAAAAACAGTATAGAAGAACAGTATAACGAGATAACAGAATGTTCAGAATATTCGAGCAAAACTTTGTCTTTTGAATAAAAAGGGGGTTCCAAAATGAGCTCAAATAATGGCCGTTGGGCTATGAATGTTTGTCAGGAGATGGCTGGGGATGTCAAAAAGTTACTTAGTGAAACTCCTCTAGAAAAGGGTGGTTATGAGAAGTTAAATAAATATTTCAAAGACCATTTAAAAGATAAAGATATTGAATACTTTGTTTTAATGGACCAAAACTATGTAGGTGTAGTACATACTAACCCTTTTAGAGAAGGAATGGTATTTGATGATGAGGTTGGGAAGAAAACCGTTGATAGTAATGAGCCTTTAACACAACTGTATCATAGAGATACCGGTGAAACTCTATATGATGCATCAACGCCTATATATATTGATGGAAAAAAAGGGTACACATTAAGAGTTGGAGTACAAAAGAAAGAAGAAGTTATTTTTTATAAAAACTTTGCTGCAGCTTTTATACCTGTTGTAGCTTCTGGATTAACAATATGGTTAGGTGGTTTTAATTACCTTTCATTAATTATAGGCATTATATTAGGCTTTGTTGTAAGTGGAGTGGCAGCATATTTTTTAAAGAAGAGTCATGAAAAAATTATAAATTTAACAAAAGAAGGAATGAAAAATGTAATAAATGGCAATTTGACCTTTCACGAAAATAATGATGTACAAAGATATAAAGAAGTTCAAAAACAGGACAGTTTCGGGCAGTTAGCTTTAGAAGCAAACAAACTAAGCATGGGTCTTGGAAAATTAATAGGCGATCTTATCAATATATCTTCAGAAGTTAGTAAAAGCTCTGCAGAGCAGGACTCTTCGACAGATGAACTACAAAAAGCTACAGAAAGTGTGGCTGCTAATAGCGAAGAAGTAAGTTCTAGTGCTCAGGAGCAAGAAGAAGCCATGCGTGAAATAGCAAATTTCATGCAAAAAGTATCCAAAAACATGAATAATCTAGATGGCAGCATGAAAAAAGCTGTGCAAGCTGGTGAAGAAAATGCGAATAAAGGAAAAGAAGGCAGTGAAGCTATCGAAGATTCAAAAAATCAAATGGATATAATTAGATCATCATTTAAAACTTCTGAAGAAGCTATTAAGGACTTAGAAGAAAAGTCAGAAAAAATTGGCACTATAATTAATGCAATCACAGAAATATCTGAGCAGACTAATCTTCTGGCCCTTAATGCTGCAATTGAAGCAGCAAGGGCAGGTGAACATGGAAAAGGATTTGCCGTTGTTGCTGAGGAAGTAAGTTCTCTGGCCGAAAACTCTAATCAGTCAGCAAATGAAATAATGCAAATTGTAAAGGATACTCAAAATAAAATTCAAGAAGTTATGGGGTTAATGAAAAAAGGAAGTGAAGAAATAGATAAAGGGAACTCAGTAATAAATGAAACTAGCGAAAAAATCACTGAAATAATTAACTCTGTTCAGTCTACAACAGAGCATATACGAGAAAATGAAAAATTAACTACTTCATTAGCTAAAGATAGCTTGGAGCTTGAAGAAAAAACAACTACAATAAATGAAACAGTAAGTACAACTTCTAATGCTATGCAGGATATAGCTGCGACTATAGAAGAACAAAATGCTATGACTGAAGAGATTACTGCAAATGCTAACAACTTAGCAAAAGTGGCAAAAGATATGGATAAATTGATCAAGAGATTTCAAGTATAAGGAGGATTATTATTGCAATAGACCTTCTAGAGGTTTTATAAATCAAGGTGAATAATTAATGAACTAAGAACTCCTCTTTCTTTTTAAAGACTTTAAGAAAGAGGAGTTCTTAATGTAGATCTATTTTGTATATTATACTATTTTATATATTTTACAAAAATGGGGCTATTAGCCTTAGGGTGGATTCTCTAACAGCATCCATGAATTTAGTAGTTTTATCTTGGTTTTCGTAGTCTTCTTTTCTTATTTTAATAGAATTCTTTATATCTTCATTAAATATTTCTTTGTGATACCTAGCAAAGTCGCTGTCATAGACAAAAGCATTAATTTCATCGCTAAGATTAAGACTTCTTTGATCAAAATTCGTTGACCCTATAGAACAAACTTTTTTGTCAACAGAAATGGTTTTTGCATGTATATACCCTTTATATAAATAAACTTCAGCACCTTCCATCAACAATTCTTTAGCATATGATAGCGTAACGGGATGTAAGAACATACTACTTGATATCCCTGGAACCATTATCTGGACTCTAACTCCTGATAATATAGCTACTTTTAATGCTTGTAATATTTCCTGATCAGGCACAAAATAAGGAGTCTGTATCTGAATCTCTTCTGTGGCATGAGTGATCATGTTAATAAATCCAAGTTTAACCCTTTCTTCTTCAGGACCAACTCCACTTATAACAATCTGCATACCAATATTTCCTTTTTCTTTTGGTAGAGGCAAATATTCTTCGATCTCACTTTTTGGTATATCATTAAGCAATGAGGGAACTATCCGTGACCAATCACGAATAAAGTAAAACTGCAAACTCAGTACTGCTGAACCAGTTACCCTGAGATGTGTATCTCTCCAGGGGTTTTTCTTTTTGTGTTTGCCCATGTATCTATCACTTACGTTCATTCCACCTATATAACCAATTTGGCCGTCAATAACAGCCAGCTTCCTGTGATTTCTGAAGTTTATCTTAAATAAATTTTTCAAAAAAGATCTTTCATCCGCATATACCTTGCCACCTGCGTTTATCAAATCTTTAAAAAATGATTTTGAGGTAAAACTAGCAACCCCGTCATATATTAATCTAACTTCCACACCTTGTTTAGCCTTCCTTGTTAATCTATTGACAAACTCAGTGCTAATATCATCCTTATATATCCTAAAATATAATATATGGATGCTTTGTGCAGAATTTTCGATGTCTTCAAATAGCTGTTTAAACTTGTCTTCACCACAGGTAAAGATTTTCACATTATTATCTAAAGTATAAGTGCTGTTGCTGTGATTTTTGTGTAATTGTAATAACGAATGAAAATTATCAAAACCTTCAGGAGCTAATTTTGCTATAGGGGTAGGATTTGTACCTGGTGCGTTTTTTCTTATTCTATCATGAAGGTGGGATTCATAATTCTCCTTTAAGTATTTTTCATTGCCCTGTTTTGCTAGTTTTTTTGTCCATGTTTCACCAAACAAAATATATAATATGTAACCACCAATCGGGAAAAAAACAATTAATAATATCCAGGCAATTGCTTCCATAGGTGGCTTTTTTTCAATGAAAAGAACTGACACAATTAAAATAATTTTTATGATTATAAACATAACTAGCATGAGAATCTCTCCATAAAATTTAATCATTTACGTATTTAAATTTAACTTATATTCTTTAATATTATACCACAAGGTTGGGGCTAAGATTAAAAATAATGTTATTGTGAAAAAATAAATAAAAAACAAACAGGCAGGAGGTGTTAAATTGTCACCACCCTATAGAATTAGCAGAGTAAGTAAAGATGATAGGGGTAATATTGTTCAAGTAATGCTAAATGACGGAAGAATATTTGATATAAGCACCGTAATAGAAATGGCTGAATCAGGCCTTATTGAAAACGTAAATACTGGTGCTACAAGAAATGGGGAAAAAACTTTAAGGTCAGATCCGGATAAAGACCCAGATAATAATCTTGACAACTTACCTCGATTTTAGTTTTAGTTTGCAAACAAATTAAAAAATATTAAAACTCTCGTTTTCTAAATAGATAACGAGAGTTTTAATTGCTATTTATAACTAATTTAAATTATATTTCCAAAGCACTGGCTAAATCTTTTTTCTTAAACCACACTAGTACTGTTAAACAAACAAGCCCTACAACAGAGATGATTAAATAGGTCCAGTCACCAGTTTTGATTTGACTTCCAGATAGAAATACTAAGATTAGACCTGGTAGGGAACCAAGTAATTTCCCGCCAAAAAAATCAAAAAAATTCATTTCCGATGCTCCCGAGGCATAACTTACTAGATCTGAAGGTAATAAAGGTATTAAGCATATAGAAGCCAAAAAATACTTACTTTTACCTTTTAGCACCCTTGTTAGCTGCTTTGCTTTTTCTGTGTATTTTTTGTTAAGGGTACCAAGATCTCCCCATCTCTTGCCTAGAATATAAACCAGGGATGATCCTACCATAAAACCAAGAATACACAAAAACACACCCCACCAAAAGTCGAAAACAAGTCCTCCGGCAAGAACTAACAAAGAAGACGGTAAAAAGCTAAAAGGGCGAAATGCATGTAACACCAAATAAATCAAAGGCGCTATCCATCCACCTGCCACAAGTAAATTCTGTAACTTATCTACAGAGAAAAATCCACTAAAAAATAAATAGTAAGATACTGAAAAAATTAAAACAACAAATGATAAAACAATTACTTTTTTAACTTTCACCTACATTAACACCTCGCCATTATATCTTGCTTCAACATTAATATCTTGTTTACTATATTATAAACTTATTATAGGTAAATTGTAAACAAATTTTAAACTAAAAATTTGACTATAATCTATTAATAATATAACTCAATTTATTATATATAATTCATTAGCTATGATATTAAGTTTTCCCATTTTATCTATAATGTTAACGTTTTTTCGTTTAAAATAATTAATAATGTAGATAAAGAAGGTAATGTTAGTGATTTGATAGAATTATCTGTAAATAAAATTTTATTATTGCTTATTTTAAAGGCAAAGTAGGATTAGCATAAAAGTTTGCTAATAAATTATTTTGGAAGAGGTGGAGTAGAAAGTGCAGTATACTCAAGCAGAACATGGACGAGTCTTTATATTACGTCTGGAAGAAGGAGAAGTATTACACGAGGAGATTGAAAAGTTTGCAAGAGAAAAAGAAGTAAAGTCTGCAGCATTGATTGCGGTTGGTGGTGTGGGCGAAGGAAGCAAACTAGTTGTAGGCCCTGAAGACGGGGATAAAAGACCTGTAGTACCGATGTTTCATAACTTGGATGATGTGCATGAATTAGCCGGCACAGGAACTTTATTTACAGATGAAGAAGGTAATCCAATACTTCATATGCACTCATCCTGTGGTAGAAACGAAGAAACAATAACAGGTTGTGTAAGGTCAGGGATAAAAGTATGGCAGATAATGGAGATAGTAATGTTTGAGTTGATTGGAAGCAGCGCAAAACGTGTTTTAGATGATGAGTTAGGTGTTAAATTACTGAATCTAAAAGATAATAAATAATTGGCTTAGCTTAAATGGATACAAAGTATTTTTCTATAACAGGATGTTTTTAAACTTTTATCGAATTATATAATATGAAATTTTGCTATTTTGTATTTATGCTAATACCATAATACATTAATGCAATTATTTAATTGGAGGCTTAATGCTAATGTCATCATCAAATGTTGACTTTTCGGTTATTGGGATAGGCTCTTCAGCTGGAGGCCTATCAGCTTTAAAAAAATTTTTTACGAATATACCTTCTGAAATGGATAATAAGGCTGCTTATGTTATTGTTCATCATTTATCCACAGAACATGAAAGCAACCTGGTTAATCTAATAGATAAGTGTACTAATATGGAAGTATGTGAAGTTAAAGACGGGATGAAAATTAATCTAAATAGCGTCTATATAATTCCTCCTGATAGGTTTATGAATTTGGAAAAAGGGAAACTTCATTTGAGTAAACCAAGCTATGAGCGTGGGATGAGATTACCAATAGATTTCTTTTTTCGTTCGCTTGCCGAGAATCTGAAGGAAAAATCAATCTGTGTCTTATTATCAGGAACTGGGACTGATGGGACGTTAGGTCTTAAAGCGATAAAAGGTGAAGGTGGTATGACCATTGTTCAAGATCCAGATACCACCGAGTACGACAGTATGCCCAATAGTGCTATAACGACCGGTATGGTGGATTATGTTTTATCTCCAGATAAGATGCCACCCCAGCTTTTAGCATATATAAACTACGTATTTGAAATAAAAGAACGTTCTGTCGCTCCAGAGGGGACAATGGAAGAGAGCGAACAAGTTCAAAAGATCTTTGATCTTTTAAGACAAGAGGTAGGACATGATTTTTCTGGGTATAAATTAAATACTATCAGAAGAAGACTTGAGCGTCGTATGGCTGTGATGCAGATTAAATCTTTAGAAGAATATGTGCGATATGTGGAGAATAATATTGAAGAAACTAAAGCTTTATTCAAAGACACCTTGGTAGGAGTTACCAGTTTCTTTCGTGATCCCGAATCATTTGAAGCTCTTAAAGAAAAAGTTATACCAAAACTTTTTGAAGGCAAAGAACCTGGAGAAGCTATCAGAGTATGGGTGCCGGGCTGTTCTACAGGTGAGGAAGCTTATTCTATAGCTATACTGATCAAAGAAGAACTTGACAGACGAAAACAGCATTATAAAGTTCATATTTTCGCAACTGATATTGATAGTGATGCTATAGAAAAAGCTAGACAGGGAATATATCCAATTAGTATAGCAGCCGATATATCAAATGAACGTATAATGCGGTATTTTGATCGAAATGTAGAGGGTAACACCTATCAAATAAATCGAGAACTACGTGATATGTTAATATTTGCCGAACAAAATGTAATGGATGATCCTCCCTTTACCAAACTTGATTTAATCACCTGCAGGAATTTATTAATTTTTTTGAAGCCAAAACAGCAAGAAAAAATATTTCGCCTATTTCACTATGCATTAAACAAGAATGGCTATTTATTTCTTGGAAGTTCAGAGTCGATCGGTGAAATGACTGATCTCTTTGAAAGTTTGGACCAGACACACAAAATATATAAACGAAAAGGCTCAGTAAGTAACCTGTATATAACACCAGGAAAAGATGCTACTTCTTCTAAAGATATTTTAAAGTTTTCACGCCGTCCTTCATTAAAAAAAGGAGATGAAGAAAAGGGTAGCATAAAAAATCTGGTAGAAAAAACACTTCTAAGGCACTATACTCCGGCTGCAGTAGTCATAAATGAAAGAGGAGATATTATGTATATCCATGGACGTACCGGGAAGTATTTGGAACCAGCGGCCGGACAGGCTAGTATGAATATTTTTAAAATGGCTAGAGAAGGCCTAAAACTTGAATTGATGGAAGCTGTAAGAAATGTTAACCAACAAAACAAACCAGTATCTTATGAAGGTCTAAGGGTAGTGTCGAACGGAGACTTATCAATTGTTAACTTGGAGGTTTTTCCTGTCAATGATAGTTTTGCAGATTTGCAGGGAATGATTATGATAATATTTAAAGAGTTAAGTTCACCAGATGTACTTGAAAGGTTAAGTGAAAAAGAAACAGCTGTAGCTAGTGATTTGGTTAGTGAAAAAGATAAAAGGATTGTTGCTTTAGAACAGGAGTTACAGGACAAAGAAGAATACCTTCAGTCAACCATCGAGGAGTTAGAAACTTATAGTGAAGAACTGCAGTCAGTTAATGAAGAGTATCAGTCAACCAACGAAGAATTAGAAACCTCAAAGGAAGAGCTCCAATCTGTCAATGAAGAACTAATGACTGTTAACAAAGACCTACAAAACAAAATAGAAGAATTAAGACAGGCTAATAACGATATGAATAATATGCTTACAGGGACTGGAGTAGGAAGTTTATTTCTGGATGAATCATATTGTATCAAAAATTTCACCCCTGCAGTGAAAGAGGTTTTTAATTTAATAGAAGACGATATTGGTAGACCGATAAATAATATAACTTCAAAGCTAAATGAATATTACACCTTAGAGGATGATATAAAGTATACACTTGATACACTTAAACAAAAAGAGCGAGAGATTCAAACAAAGGATGGCTATTGGTACTTGATGCGTATCTTGCCGTATAGAACAATGGAGAATGTTGTTGAAGGAGCTGTGATAAATTTTGTTGACATAACAAGGCAAAAAGATATGTTGGATTCAGTTAATCGACTGGCAGTTGTGGTGCGTGATTCTAGTGATGTGATAACAGTTCAGGACTTTGAGGGTAATATACAGGCTTGGAACAACAAGGCAGAATTAATATACGGTTGGAGTGAAGCTGAAGCATTACAAATGAATATCAGTAATACAATACCTTCTAGTAGAAAAGTAGAGACTATGAAAATGATTAAAAACATTGCCTTAAACGAAAAAATAGAACCTTACGAAACCAAAAGACTTACAAAAGAAGGTAATGTTATAGACATAATATTAACAGCTACAGCATTAGTAGATCAGGAAGGGACCCCTTACGCCTTAGCTACTACCGAGCGTTGTTTAAAAATAGGAGGTGATTCAAATGGTCTATAGTGAGGAAAATATACAGGATTTAAAAGATCTAAGAAAAAAAGCAGAAAGTGTTATAAATACTAATTCAAATGAAGTTCTAAATGAAATCACCGAGTATCTTCATGAACAAGATTCAAAAGAAATAATAAAAGAATTAAAATTACATCAAGTTGAGCTAGAGATGCAAAATGAGGAACTTCGAAGAACACAATCTGAACTTAAAAAAACACAAGCACATTATTACGATTTATTTGAAAAAGCTCCTGTTGGATATTTAAAACTTGATAAGAACGGAATAATAGAAGAGGCTAATAGTGCTTCTACAAAAATCCTGCAAGTTGAGAAAAATAAACTAATTAAACAGCCTTTAAATCGTTTTGTTGATTTTTATGATCAAGATAAATATTATTTTACTCGCCGTAAATCGCTTGAAACTGGCGAAAAACAGGTATGCGAATTAAGAATGGTAGGAAGAGTAGAAAGTGATGATGAGTTGTGGGTACAAATGGAGATTAAACCTGAATGTGTCGTGTTGATAGACATAAGTGAGCGTAAAAAGTTAGAAAAAATAGAAAAAACATTTAATGAATACAAATATAGAGCAGACAAGTTCGAATCCTTTGGTGTTATGGCTAGAGGTATTGCTCATGATTTTAATAATTATCTTGCTGTTCTGCTTGCTAATCTCTCATATATAATACAATATAAAAATAAACCTGATAAAATATCTAAGAACTTAAATAATATGGAAATGGTAATAAATAAAGCTAAAGACATAACTAAAAAACTTCAAATTCTTGCTAGAGGAGAGGAACCAATTAAAGAGGTGAGTTATGTAAATGAAATCATTAATGATAGTGCTTACTTGGCATTTAACAATACAAAAATAACTAGTAATATTATGTTACCTGATGATCTTTATCCGGTAAAAATTGATAAAGAACAAATTTACCAGGTTTTTTATAATATTTTTTTCAATGCAACACAAGCTATGCCTGAAGGGGGCACAACCTGGGTTAAAGGCGAAAATATTTACTTAACGGAAAAAGAAAGTCAAAATATAGTGCCACTGCCAGAAGGAGATTATTTAAAAATAACAATAACAGATAATGGTCCAGGAATTACAGATGAAAATTTACAAAAAATCTTCGATCCTTTTTTTACTACCAAAGCTGAAGGTAGTGGCCTTGGACTCTCAACTGCTTATTCAATAATTGAGTCTCACGAAGGCTGTATAAAAGCTGAATCTGAGAAAAACAAAGGGACTAGCTTTATAATTTATCTTCCTGCACATGAAAGTTGACTTATATTATTTTACTAAAATTATAGTTAACAAAATTTAGCCTTTATGATAATATACTGTTAAAAGTTAATAACATCTAAGATAATAAGGTGCCTGTTTCAGGGATAATAGGGAATCTGAGTGGTATTTGGGTACTTATCCCAAATGTCATATGTCATGAACGGAGCGGACCCACCACTGTATTCGAGGAGCCGGGCAGCAGCCACTGGCTAATTTAAGTTGGGAAGGCTCTGTCCAAAAGGCCATGACTTGATAGCCAGGAGACCTGCCTTATTATTTTCGGGTGATGAGGATGATGGCAAAGTCCTCCATCAAAATATTGTATTTGATGGAGGACTTTTTTTGGGGTTAATAGAAGTATCAAAAATCTACAAAGGAGGAGAGCTTATGATAATAGTACTTGCTATCACTGGAGCATCAGGAGCAATATATGGGATAAGATTATTAGAAATTTTAAGTCAATATAAGAATATTAAAACACATTTGATTTTGACAAGCTGGGCTAGAAAAACAATCGAAATAGAAACAGATTATAACGTCTCTTTCATAAAAGAACTTGCTGATACAATCTATGATGAAAATGAGTTATGTGCATCAATCTCTAGTGGTTCATTTAGACATGATGGAATGGTTATAGCACCATGTAGTATGAAGACCCTTGCAGGAATTTCTCAAGGCTATGATGATAACTTAGTTACAAGGGCTGCATCAGTAGCTATTAAAGAAAACAGGAAACTAGTTCTTTTGCCAAGAGAAACGCCTTTGACTGCAATACATTTAGAAAATATGCTAAAGCTATCCAAAATTGGAGCTGTTATAATGCCTCCTTTGCCTGCTTTTTATCACAAACCCCAAAGCATTAATGATATAGTAGACCATACTGTTTCAAGGGTCTTAGATCAGTTAGGAATAGAAAATGACTTGATCAAAAGGTGGGAGTAACAGTATGATAGAAACTTTGGTTTCAAAAACAGGGGAGCAAAATTTTATTGTGTACGGTCAGCTTACTTACACTAGTGAGGGTGTGATAATACAAATACTTGGCGGTGAAAAACCTCATATAGGTACTGTGATTATTAGCATTCCAAGAAAAACCAAAAATGAAAATAGTATTAAGACAAGCTGTACAACATCTGTCTTTAATATGACAGGCCACAAAGATGATATTGTAGCTAAGCCCATATCAGAGATGTTTGCTAAAGAGTTAAATCAGGTTGTGACAGTTATAGCAGGTATTCATGTACCAAATGCTGACCAAAAAGATATAGAAAAGTTATCAAACAACTGTTATGAAGTAGCTTATGACCTACTTGACAGAACTTTGAAATTGAGCTAAAATTTTCACTGAATAGTCGTCAGGGTTGACAGAGATTGAATGAAATTTAATATAAAACGGCGTGCAGGTGCTAGGGAATCAGGTGAAAGACCTGAGCGGTCCCGCCACTGTAACGGGGAGTGACCTTAAGTTATGCCACTGTTCCTCAAGATTAAATAAGGGGAATGGGAAGGTTTAAGGAAACTGTGAACTGGAGCCAGTAGACCTGCCTGTACAGCCGGGTTGCCTACTATGAACTAGAAGGTTACCTTGAAGGACGATGGTAAAGTCCTCAAGCATTGCTTGGGGGCTTTTTTTGTTGTTTAGGTACTACTAGTTAAATAATATTTTAAATTAATTCTAGGAGGGTCCGCCTTTATGTTACCAAATCAAACTTTTGAAAGTACCGTAAGCACCAAAAAGTTTTGGAGGGTAGATACCAAAGCTTTAGTTGGAGCAATTTTGATTGGTGTGGTTTTTGTTCTTGCCCAGCAGGTTGCACACAGGATTGACAATATGATTTTTCCTGGACTTTTAATTATCGGTGGGGTGTCGTGGGCTACCTTTACGGGTTTTGTTGCATATCTTTTACGTCAACCTGCAGGAGTGATTATGGGAGAGACCCAGGCTTTAATTGCAATAGCTTCTGGTCTTTCGCCCCTTGCTGTATTTTTTATCCCCGCTAACGGGCTTGGTTCAATAGCTTTTTCTATTTCCTCTTCAATGTTTTCTATGGAAAAATGGTATCATTTTCTTTTGGCACAGGCAGCCACAAATATTACAGGGAATATATGTACTGGACTTGGGATGTATTATATTTTAAATTTACCAGTACCTGTGGTATTAGGGCTTTCAATTTTGACTGCAGCAGTTGGTACTGCTGGTGGAACAGCGGCAACAATATATATTTCACGCTTGATTGAAAGAGCAGGGCTTACAATCTAAATAATACAAAAAATACTAATAAGTTAAGTTATTAAGAAGATAGGTGATTTTATATGACAAGGAATGTTTTAGAAGCACAAATAAACTATTTTTATTATCCTGGAACAAAAACTCCTGCTTTAGAAAATATCAATTTAGATATCAAAAAGGGAGAAATTGTAGTTATAACCGGAGGTGGTGCTTCTGGTAAGACCACTCTTGCTTACTGTCTTTGTGGAGCTATTCCGAATTTTGTGGAAGGAGATTACAACGGCAGCGTTTCCCTAAAAGACAAAGGATTAGATGACAAAGATATTTCATCTATATCACTTCCAAAGTTAGCTAAAGATATTGGTCTTGTTCTAGAGGATCCTCAAAATCAACTTTTTCATTTGAGCGTGGAAGAAGATGTTGCCTTTGGACCGGGAAATCTAATGCTGCCAAAAGACGAAATAAAAAATAGAGTAGAAAAAGCTTTGTCATCTGTTGGTTTAGAAAATTATCGTCATAGAAACCCAGAAACTCTCTCTGGAGGAGAAGCACAAAGGGTTGTCCTTGCAAGTATTCTTGCCCTTAATCAGGATATTTTAATTTTGGATCTACCTGCTGGGGAGCTTGATCCGTTAGGCAGAAAGCAAATCTATCAAAACCTAAAAAAGCTATGCCATCAGGAAAATAAAACAATGATAATGATCGAAGATAGGTTTGATGAGGTGATTGATTTTGCCAGCAGATATATTGTACTAAAAAACGGCAACATAGTGATCGATCAGGACGCTGATTATTTCTGGGCTGATGAAAATCTTGATAAGCTAAACAGTTTAGGAATCAGGATACCATCTAACATAGGCACAAGAACCGATGAGTTAAGGGACAAGACAAATTATAAGACAGATAACACAGATGATTTAAATGACAATAAAAATAAAATAAAAGCTTTTGAACCTATAATCAAGATACAAAACTTAAGCCATTATTATCCCAGTGGTGAATGTGGAATTAAAGATGTGAATTTGGATATTGGAAGAAAAGAGTTTATCTCTTTGATTGGTAAAAACGGCGCTGGTAAAACTACTCTAGCTAAGCATATAGTTAAACTATTAACCCCGACAGAAGGAACAGTGATATTAGATAATAAACCTTTAGAGGAATATAGAAGATTGCAACTAGCAAATAAAATTGGTTATATGTTTCAAAATCCAGAGTGGCAGATATTCAAAAATACTGTATTTGAACAGATTGAATACAGCCTAGAGATACAGGGGGTTTCTAATGAAGAACGAAAAATCAAAGTAAATAAACTGCTTCAAAATCTAGGCATAGAAAACGTAGCCGAGCTGCATCCATATAGGCTCTCTAAGGGAAATATACAACTACTTGGAATAGCATCTGCATTAATTAATGATCCAGATGTCATTATTATGGATGAACCCTGTAATGGTGTTGACTATAATACAACATTAAAAATAATGAACTTATTAAGAAAGCTCTCTAATAAAGACAGATCAGTAATATTAATAACTCACGATATAGAGATGGCTTTGAAATATTCAGATAGGATAATTATGTTAGACGATAGCAAGGTAATTTTTGATGACTCGCCGCTAGAATTTACTTCTGAATTTACTACAAATCCACAAATCCTTGAAACGGAGGCTCATTGAAGTGGAAAAGTCAAGCCAAATCAACAACAATAAAATCTATGATTTAGATCCAAGGTCAAAACTTCTCTGGGCTTTATTAATGGCGGCTGCTGCGTTAATCACAACAGACCTATGGCTTATGATTATGCAATTAGCAGTTGTTATCCTAGTAGGTAGTGCAGGTGGAATAGAATGGTCAAAACTATGGAAAATGACAAAAATAATGTTAATCCTTTTGATCCAGCTTACTATAATTCAAGGGTTATTTCACCAAACAGGAGATTTACTTTTTGAATGGAATTTAATCAAACTTTACAGTGGAGGGATCTATCTTGGGCTTTTGGTTTCGATTAGATTATTTATCTGGATGAATTTATTTATGCAGTTTTTGACCTGGTGTCATCCTGATGAACTTGCTCTTATGCTTGTCAAATTCAAATTGCCCTATAGATATGCTATATTAGGTGGCCTTGCCTTCAAATTCTTGCCTTTATTAGAAAAAGAATTAAAAACTATATATGATAGCCAGCAAATTAGGGGCCTTGAACTATCAACACTTTCACAAAAAATCAAAGGTTTTATTCCGGTGATCCTGCCCCTCCTTCTTAGAGCACTTCGACGTACTCATCAGGTGGCACTGTCAATGGAACTTAAAGGATTTGGTTATGCTTCAAAAAGAACTTTCTTAAAAGAGTTAAAATTTAATTCTAAAGATATAGTATTTTCTACAACATCATTTGTATTATTTTTTCTAGTCATATTTATAAATACTCTAAATTAAAAGTTTATTCATGACATATATTAAAATCATCTCTGGGAGGTATTGGCATGAAACAAGACTGGAGGACATTTTTGGATGAAGTTAGAAAAAAGATTCACAGGGATTACTAGAGATAGATCACAAATTATCTTCAAAGTATGAACCTACAGCAATGGTCCTAGAATTAGAAAGGATGGGTAAGAAGCCTGTAATCAAATTCAATAATATTGATGATAATGAAATACCTGTGGTAGCAAATACTATAGCGGGTAGAGAACGTTTTGCCCTTGCAATGGGTGTAGATGAAGAAGACATATCATTTGAATACGCCAAACGTATAACTAATAGAATAGAACCCAAAATTTTGGACAAGGCTCCTTTTATGGAAAATAATTTGTCTGGAGAAGATATAGATTTGAATAGATTCCCAATATTAACGCACTTTCCCATTGATGCCAGTCCATATATCACAGCAGGGCTTGTAGTTACCAAAGATCCAAAAACAGGTGCAAACACAGCTGGTTATCACCGTATGCAGCTAAAAGGTAAAGATAAACTTGGGATAAGTCTTCACTCTAGACAAAGGTTGTGGGAATACTTTAGACGCGCTGAAGAGAATAATCAAAATTTAGAAGCAGCAGTTGTCCTAGGTGTTCACCCAAATATTTCCCTTGGTTCTATGGCCCTTGTACCTTATCATCTAGGAAAATTTGAAGCAATGGGAGGACTTTTTGATGAACCTATGGAATTAACACCTTGTAGTACAATTGATTTAGAAGTACCTGCTTGGGCAGAGATTGTAATAGAAGGCGAGATTTTAGCTAATGAAAGAGAACCAGAAGGACCTTTTGCAGAATTCACAGGATATGCTTGTCATAGAAGCACGGAGAATGTTTTTAAGGTGATAAATATTCAGTACCGTAATAACCCGATATATCAATGTATTACACCAGGAATGTGCGCTGAACACAACACAATAATTGCTGTACAGCGAGAAGGGGATTTACTTAATGCTCTAAATGAAAAGCTTCCCAATATTAAAAATGTCCATGTCCCGCTCTCGAGCTGCGGTCTATTTCACTGTTATATTGCCATGAAAAAGACAGCCGAAGGCCAACCCCTGCAGGCTATATTTAATGCCTTTGCAATTGATCATCATATAAAACTAGCCGTAGTGGTTGACGAAGATGTGGATGTGTTTAACGAAGAAGAAGTTTTATGGGCGATATGTACAAGGATGCAGGCAGATCAAGATACGATTATAACTCCACAAAATCTTGGTATGGGTGAAACTTTAGACCCTTCAACTGATGAACTTAGTCGTACGGCAAAGATGGGAATCGATGCTACTATGTCCCTTGATGACTTTTCGCCTCGAATAAAAACAGACCCAGAGGTCCTTAATAAAGTAAAAAAGATAATATCAGATTTGTAAAACTTTGAGGTGATGTTTTTGGCAAGGTTAGAGATATCTTCATGTGAAGGAGTTACATGTGCCAAAACTACTATAAGAGTCTTTGGTAATTCTATGGATGTATATATTTATTACTTTGATGGATTATTGATTGATACTGGCCCGGTTCGTGCATCCGGGCTTTTTTTGGACTTTTTTGATAGCAAAGATATCAAAAAGGTTATCCTGACCCACTACCATGAAGATCACAGTGGTAATGCATTCTTACTTAAAAGATTTGGGCTTGATATCCATGCAAATTCAAGCTCCATAAAGCTTTTGGAGAAAAGACCATCTTTACCACTATATAGAAGAGTGTTTTGGGGGGTAAGACCTGGTATTAAAGCCGTAGAACTCCCCGACACTTTCAGCATTTCTGGAAACAAAGTAAATGTGATTGATACTCCATGTCACTCAAGGGACCATGTCTGCTTTTTTGTCCCTGACAAAGGCGTGATGTTTACAGGTGATGTATTTATTTCTACTAAAACTAAACTTTTTTATAAGCAGGAAAATTACTATCAACTAATGAGAGATATAAAAAAGTTATTAGAATATGATTTTGACACGTTATTTTGTAGTCATGCCGGAGCTGTACCAAATGGCAAAAAAATGCTGAGAGATAAATTAGAATTTTTAGAAGAAGAAAAAGAAAAAATATTAGAGTTAAGAAGAAAAGGCTTAAGCATCAAAAAGATTGACAAAGCCCTGCACTATAAGGACACAAAATTTATTTCTTTAGTTTCTAACTTTGAGATGTCTTCAAGGAATATGGTTAAGTCTGTAATAGAAGATGAATAGAACAGAAAAGAAATAATTTTTTTATTCAGGTGTATGAATTATCATTCATTTTCGGTATAATACTTGTAGCATGTTTTGTCATTATTAACTATATTTGCTTAATTATATTTAAAAAGGCAGTGATCAACTATATGTGTGGAAGGTACTTTCTTTCAAAAAGCTTTAGAGAACTTCTTAATAGGTATGATATAGATGAAGGTAATAATCATTATGACCTGACTAGTCTAACAGACGAATCTTTTGGTGGAGAGATTTTTCCATCTCAAGATGCACCTGTAGTGTTAACAAAAGATTCAAAAAAGCTTGTTCAAATGAAATGGGGCTTTGCTCCATCATTTACCAATAAGCTACTAATTAATGCAAGGGGGGAAACCGTCGATCAAAAACCTACATTTAAAAAATCTATTTTAAAACATAGATGCTTGATTCCTGCTGAGGCTTTTTTCGAGTGGGAAAAACAGGCTGATAATAAAAAATTAAAACGTAAAATATTTGTACCTGATCAAGAAATTTTTTCTCTAGCAGGTATATATGACAAATTTCATGATAAAGAAGGCAATGAATACTTTGCTTATTCAATTTTGACTGTTGAAGCAAATAATGAGATAAAAGATATTCATCATAGAATGCCTGTTATATTGGCTAGAGAAGAAGAAGATAAATGGCTTGAACCTTTAAATAATAATATTACAGCACTAAAACAGATTATTAGGCCATACGAGCAAAAACTAAGTATAATTTGAAAAATTATATGGACAAAGTTTTGTTTTTGAATACTAATTAAAAACAGTTTACTTATGTGAATAGAATTTTTGCAGTTGAATTAATATTCTGTTATTAAATAAAAAAGTAATGCTAAAAATATTGTTAATTACAATAAATGTTGGGGGTATTACATAATGGAAAAGTTTTTTTATCCTAAGTCAATAGTTATCATTGGATTATCTTCTAAATCATCTAATATACCAAGACTTACCCTTGAAAATTTGCTTAGGTGGGGATATAGAGGACGTATATTTGGAGTTAATCCAAGGGTTGATGATAAACACGTTAATGGAGTAAAGATGTACAAAAGGTTAGAAGATCTGCCAGAAGTACCGGATTTGGCTTACTGCATGGTTTCGGCTAAGTTTGTACCAAGTATCGTAGAGCACTGTGGCAATTTTGGGATAAAAAGAATGGCAATCCCTTCAGGAGGGTTCTCTGAATTTGGTGAAGAAGGTGAAAGTCTAGCTAATAAAACTGTTGAAATAGCAAAAAAATACGGTATACGCTTTGTAGGTCCGAACGGTGTAACGGTAGCAAATACAAAAAGTGGATTATGTCTTCCTTTTGTGTCATTACATAAGCCACCTGAAGGAAAGATGTCCATTGTATCTCAAAGCGGAGCTGTTGCACTTACAATGCTAAATTACCTTGAAGACGAAAAAATTGGTCTTGCTAAATTTGCAAGTATTGGAAACAAACTTGATCTAGATGAGGTAGATTTTGTCGAGTATCTAGGTGATGACCCTAACACTGAGATAATATGTTTATACCTTGAAAGTGTTGATAGAGGAAGAGATTTTATTAATGTTGTAAAAGACATAGACAAACCTATTATAGTTTATAAATCTAATACTACTTCTGCAGGAGAAAAAGCAGCCATGAGTCATACTGCTGCAGTAAGTAATAATGAAGATATTATAAACTCTGCCTTTGAAGAAGCTGGAGTTATTAGGATAGATAATTTTTTAGATTTTGTAGAGGTAACAAAAGCCTTTCATCTTCCTCCAATGAAGGGAAGACGAATTATGGCAATGAGTCCAGCAGGAGGATTTACTGTTTCAGCAGCAGATATGTGCGAAGAGATAGGTTTTGAATTTGCAGATATGGGGGATGACTTTTACGAACAGCTTAAAAAATACAGCAGTGCTAATATAATTAATTTTTCCAACCCTCTTGATATGGGTAATATATATGATACAGATACTATAACCAATGTTTTTCACACTGTAATGCATTCTGATCAAGTTGATGGAGCGATATATGTGACGCAGAGGCCAGATATGCCAGAGGGTGAGAGTGTATTTCATGATATGTTTTTAACTGACTTTTCAAAAGAAATCAAAGGAAACATGCTTTCCTCCAATAAACCTTTTGGCTTATGTTTATTTGGTCCGGATAAAATGATTTCTAAAGCTAAAAATATATCTGATTTCCCTATTTTTAATAGTCCTGATGGCATGATTAATGCTCTAAAAAAACAGCAAAAATTTTATGAACAAAAAGAAAAGCTACTAGAAGATACAAAAAATGAGTTGGAATTTCCTCCAGGAATAGATCACAATGCCGCCCAAAATTGGATGGATGGTAAAAAAGGAGATCTTGGAGAAGAAGTTCTTGAACTTTTATCGAGTTATGATATTCCCGTTGCAGAATCAAAAATTGCTAAAAGCAAAAATGAAGCTATAGATTATGCTAGAGAACTTGGTTTTCCTGTTGCAATGAAATTGGTTTCGCCTGATGTATTACATAAGTCAGATGCTGGTGGAGTTATGCTAAATATTAATAGGCCAGAAGAAGTAGAAAAAAGCTTTGATACAATTAGAGAAAATTTAATAAAGTATGATAAATCAGCTGGGTTTAGTGGGGTAAGAATTCAACAAATGGCAACCGAGGGGTATGAGATGTTTGTAGGAGGGAGACAAGATCCATCCTTTGGTCCGGTAGTTTCCTTTGGGATGGGAGGGATCTATATAGAGGTGTTTAGGGATGTAGCAAGTCTTTTATGTCCTGCCAAAGAAGAGAGCATACGAAAACATCTTGAACGTCTAAATGCATATGAAATTTTAGAAGGTGCTAGGGGGAAAACCCCTGGGGACATCTATTCTTTTGTAGATATGATAAAAAGAGTTTCTATATTACTTTACAAATTTCCTAACATAATAGAACTTGATTTAAACCCGGTTATGGTTAGAGAAAACAGTATTTTAACCATTGATGCAAGGGTAAGGATAGAATAAAAAGTGATAAAATAATTTATTATAAAATATAGTAAAATTAGTTAGATGTGCTTGGATTTTCAAGCACATCTTTTTTATTGCTTTAATTTGTAATGAATTTGTAATAATTGATTAATGATTAAGTAATTATTTTATTGTATAATTTTTCACAAGCAAAATATTAAAATAAATTTTTAAGGAGTAGAAGATGTACAAATTATACTTCATTATCTTAGGATTTATAAGCTATTATTTTATCAATAAATTAAAAGGTACACATAAAAATGAAATACGGCCGCCAGGGGCGTTGCCGGAAGATGAGTTTTTGGCTATATGTGCTAGATGCGGAAAATGTGCACTAGCATGTCCTTATAATAGTATTGAAATTGCATCTGCAGATAAGGGGTTATCCGTTGGTACCCCTACTATTATTCCTCAAAAGCAGCCATGCAGGTTATGTAATAACTTTGATTGTACTAAAGTATGTCCTACTGATGCACTTAGACCTGTTAAAGATAAAAAACAAGTTAAAATGGGCGTTGCAAAAACTGACCGCAGTAAATGCAATGCCTGGGCAGGAGATGAATGTAGGGTATGCTATCTTTCATGTAAAGTAGAGGATGCAATAGAATTAGAGAATTATAGAAGACCTGTAATAAATGAAGATGAATGTGTGGGCTGTGGTATTTGTGAATATGTTTGTGTTAATAAGGAGCCAGCAGTAAAAATTAAACCGTGACGATCGAAGGAGCGAAGGAGGCAGTTAATTGCTTAAAAACTATACTGTAAGCCGTTATTTAACCAGAAGTTTTATTGTTTTACTTTTGATTTTACCTAAGTTTGGGTTTTTTACTTGGACAAGTGTGAACCTAAGTAATAC
The DNA here is from genome assembly GCF_022539405.1 of Natranaerofaba carboxydovora. Lineage (NCBI taxonomy): Bacteria > Bacillati > Bacillota > Clostridia > Natranaerobiales > Natranaerofabaceae > Natranaerofaba > Natranaerofaba carboxydovora. The sequence goes on along the minus strand of NZ_CP054394.1, from coordinate 1,410,686 downwards.
GTTACTTTATATCAATCCTATCTTTGGATTACAAGCACTACTTACAAGCCCTGCTTTTTTGACAGTAAGTTTTTTATCAATAGTTGCGATTTTGACATTAATATATATTTTGCTAGGCAGGATATTTTGTGGGTGGATTTGTCCTTTTGGATTTTTTTTAGAACTTTTACATAAAGCCCGCTCTAAATTATTTGTAAATATAGTAAAAACCGATAATAATACCCAAACAATTTATGAATTCAAATATTATTTTTTAATGGTTCTTTTGGTTGTTACTTTAATCACAAGAGTTTCTATCTTAGAAGTTTTTTCACCTTTAACAATGTTTAAAAGGATTATTTTATTTGGATTTACCATGGAAATAATATTCATATTTGCAGTTGTTGCATATGATATAAGTTCAAAAAACAATGGTGGTTGGTGCTTTAGCCTATGTCCCTGGGGAGCATTTTACTCCCTTTTAGCAAAAAGACGTATTTTAAGCATCAATGTAAAAAGTGAAAGTTGTATTAAATGCCTAAAATGTACAAGTGTTTGTAAAGGAGGAGAATACATCTTAAGACCTCATATTATCTCCGAAGGTGAAAGAAAAGTATTAAGTGATTGTATCAATTGTGGTGATTGTATAGATAATTGTCCCCAAAATGCTTTGAAATTTGACTTTAATAAGTCAAATTTAATTAATAAAAAGACATCATCAGAAAAATTAACTAAGGAGGGTTATTAATTGTTTTATTTAACAAGACGCCAATTATTAAAAGCTACTGCTGCAGGTGCTGCACTTGCTGCTTTAGGAGGGGGATGTGGTACAGAAGAAACAGATGAAGAGGAGGTAAAAGATCCAGAAGAAGAAGAGGGGAAGACATGGCACAAAACAGTATGTAGATACTGTGGTGTTGGTTGTGGTGCCATGGTAGGAGTAAAAGAAGGTAAAGTAACAGAAGTTAAAGCTGATGAGGACAACCCAGTCAATAAAGGACAGTTCTGTGTTAAAGCTTACTTTTTAGCAGATATACTGTATACAGATAATCGTCTAAAAACTCCTATGATCAGGAAAAATGGAGAATTAGAAGAAGCAAGCTGGGATGAAGCTCTAGATTTGATTGCCGAAAAATTTACCGAAATAAAAGACAATTATGGCCCAGATGCTCTTTCATTCTATGGTTCTGGTCAATGCAGTGCAGATGAGTCTTATGTTTATAACAAGCTTTTTAAAGGTTTTATAGGGACTAATAACGTGGAAGGAAATCCTAGAACTTGTATGGCAAGTGCCGTTGCAGGCTATGTAACTACTTTTGGCTCGGACGAGCCTATGGGAAGTTACGATGATATTGAAGATGCTGATGTTTTTTTCCTTATCGGTAGTAATGCGCCGGAAGCTCACCCTGTTCTCTGGGCCAAAATGCTTGAAAGAAGATCTGACGATCCAGATGTAGAATTGATAGTTGCCGATCCAAGAGAAACTAGAGCAACTAATGCTGCAGACGAAAAAATTATATTTAAACCAGGTACAGATCTTGCTCTTTTGAATAGTATAGCTAATGTAATAGTGGAAGAAGGACTTACAGATGATGAATTTATTGAAAATCATGTGAACTTTGAAGAAGATGATGAAGAAAGAAGCTTTGATGACTTTGTGCAATTTCTAAAAGATTATTCACCAGAAGATGTAGAAGAAATAGTCGGAATAGATGCAGAAAAAATCAAAGAACTTGCAAGAAAACTAGCAGACCCTGACAAAGATATGATGTCAATGTGGTGCATGGGAATAAATCAAAGGATAAGAGGAGTATGGGCTAATAATCTTATTCATAATATACATTTGATTACAGGAAAAATATGTAGACCTGGTTCCACGCCCTTTTCTTTGACTGGTCAGCCAAGTGCGTGTGGAAGTGTAAGAGAAGTAGGAGCACTATCCCATATGTTACCTGCACATAGAGTTGTAGAAAATCCTGACCATCGAGAAGAAATTGCAAAAATATGGGGTTGTGACACTGATGATATACAGGATGCACCAGGAAAACCTCTAATGGATATGTTTCAGGCAACTGTTGATGAAGAGATTAAAGGCATGTGGGTAATGTGTACTAATCCAGGTCATTCGCTTCCAAATGTAAATCACTATAGAGAAGGTATGAAAAAGGCCTTTTTGGTAGTATCAGAAGGTTATCATCCAACACGAACTTCTGAGCTTGCTGATGTTCTCTTACCTGCTGCAGTATGGTGTGAAAAAGAAGGTGTATATGGTAATGCAGAAAGACGAACCCAGCATATGGAAAAGGCGATAGAACCTCCAGAAGGGGTAAAGCCTGATGTATGGGCACTTTTGGAAGTTGCTAAAAGACTAGGATATGAAGAAAACTTTAATTATGAATCTCTTGATGAGATTTGGGATGAATATAGAGAAACCACACTCGATACAGGAATGGATGTAGCGCCGCTTGATAGATACAGGGAAGAACGGGGGCTTCGTTGGCCTGTACCTGATCCAGATGGACCTGAGACAGTAAGAAGGTTTGTTGCACCGGAGGATCCATATGTTGATGAAGAGGATGAAATTAAATTTTATAGTCAACCTGATGGTAGAGCCAAAGTTTTCCTAAGACCTCACAAAGGTCCAGCAGAAGAACCAACTGAAGATTACCCGTTCTATTTAACTACTGGTAGATTATTAGAACAATGGCATACCATGACAATGACCGGACAAGTTCCAGACTTGATTAAGATAGATGAAGTACAACGTGATGGTATAGAATGGTTTGTAGAAATGAACCCTGAAGACGCTGAGGAGTTAGGTTTAGAAAATGGAGAAAAAGTTAAGATTGAGTCGGAGCGTGGAGAGATAACTAGTAGAATTAAACTTGATGGTAGAGGCAAACCTCAAAAAGGATTGTTATACATGAACTTTCACGATGATGATAGAGATAGATTAGTTAATATAGTAGTGAATGATGCAGTTGATCAAGCTTCTCAGCAGCCTGAATACAAGATCAGTGCAGTTAATATTAAAAAAGCTTAAGAATTTTAGGGAGTGATTTAATTGATTTTTGCAGGTGCTTTAGTGAAACTAAAAGAAGGATTCGAAAAAGAAGTGGAAGATAAGATAAATGAACTATCAGGTGCTCAAGTAGAAGGAAAAAAAGAAGGGGAAATTGCTGTAGTATTAGAAGCTCCAAATACCAATGGTTTAGAAAGCTTATCCAAAGAGATTGAGAATTCCAATGCAAATATACATGGTGTATTTCCAGTTTACATCAATTTTGAAGAATTAGCATTTGGGGAAGAGCAAAATGTTAAAAGATAGTAAATTAGATAGAAGAAATTTTTTTAAAGAACTTTTAAAAAAAGGAGATATTATTAAAGGTAAAGCAGAGATAAATACAGACCGTTGTTTGTGCTATCAAAAGACATTTTGTCAATTATGCTATAACAGATGTCGCAACAATGCCATTAAAATTATTGAAGGGCTATACCCAAAAGTAGATAAAAGTAAATGTCAAGGCTGTGGGCAATGCGAATCAAATTGCGTAAAAAAACCATCAGCAATAAAAGTTTATACTTTTTAAATATTAGGGGCTATTTTAGCCCCTAATATTAGTTAGTGAGATTTTTGATAAATAATTCAATAAATATTAGTATTTATTAATTAGATATTAGAAGGGAAATTAATTATTTTGTAGAACCTTGTAGCAAATATCACAAAGACGAAGAATTATTATTTAAATAATTACTTATTTTATTCTCAAATTACTGGAGGAAATTTGTATCATGAAAAGGATTAAGCGTCCATTAATAAAAACTTTTGTGTTTTATCTTGTCATAATTGTAATTATAATAAACGGCCTGTATCTTGCCTGGACACTTAATAACCAAAAAGAGCAAGCTTTGAATGATATGAGAGAAAAATCCGAAATAATAAGCAAACAATTTTTGTCCATGCGGAGGTTCATGGCCATAAATCAAGATAAAATTAACTATGATTCAGACGGTAATTTTGAATTTAAAGGCTTAAACCCAGCAGCAGTTGGTCAAGGTGTCTCAGCAATTTTTGATGAAAAAACTGATTATGGTATTAAACAAGCAGCTGTTGATGCTAGAAATCCAAACAATGAAGCCGATGAATTTGAAAAAAATAAATTAAAAATTTTAGAGGATAACTCCAAAAAAGAGGAAATTTACAGTGAAACTGAAGTAAATGGCGAACCTTATTTCAGATATCTTAAGCCACTTCATATAGAAACATCATGTTTAGAATGCCATGGAAACCCTAAAGGAGAAAAAGATATAGCGGGTTTTGAAAGAGAAGGCTATGAACAAGGAGATTTGGCAGGGGCTTTGAGTATAAAAGTTCCAATGAAAAGTTTTTACGACAACCTTACAAGTACTTATTTGAGTTATAGTGTGTTTACATTAATTCTAGTTTCAGCATTAATATTTGGTGTATATGGTTTAATGCGTTTTTTAATTGATGATCCGTTAAGAAATCTTACAAATGAAGTGATGAAATTTGGCGAAGGAGATTTTAGGAAAAAACAAAACAAATTTATTGATGTTAATGCTATGGGTGAAATAGCTTTATTGACTGATGAGTTTAATAATATGGCCAGAAAGCTTAGTGAGTTATATGAGAATTTAGAAGATAAAGTTCAGGAAAGGACTGCGGAATTAAGAAAACTAAATAAAAAATTAAAAGATAATAATCGTCTAAAATCTGAATTTTTGGCAAATATGAGCCATGAACTAAAAACACCTTTAACTAGCATAATTGCATGTTGTGAGCTAATGCAAGAAGACGAAGAAGAACGACTTACCAAAGAAGATAAAGAAAATCTACAAGATATTAGGGAAAGTGCCGACAAATTACTTACTATGATTACTGATATATTGGACTTCTCAAAAGCGGAAGCAGGTACATTGGAGTTAAATAAAGAATTGACTGATATTAACAGACTAATATACGATTGTGAGCGAGAACTGCGTCCTTGGGCCAAACAAAAAGAAATAACGCTAGATGTTAATCTTAAAGATGAAAAGAGCCTAATATACTGTGACCCGGTAAAGATTAGACAAATATTAGAAAACCTTTTATCTAATGCAATAAAATTCACACCAAACGGGGGAACTATCAGTATGGGTACAAAGCAAAAAGATAAACATGTTGAAATTTTTGTCGAAGACAATGGGGAAGGGATTAGCACACAAGAACAAGAAAAGATTTTTGAAAAATTCACCCAACTTGATGGTTCTACTACTAGAAGATACAAAGGAACAGGGCTTGGATTATCTCTTGTTAAAGAGCTCGTTGAACTACATGGAGGGAAAATAAATTTAGTGAGTAGTCCAGAGTGGGGAAGTAGATTTACAATTAATCTTCCTCTAGAGGAGGAATAATTATGGATAGTTTTGTCGAGAAGGATTTAAAATCGAAAAGAATACTGGTTGTAGATGATGATGAAAAAATTCGTCGTGTAGTATCACAGTTTTTGAAGAAAAAAGAGTTTGAAGTAATAACAGCTGTAGATGGTTTAGAAGGTGTGAATAGTTATTTTGAGAATAATCCGGATCTAATAATATTAGATTTGATGCTTCCTGAAATGGATGGATTTGATGTTTTGGCAGAAGTAAGAGAATATGACACCAACGTACCAGTTATAATTCTATCTGTTAAAGATGAACTAAAGGACAAAAGCAGAGGATTTTCTTTAGGTGTGGACGATTATGTAACGAAACCTTTTAGTCCTACTGAACTTTATATGAGGATTGTTGCCATACTTAGACGTACTAATAACAATGAACAGACTTTGACTCATAATAGTCAAGTTAGTCAAGAAAATACAAAGAAGAAAGTTGAATTTGACAAAGATGAGGATAATGATAAAGCTAAAATTAATTCTAGTATAGATATAGTTGTAGATAAAAACACAAGAAAAGTTTTGGTTGATGGGGAAGAGGTTAAACTTACTGCAAAAGAGTTTGAATTGTTATGGATATTGGCTAAAAATAAAAATAAAGTATTTACCAGAGAAAAACTTCTTCAAAAAGTTTGGCAAACTGATTATGTAGGTGATATAAATACAGTTAATGTAATGATTAGAAGACTTAGAAGCAAAATTGAAAAAGACCCAGAAGAGCCAGGGGTGATTAAAACCGTTTGGGGTGTGGGTTATAAAGTTGAAGAAGCTAATAAAAAAGACAGCTAAGGCTTAAGTTTTTTTATAGCCAATAGCTGTCTTCTTTGTTAGGGGTTTTAGAGTTTCATATTTTCAGTTTATTCTATGTTATCTTCTAAAAATTCCATGCCTTCATCGATCATTTCATCAGCTTTGTTTAAGACTCTATAGGCTTCGTCCCAGTTATGGAATCCATTACTGTTTTCTACCCAAATAAAATCCCAGTAGAATTGTGCTTCTCTATGGATGGACTGGGCTTCTTCTAAGTTTTCTCCTGTAAGTTCCTCATCATCCTTTGCATCAGCTAATTTGTCGATAAATTCTTCTAGTTTTTCACCAATTCTATTTTGTTTTTCATATACACCTTCTTGGACCTCGGCAGTCTTTTCTTTAACTTCATCCTGGTCTTCCCAATCAGAATGACAGCTTAAACAATCATCTATTGAATCTTCATCTGTTAGAGGACTAGTCCATTTATGAGAGGAGAAAGTTTCTCCGTCATCACTTTCTGTTTCTGGCATATGACAGTCAACGCAGCTTAATCCCATATCTGAATGTACATTTGACTCTTTACCTTCATGCAACAACTCATACTCAGGATGCTGGGCCTTAATTGTTGGTGTTCCTGTTCTTGCGTGTTCAAATTCCCCGTCAAAACCGACTTTTTCATAATGCTCATATTGTTCTTCAGCTGCTAATCCTTCAGACCATGGTAATATTGGCTGACCTTTAGCTTCTACGAATTCTTTATCAGTGTCAAACTCAAAGTAATAATTCACGTGGCACTGTGCACAGGTCTGGTCATTTTCATAGTCTTCATCAAAAGGATCGATGTTCTTAAATTGATCTTCAGAAATCTCGAATGCCTGATCAACATATCCTCTTTGTGCTTGTACAGAGCCATCTTCATGACTATGACAATCTAGACAGCTAACTGTATTATCTCCTACTACCTCTTCAAAAGACGCATCATAAAAATCTCCACCATGTTCTTCTTCACCTACTACTACATCAGAACTTTTGCACGCAAGGCATGTAGCAGGTCTATCTTCCCAATCAGGAAGCCTTCCAGTTTCTTTGACATCTTCTAAAGCATAATAATGACCTCTTGACCTGTTATAACTTTCTGCAAATCCAAATCCGTCATAATTTGTCTGTAAAAATGGATACACCTCAGTATAATCAATCAATTCTCCATCTTTCGAAGCGCCACCAAAAGTAGTGTCCACACCCATTTCATTCATTTCTGATGTTTCTTCCCAGGTGGCATATTGATTTGGGAAGAATTCATTCCATGCATCAGGATCAGCGGCCTCTTCAAGATCTAATCCTGTAAATTCTTTTGGTTCTTCTGCTAGACCTTCATCAGGCTTTTCTTCTTTTTTGTCTACTTCGTCTGGCTCGTCAACTTCGCCCGGGTCACAGCCAATTGCATGAAAAGTGAAAATGAGTGCTAATGAAAATAAAACTACAAGAAATACTACTTTTTTCATGTTTTCGAAATCCCTCCTTTATATTCTTCTTATATTTTTCGACACAAATCTGTAACAATTTTCACGTTTATATTATAATAAAATTTATTACATTGGAATTAATCAAATATTACAAAAGTATTACAAAAGGTTAATTCGAATTTATAATTAGCCATAAAAAAACTGCCCCAAATTGAAATTGGGGCAGTTTTTGTAGTCAAAGTTATCTAATCTATAACTTAACTACTTCAGCAGCTTGAGGTCCGCGGTCGCCTTCAACAATGTTGAATTCAACTTTTTGACCTTCATCAAGAGTCTTGAAACCATCCTCTTGAATAGCTGAGAAGTGAACGAATACGTCGTTTCCTTCTTCTTGCTCGATAAATCCGTAACCTTTGTTTGAGTTAAACCATTTAACTGTTCCAGTATTCATTAAAAAAAACCTCCAAAAAAATTTAAATATTTTGTAGTATGTAAAGAATTAAAAGTCTACTATGTGGACTCACTTCTTTAATACAACAATAATTATTATAGCATCAATATTTGGCCATGTCAACAAAATTTGCCTAATTAATTATCTAATTTTTCCTAAACTGCTTTTTTAATGTTTTTTTCCTAAGTCTTATATGCTTAGGAGTTATCTCAACTAACTCATCATCATTAATGAATTCTAAAGACTCTTCTAAAGTCATTAGCTTTGGCGGAGCAATTTTAACAGTGTTGTCTGATCCTGCTGCTCTGACGTTTGTGAGATGTTTTTCTTTACAAACGTTTATATCTAGATCACCTTCTTGAGGTCTTTTTCCTACGATCATACCTTCGTAAACCTTAGTCCCAGGTGAGATAAAAAATTCGCCTCTATCTTCCATAGCATTAATACTATAAAATGTCGCTTCTCCGTCTTGATGGGCGATTAAAACCCCGTTTACTCTTGTAGAGAAGTCACCTTTATAAGGTTCATATTGATAGAAGTTATGATAGAAAACCCCTTCACCTCTAGTAAGGGTTAGAAATTGTGATCTAAATCCAATAAGGCCTCTTGCTGGAACTTTGAACTTTAATCTGGCATTTTCATTAGATATATTTTTGAACTCTAGTAGTTCGCCTTTCCTCTGATTTAAGGCCTCAATTACTGAACCCGTATATTGTTCTGGCAAGTTAATAACTACAGACTCCACTGGTTCGCATTTTACACCATCAATGGTTTTGTAGATAACTTCTGGTTTAGATACCTGAAATTCGTACCCCTCACGGCGCATTTTTTCTATTACCGTAGAAAGGTGGAGTTCACCACGGCCTGAAACTTTGAATAGCTCAGGATTATCAGTTTCTTCTACTTTTAAGCTTACATTTGACTTCTGTTCTGTAAAAAGACGTTCTTTTAATTTCCTTGAAGTAAGGTATTTACCATCTTTTCCTGCAAAAGGACTATTGTTAACTCCGAAAGTCATTGATATTGTTGGTTCGTCTATTTGAGGAGAAGGTAGTTTCTCTGGATGATCAGGGTTCGCAAGGGTTTCTCCAATATTAATCTGATCTATACCAGAGATGGCAACTATATCACCGGCTGACGCAGTATTTACTTCAGATTTATCCAGGTTTTCATAGGTAAAAATTTGACCAGCTTTGGTTTTGGTTTTTTTATCATTTTCTCCCAGGATAACTATTTCATCATGTTTTGATATTGACCCTCTATTTATCTTCCCGACAGCATATTTCCCCAAAAAACTATCATATTCAGTACTAGTCACAAGCATCTGAAAGGGGCCTGATGGATCAACATTTGGGGAAGGGACCTCTCTTAAAATTGATTCAAATAAAGGTTCAAGAGTTGGATTTTTAATATTTTTTTCATCATTCAAATTTAAATAAGAAATCCCTTTTAGGGCATCTGAATAAACAATAGGAAAATCTAACTGATCTTCCTTAGCATCCAAATCAAAAAAAAGATCTAAAACCTCATCGGCTACTTCCTGAGGTCTTGCCATAGGGCGGTCAATCTTATTTATTACAACGATTGGGATTAGTCCAAGGGAGAGAGCTTTTTCTAGCACAAACTTTGTTTGAGGCATTGGTCCTTCAACAGCATCAACAAGAAGTAAAACTCCTTCTACCATATTAAGAATTCTTTCAACTTCTCCACCAAAATCTGCATGTCCAGGTGTGTCGACTATATTAATTTTAGTATCTTTATATTTAATAGCGGTATTTTTTGATAATATGGTAATACCTCTCTCTCGTTCTAGATCATTGGAGTCCATAATTCTTTCACTTACACTTTCTCTTTCATGAAAAACCCCGCTTTGTTTTAATAGTCCATCTACCAGGGTGGTCTTGCCATGATCAACATGTGCTATCAAAGCAATGTTTTTAATCTCGTTAATATCCAATTTGTATTCCTCCTACATATATAGTTAACTTTATTATTATAGCAAATAATTGATACTTATAAAAGTATAATAATAAATTAAAAAAGCGCACCGTTTTGAGTGCGCTGAATCTTAGAATAAATGCGCTATTTTTAGACATAAGCGTGAAAGCTTTTTGTGGCTAAATTAAGTAATTTATCTACTGTAGAAAGCGAATCTTTTAAATTGTTAGTTTCCCATACTGATAAGTCTTTTAGAGACAGATAATTATTAGGTACTTCTCTTCTTTCTTTCTTTTCAACATTTTCTTTTAATCTGTACATCATAAAGGTCTCATAAGCAGCTTGTATGAATTTGGCCTGATCTTTATTAAAAACATTTTTTTCTTCTAATTGGGATAATCTTTCATGAGTGTTTGTTTCTATAATTCCTTCTCTTAAAGCAAAAACTTTTATAGAGTCAACAATTTGAACACAGGCAGACTCTTTAAGGTCAATATACCTGCCATATTCTCTATCCTTTTTTGCCTTTATTCTCCTGAAAGTACTAATTATAGGTCTTGTTGTCATTGCATTTTTTACAATATAGTGATGAGCGACAGTACTTTCTCTGAATTGTCTTAAAACAAAATTTTTCAATAAATCATAGTACTTCTTATCTCCGTATAAATGTCTGAAGTCTAAAAAGATAGACATGGATTTCGTATTTTTTTCATTAGGTGAATCAGTCCAACTTTTTACAAGCGCTCTCCAGCTTTTAAAAGAGCGACACCATTTAGGGTTATTAGCCATCACGTTATCATGACACTCGTTAAAACCACACTTAATTAATCCAAAAATAATTTTTTCTCCTAATTTTAAAAAATAATCTTTAACTTCTTGTTCATTTTGCTTGATAGGATCTGCATAAATAATTCCATTATCCATATCTGTAATCATTAATTGCTCTCTACGACCATTACTCCCCATAGTTATGAAACTATAATTTACCGGGGGTTCTCCATGCCCTTCCTGAATCATTTCATCTTCTGCTAATTTTATAATTTTCCTATTTAGCTGATCGTAATATTCATTTATAATTTCACAAGTTATCCTTGTACTAGTTCTTTCTTTTACTAATTCTATCATTAGAAAATCTATGTCGTTCTTTGAGTGTAGTAAGTCATCAAATGCTTTTGCTTTATCGATTTTGTTGGATATATAAATTGCTCCCAACTTTTTTGATTTGATTAAGTCCCTTAAACTTAAAATTCCAATTGGTTCATTATTTGGGTCTGTTATGACCATGTGCTTTAATCTATACTTCACCATTAAGACAAGGGCTTTGTACATATACTCGTCAGGGGGCAAAGTTATAACATTTTCATGACATATACCTTCAGCTTTATTATACTTTGGAGATATCTCATTAGCTATAACATTTTGAACTAGATCCTTTTCGGTAATTATTCCATATAGTTTGTTGTTATTATCTAGGACGATAACTGAACTTACATCATTGTGTTCCATAATTCGAGCTACCCTTTTTACTGAGTCCTCTTTATTACATACTACAACAGGTTTTTTCATTTTTTCTTCAATAGGAATCCATAAATGGTTATTATTTTTAAAATATTGACTTAATGAGCTGTTTTTTTCTACTGTTATATAACTTTCATATATGCTTTTAAGTCGTTCTCCAAGGTTTTTTTTGAAGTGGCGCGAAAATTTTGGAGTTTCACTAGCGAGTTTTCTAAAAGTTTCGTTGTCTAGTATTAAACAATCTGTTGTTTCTGCAACTTTAGCAGATAGTGCATACCTGCCGTCTGAGAAGAAAGTAGGGGTTCCAAAAAAGTTATGAGGTATTATTTCGTATTGTTTCACTTGTCTTCCTTGGTTGTCCTTTGTTAATAGTTCTATTCTTCCCTTAAGGACAATAAAAATAACCTCTTTATTAGATTCACCTTGTCGAAACACATAGCTACCTTCGGGATATCTTCTAATCTGAAGTTTTTCTAAAAAGCTTCTCAAGGTATCTTCTTTAATAAAGGTAAAGGGTTCTAAATTTTGTATAAGCTGTTTGTAATCAGTTGAAATTTCACAGTCAAAGTAATACATAATAACCACCTGGTTTTGTTGAAATATTTTGAAAACTTAACTAAATTTTATACCAAGATCATTATTTAAACAAGTGATAACTATAGCATGTATATGAACTTCTTGATATAATAATTACGCTGAATAAAATAATGAGGTGATTATATTGAAGCATAGCCTATCTGAAATTAAACGGGAATGGGCAAAGTTTCAAAAAGGTACTCAAGTATCAGATAATATTATACGGCCTGAAATCTTGAACTCATGGATGAGATCAAAAAGAAATAGAATAGATCCGGAATTAGATCTTAAAAAACTCTTGTTGGATGAGTGGGAATTAAATAGGAAATTAAAAGAAAACAAGTCATTAATTGATGTATGTATTCCATTTATGGAGATTTTGCATCAATCAGTAGAAAACTCAGGCTTTGTAGTTATCTTAACTGATAAAGATGGCTATTTATTAGAAATGGTTGGAGATGATCATGTTGTTGAGAATGCTAAGAAAAACTTTTTGGTTCCTGGTGCATGTAGATCAGAAAAGCTAGTTGGCACAAATGGTATAGGTTATTCACTAGCTGAAAGAAAACCGATCCAAATTGTTGGCGCTGAACATTATAATGTTCAATTTCATAAGTGGACCTGTTCTTCAGCGCCTATACACAGTCCGGAAGGGAATTTAGTTGGAGCCCTTAATTTGTCTGGAGATTATAACTTAGTCCACAAACATACATTAGGTATGGTAATCTCCATCGTTAAGGCGATTGAAAATGAATTACTTTTAAAAGATAAAAATGAAAAGATGATGAATTTAAACAATTCATTATTAGCTACCATAGAAGCTTTTTCGGATGGTGTAATAGCTGTAGATAATAATGATAAAATAATTCATATTAACAAAAAAGCAGCTAAAATGCTTGATTTAGAATATAAGGATAATTTGAGAAAGATTATAAAAGAGAATAAAGGTAAGAAAGGTAAGAACAAAGGTGAGATTTCCCTAGATACAAAAGAAGGCAAAAAAAGATTTTTAATTGAAACTACTTCTTTGAAATCAAACAACAGTTTTATTGGTAGTCTAATAACTTTGAAGGAAAAAAGTAATGTTAGTAACTTTATTAACAAAGTTACAGGCTCTAATGCTAGATTTTCTTTTGAAGATATTAAAGGGAAAAGTTCTAAAATTTTAGAGGCTACAAAACTTGCCAAAAAAATTGCAGGAAGTAACTCTACTGTACTTTTACAGGGAGAAAGCGGTACAGGGAAAGAGCTCTTTGCACAGGCAATACACAATTCAAGTGAAAGAGCCGACAAACCTTTTGTTGCAATAAACTGTGGTGCCATTCCAAGAGACTTAATAGAAAGTGAACTATTTGGTTATGAAGAAGGTGCTTTTACTGGTGCCCTAAAAGGTGGCAAATTAGGAAAATTTGAATTAGCAGATGGTGGTACGCTTTTTCTAGATGAGGTAGGAGAACTTTCTTTAGAAATGCAGGTAAAACTTTTAAGAGTTATACAAGATAATAAGGTTACAAGGGTAGGAGGAAAAGAGCCAGTACCATTTGATGTGAGAATAATTTCTGCAACAAACAAGAATCTTTATAACGAAGTACAAATGGAGAAATTTAGAAGAGATCTATATTATAGATTAAATGTAATGACAATCGAAATCCCACCTCTAAAAGAAAGAAAAGAGGATATTCCAGTTTTATCAAATCATCTAATTGAAGTTATCAGTAAAAAGCTATCCTTACCAGCGCCAAAAATTGATAAAAGAGCTATGGAAATTTTGATAAACCATGATTGGCCGGGTAATATTAGAGAGCTAGGTAACGTTATCGAAAAAGCTATTGTACTTTCTGAAGGAAAAACTTTAAAAAAAGAGCATTTTACAATAGATGTGACAATAGAAGGTAAAAAAGATGATATTGTTCTGCAACCTTTGGATGAGCTAGAAAAACAAGCAATAATAAGAACATTAAATTATACAGATGGAAATATCAAAGAAGCTAGTAAAATTCTTAATGTTTCTAGAAATACAATGTACAGAAAAATGGAAAAGTACAGCATAGACAAATGATGTATACAACGAAAATGTATTAATCTGACACAAAACTGTTCAATTATGACACATTGAGTTATATTAAGTTATTAAAAATCCGAGTTAAGTGTGATGTTTTGAAACACTGACTCGGGTTTTTATTGTTCAAGTGTACCATATTGACACATTGCCAAATCCCTGCAAGGAAATTTTATCTTAGTTCTAAACATTATAAAAGTTTATTTGATTATAAAACTTTTATAATGTTTAATTATGTCGCTTTTTGTCGGAAGACATGTCAGTTAAATAAAAATTAATTATTTAGTATCTTATTTATTGGCATAGAATTTGCAACTAAAGTAAGGTCGAAGAATTTATAAACTCATACTTTTTTTACTATTAACCAAAGGAGGGAATAAAATGTCTAAACAGACTTTTCCTCTTCGTAAAAGAGAAGAGGGAGGAGAACAGCCTTATTTTCCTTTAGGACCATTTAAGATCAGATTACCACTAGTACATTACAAATGGGCATGGACTGAGTTTTTAGCAGCTTTATTTTTGGGTGTTGCTTGCCTAGGTGCAGGTACTGCAATTACAATTGACGTGCTTGGAGTTGACTCTTTTGAGATTGCACTTACATTTGCAGTAGTGAACGCTATTATGTATGCAGTTCCAGCTCACTTTGGTGATCCAGTAGTTCCAGGGTGGATTACTCCGGCATTACCGCTTACGATTGCTTATTTATCTGATTTTGCAATTGGGCCCGAGAGAATTCATGCAATGATTGCATTGCAACTTGTTGTAGCCTTACTATTCTTTATTATGGGTATGACCGGTCTTGGCGCCAAGCTGGTAAATATAATACCTATCTCTGTCAGAGGTGGTATAATTCTTGGTGCAGGTTTTGCAGCAGCGTTAAATGTTATTAACGATAGAATACCGCAAGGACCAGTCACATTAACTATTTCCGTTATCATAGCATTTTTCTTCCTATTCTCTAAAGTTTTAACTAAACTTGCTGAAAGAGACAGTAGGTTTAAAATTCTAAAAGGACTTGGAATTGTTCCACCGCAGTTATTTGCTATTTTTGCCGGACCTTTTTTGATAAGAGAGCTTCCTATTCCAGAAATTGAATGGGGCTTTACACCGCTTAATTTTGGACATGTTTTTGAAAACTATACAGTCTTTGGTATAGGAGTCCCTGACGCTAACCTTTTTGTTTTGGCAATCCCTATGGCCTTAATGGCTTATGTAATAGCCTTTGGAGATATGATCCTTGGTCAGGATATTGTTAGAGAATCCCGCGAAAAAAGGCCTGATGAAACAATTGAAATAAATACAAATAGATCAAACCTGGTTAATGGTATAAGAAATGGACTTATGGCTTTATTCACACCATGGGTGCCTATGAACGGACCCCTTTGGGCAGCTGGGCTTGTGCCTATAACAGAAAGATATAAAATGGGTAAAAAGACTATGGATTCAATTTGGGATGGACTTGGTACATTTAGAGCTGCAACAGTTATAGCAGTTATGCTTATGCCTCTTGTTACACTTATCAAGCCAGCTTTTGATATATTCTTTGGTATAACAATGGCAGTTCAGGTTGTAGTTTGTGGTAATATTGGAATGAGGCTTCTACAGACTAACGAACAAAGATCTGTAGCGATAGTAATGGCAGGTATAATAGCTATAGTTGGTCCTGCACAGGGATTGATCTCAGGAGTTATTCTTTACTTCATCATAGAATATGGAGGCAAATTCGAAAAAGAAGATGCTGCACTTGCAGAAGGAATTGATGAAGAAGATGAAGAAAATGAAGAGAAGTAATAAATAAGTAATAAATAAATTAAAAGTTCCGTGTCATATGCATAATTACACGGAACTTTTACTCTTATTTTGTTTATTACAATTTACAATTAATTGATCTTGTTATGATTTGGGGGTGGAAACATGCTTTTGCGGGTTAACATGAAAGAAGGAAAAATTACAGACGAACAATTAAATAATGAACTTCAACGTATTGGAGGACGAGCTTTAACTTCCCATGTAGTTAGTCAGGAAGTAAATCCTAACTGCGACCCTTTAAGTGGAGAGAATAAGATAATATTTGCGGTAGGTCCTTTTGCAGGTACAAATCTTACTTGCTCGGGTAGGCTATCAATTGGAGCTAAGAGCCCTCTTACGGGTGGGATTAAAGAGTCTAATGCAGGAGGAACAACCGGACACAAAATCGCAAGACTTGGTTACAGGGGCATAATAGTGGAAGAAAAGCCAGAAAAAGGACTATATAACCTAGTAATTGATAAAGATGGAGCAAGGCTGGAGGATGCTGAAGAATGTAGAGGAATGAACAATTATGAACTTAGTGAAAAGCTATTACAAAAATATCCGGGCAGTGCTTTAATAACTATTGGCAGTGCTGGAGAAAAAGAGCTTTCAACCGCATGTATTGCTAATTTGGATATGGACGATAATCCTAGTCGGATGAATGGTCGTGGTGGCCTTGGAGCTGTAATGGGTACTAAAGGATTAAAGGCAATTATAGTGAATGATGAAGGTTGTGAAAGAGAAAAATTAACTGAAGAATATAAAAACTGGGTGAAAGAGTTAAATAAAGTCGTAAAAGAAGCGCCCACTACACCAACTTATAGGGATTATGGTACCCCTGCTATGGTTGATGTTACTAATGCTTTGGGTGGACTTCCAACTTATAACTTCTCTAGGGGCAAATTTAGTGAAGCAGACAAAATAAATGGTGAATACTTGAGAGATATTATTGAAAAAAGAGGGGGAGACGGGAGTCCAAGCCACCCTTGTATGCCAGGATGTATTATTAGGTGTTCTAATATATACCCAGATGAAAAGGGTGAAACCATTGTAGCTCCTTTAGAATATGAAACCATTGGACTTTTGGGCTCTAATTTGGGAATAGGTGATTTGGATAAGATAGCCCATCTGAACTATATATGTAACGATGTAGGTGTTGACACCATTGAGGTGGGAGCAGCAATAGGGGTTATGATGGACGAAGATGTATGTGAGTTTGGCGATTATGAAAAAGCAAAAGAGCTTTTACAAGAAATAGATAAAGGAAGCCTTATCGGTAGAATTATTGGTTCAGGAGCATTAACAACCGGTCAGGTATTTGGATCTAAGAGAATCCCTACTGTCAAAGGGCAATCATTTGCCGCGTATGATCCAAGGTCAATTAAAGGGTTAGGTGTGACATATGCTACTTCTCCTATGGGAGCAGATCATACTGCAGGTAATACAGTTAGAGCAAATGTTGACCATAAAGACCCAGAACCACAAATTGATTTATCAAAAAAGTCACAGCTTTTATCTACTGCAATTGATGCCTTGGGTATTTGTCTTTTCACCGTTGGAGGACTTGGAGCAAATCAAAAGTCTTTAGTTGAAGCTTTGAATGCTCGCCTTGGAGGAGAAAAAAGTGAAGAATATTTAAGAGAGTTAGGTGAAAAAATCTTACTTCTCGAAAAAGAATTTAATAATAAAGCAGGTTATAGTGAAGGTGCAGACCGGCTTCCTCATTACATGTACGAAGAAGTAAATCCTGATAGCAACGTTTCCTTTGATGTTGATTCAAAAAAATTAGATGAGTTTTTTGATAAATAACTGTTGAGGCATTTTGCTTCAACAGTTTTTTATTTTATAAAGGAACTAATTAACAAATATCGAAGTATAAGAATTATAAGAAGTATAAGATAAAATAATTTTGGGGAGGTGGAATTTATTAGCATGGAAAAATATTATATCAAAAAGAAGAATCTTTACTAATGGTGATCGATATTCAAGAAAAACTACTTCCATCAATGAAATATGGCAATCAAATTATTGAAAAAACTAATATATTAACCCAGATAGCTAACAAATTAGGCATGCCTGTAATAGCTACAGAACAATATCCAAAAGGCCTGGGAAGAACAGTTGAAAGGGTAACAAAATACTTTGATCAGGTAAAAGTGTTTGAAAAAATGACTTTTTCAAGCTGTACGGAGGAATTATTAAGTTATTTAAAAGAAAATGGTAAAAAGAAAATAATAGTATCAGGAATGGAAACCCATGTATGTGTTTATCAGACAGTAAGAGATTTGTTAAAAGAAGGATATCAAGTTTTTGTGGTAAATGATGGGGTCTGTTCGAGGAAAAAAGAAGATTATTTCAATGGCTTAGCTTTAATGCAGGAAATGGGAGCAGTAATCATTAATACCGAAAGCGTATTTTTTGATCTAATGAAAGAAGCAGGAACCCCGGAATTCAAAGAACTATCTCCATTGATTAAGTAAGTATAATTTAATTAAATACTAAACTTTGGAAAATAAAAAAGGATTACCTTGCTACAACAGTACTAAGTATGCAGGGTAATCCTTTTTTTGTACTATAATTGCTCTACTCTTTTAGCTTTTCAATAGTTTCCTCAGATGGATTGTTTGGAATTGTTGCAACTTCTTCGCCGTTGTATTCAAATACAACCTTTTCATCATCTGTCATTTCACCAATTACAGCTGTAGCAACATTACTGTCTTGGGACTTAATAGCTTCTAAAACTTCATCTACATCGTTTGGTGAAACCTGGACTAACATTCTAGCTTGAGTTTCACAAATCAGAACTTCCTCAGGAGATATATTATCTACCTTGACCGGCACTTTTGTTAAATCTACCTTTGCTCCAAGGCCTCCAAAACGGGCAGATTCACATACTGCAGCACCTACACCTGCAGCCCCAAGATCAGAACAAGCATTTATCTTTCCTGTTTTAAAAGCTGCTAAACTAGCTTCCATGGTTTCTCTTTCTTCCTCAAAAAGTGCCTGGGCAGGTAACATTTCTTCTACAAGTCCAGCTCTATATAATGTATCGTTTCCATCGTTTCCGGTTTTACCAATTATAATAAGTTTGTCTCCTGTTGATTTGGCAGGCTTAGTTAGTGGTTTTTCTGTAACCAACTTTCCAATTACGGACACTACAACTGCAGGTACTATATCACTAAACGATGTAGAAAACCCTCCACCGGCAACAAAAACATCCATATTATCACACATATCCCTAATACCCTGTAGCATTATATCAAGTCTTTCCTGGCTTGTGGTCACTTTGCAATTACCACATGTGCATTTTCCCTGAAAACCGCAGGGTCCAATAATAACCTCATCTTCTAAGGGTCTTGTACCAATGAAGTCTAATAAAAATAAAGGTCTAGCACCCATTGCTACAACATCTCTCATAGCACCACCAGCACCTGTTGCAGAACCATCATACGGTCTTGGGACACAAGGCGAACAGTGGCTCTCCATTTTAGCTGCAATCAGGCCCCCTTTTTCAGAAACATCAACCACTGCGGCGTCATCATCGGCATCGGGTCCTACTACAAGGGCGTTTGGCCAATTTTCGTTCACCTTATCATTTAGCGTTTTGAACTTACCAAAATCAATTGCTTTATCAATATTGTGGTGCAAATGAACAAACAAACCATGCATAAGAGCTTTTTCAATTTTTTTCAATTTATTTCCCTCCTAGAGTCTATATCAATATGTACCCTGCTATATTTCGCTGATTATTTTTATTTTTCCTCCCGGTTAATGAACCATGCGCTGAATTTTTGCTTTATTTGCTTTATTAGAAGGAAAAAACTTTATAATTATAGAATTTTGGTCATGATTTCAGCAGTGTATTTAATAATTTAAGACAGGAGTGAATATAAATGGACGACAATGTCAAATTCTTTTACGGGGAAAATGTACCTCTTGAAATGCACAAAGTTAGAATAGTACAAAGACTAAATTTGCTTCCAATTGAAAAGCGTTTTGATGCAATCAATGAAGCTGGCTACAATACTTTCTTGTTAAAAAATCGCGATGTCTACTTAGACATGCTAACTGATAGTGGAGTCAATGCCATGAGTGATAATCAGCAGGCAGCAATGATGCAGGCTGATGATAGTTATGCAGGGTCTGAAACATTTACAAGATTAGAAAACAAAATACAAGAACTCTTTGGTAAAAAATATTTTTTGCCAATGCACCAGGGTAGAGCATGTGAAAATATATTATCTCAAAATTACGTTTTTCAGGATTCAGTTATACCTATGAATTACCATTTCACTACCACTAAAGCACATATTACTATTAACGGTGGCATTGTAGAGGAACTATTTTTAGATGAAGCTTTAGTTGCAAAAAGTGAAAACCCATTTAAAGGCAATATGGATATTAAAAAATTACGTGATTTGATAGAAGAAAAGGGTGCTGATAAAATTCCATTTGTAAGGATGGAGGCTGGCGCTAATCTTATAGGTGGGCAGCCTTTTTCACTTCAAAACTTAGAAGAAGTACGAAAAGTTTGTGATGATTTTGGCTTAAAACTTGTACTAGATGCTAGTTTGTTACAGGATAACTTATATTTCATAAAAAATAGAGAAGAAAAGTGTAAAAACATGAGTATAAAAGAGATAACTAAGGCTATTTCTGACCTTTCGGATATAATTTATTTTTCAGCTCGTAAGCTTGGCTGTGCCCGTGGCGGTGGCATGTGCATGAATGATGAAGAAGCTTATATGCAGATGCGTGAATACGTTCCTCTCTATGAAGGGTTTCTTACTTATGGTGGTATGTCAGTTCGCGAAATGGAAGCAATTGTTGTTGGACTTGATGAAACTATGGATGAAGGGATTATAGAACAAGGACCAAAATTCATAAAATATATGACTGAAGAGCTAGAGAAAAAAGGAGTTCCTGTTGTAACACCACCGGGAGGCTTAGGTTGTCACTTGAATGCTATTGAATTTGTTGATCATATCCCCCAAAGCAAGTATCCTGCTGGCGCACTTGCTTCTGCCCTTTATCTTGTAAGCGGAGTTCGTGGGATGGAGCGTGGTACATTATCTGAAGAAAGAGATAAAGATGGAAATGATACTCTCGCTCATATGGAGCTTCTCCGTTTAGCTTTGCCTAGAAGGGTCTTTACACTGTCTCAAATCAAGTATGCAGTTGATCGTATTGCCTGGCTTTATGAAAATCGTAAGTTAATTGGCGGGCTAAAATTTGTTGATGAGCCAAGGGTATTAAGGTTTTTCTTTGGAAGGTTAAAGCCAATTACTGATTGGCCAGATGAACTTTATCAAAAGTTTAAAGAAGATTTTGGAGATAGTTTGTAATTAAATTCAAATGAAAACGAGGCAATAACAAAGATACTATTAAAAAAACTTAAAAGAACATAAAAAAATAAGGGGCTAAACCCCAAATTTTGGGACAGCCCCTTATCAAATTGAAATCTTACAACTTAAAATAATGAAAGATGCTTATTCTCTATCCGATTTTCTTGCCCAATAAGTAGCAAGAAGTGGACCAGAAATATTATGCCAAACACTAAAAATTGCACCTGGTAAAGCAGCCAATGGGCTAAAATGAGCCATGGCAAGAGATGATGCAAGACCAGAGTTTTGCATACCTACTTCGATAGATATTGCTCTTCTTGATGCTTCATCTATATCAAAGAATTTACCAATGCTATATCCAATAAATAACCCAATAATATTATGCAAAATAACTGCAAGAAAAATTAAGACGCCACTTGTAACTAGCTCTTCTGTATTTACAGAAACAACACCACCTACTATAGCGACGATAGCAAGAACACTTATTAATGGTAAGACTTTAATAGCTTTTTCAACAATTTTGCTGAATAAACTTCTAACAATAATACCAAGCACAATAGGTAATATTACTATTTGAACTATCTCAATAAACATATCACCAGCAGCTACAGGAAGCCACTGACCTGCAAGAGCCAATGTAATGATTGGTGTAAGTAATGGTGCAAGAATGGTTGATATAGAAGTCATAGATACAGAAACTGGAACATTTCCTTTTGCAAGATAAGCCATTACATTAGACGCTGTTCCTCCGGGACAGGTACCAACAAGGACCATCCCAACGGCAAGTTCTGGTGGCAGGTTCATTATAGTAGCTAAAGCAAAAGCAACTAGACTCATTATAGTATACTGAGCTATAACTCCAACAATGATTGACTTAGGTTGTGATAGAACTCTTTTAAAATCTTCAGTTTTTAAGGTCATTCCCATACCAAACATAATAATTCCAAGTAAAAGAGGTATTCTCTCAGGTATGCCCTGGAATGAGGCTGGCGCCCAAAAAGCTAATACAGCAACAATAATAACCCACACTGCAAAATAATCTCCTGCAACTTTACTGATTCGCTCTAATGTTTTCATAAGTTCTACCTCCATATTTTAGTTTGAGTTAAATTATTTTCATAATTAAATTATATTTTTTTTAAAAAATCCCTGCATGATATTCAAATAATTTTTTAAATACAAACAGGTGAAGCAGTATTAAAAATGGAATAAAGTATTTAAAAACTTTTCTATTAATTTTGTGCCTGAATACTTTCATGCCAATAAAAATACCTGGTGAACCACCAACTACAGCTATAAATAATAAATTTTTTTCTGGTATTCTCCATTTGTTTTTTACCGCTCTTTTTTTGTCTAAGCCTATTAAAACAAACCCTGTTATATTAATTAAGATTATTATAATTAATAAAATATTAATTTTTATCACCTCAAGTCTATGTTAATATAAACTATAGAATATTTCATTCATTTCTCTACAAAACCCTCATAGAATTGGTTGTGTATTAGGCATCTAAATAGAACGAATCTCTATCGATTTTTGATGTTTTTATGTTACCAAATTCTTTATCACAAAAATCAGTAGTATATAATGTACCCTTTTCTCCAATAACAGTACCGTCAATCATGATTATATTTCCACCAGCAATTGTCATATAAGCATTGTTTTTGTCATAATCAATAACTGTTAAGTCTGCATCAGCACCTTCTTTGATAAAACCTTTGTTCTCAAATCCAAAAACTTTTGCTGGTTTGTAACTCATCTTATTAGCCATATCTAATATGCTAAAAGCACCAAACTTAACAAGTAATAACGCCTGATGTAATGACACATTACGTGGAATCCCACCACCGTCAGTAGAGATCATATCGACTATGAATTCGTCATTCTTATCTTTTGATGTTGCACAAAGATACGCAACATCCATCAAATTAACGGGAAAACTTACAGTGGTATCAGTCTTATTATCTAGCCAGTACTGAACTCCATTTTCGCCTTTGAGTAATATTTTTTCATCATTTTTGATAGCATTAACCATAGCAAAGCCATCTGTAATTGCTTTTTCTAACCCCTTTTTAGTTAGGTCATATCCTCCTATTTTTAGGCAGTTCTGTGTTACTTTACTCAGGGGCTCTCCGTTAGTACAGTAACCACTAGTTGCATTTATTTTGGCCAGGTAAGAGCCGGAGATGATATTGTCGTTACTGCTCAATTCTTGGAGCAATTCCTTTAATTCATCGAGAGGTTCTTTTGTCATCCCTCTACAATAACTATTTACATGAGGGATATAAACACGGTAATCTCCTGCTAATTCTACAGCTTCTCTAAATCCTCTCAAATCACTTCTAGAAGAAAGAGTTCCTGCATGAAATGCGATTATAACCTTTTTCTCATTACAATACTCAAATATATACTTAGTGGTTTCTTTACTCAAAGGGTAGTGACCACCCATAATTTTTATTCCCATAGCTCCCTGTTTAAGAGTGTCATCAATAACTTCTTTAACTTGTGATTTGTCAGCATCAGATGACAAATTATACCCTGGCCTTAACGACTCTAAGCAGCCAATATTTAGTCCACTACCTTTGTTATATAAGGAATGGATCACACTTTCTAATGGTCCAGCAAAATCTATTGCGGTAGTAACACCAGACTTCGCCATCATTTTGTGTCCTTCAGGACCACCTAATAAACTAGATATATGTACGTGAACATCTATAATTCCTGGAATCACTATTTTGTCTGATAGATCAATATGATTCTTAGAGGTAGTTATAATATCCCTACTTATTTCTATTATTTTATTATCTTTAATTCCAATGTCCATAATATCATTTAACTGGCTGCTATAATCTACAATTCTGGCGTTTTTCAAAACTAAGTCATAAATCAATTTAAATCCCCCCATTAACATGATCTAATACAAGCTTAATAATATAATAGTTAACTTTCTAATAAATCAACTAAAATCCTTCTTTAAGAATTATAATCAACATGAATTATATTCATCTGAAGGCAGTTCCCTAAACTTGTAAATAAATTTATGAAAATAATAAATTTATTTGATTTTGTTCATAATAATGCTCTAAAATAATATTGTAGTCAAGAAAGGAGCATAATAAATGAATATTTTTGACATATTAATTATAGCTTTCATAGTAGTTTTTATTGTTATAGGTGCAAAGAGAGGTTTTATATCCTCTGTAATAGAACTTGGGGGAATTATTGTTTCAGTTTTAGCTGCACTGATTTTTTATATTCCACTGGGAAGTTTTATTGAGGAGCTTGGTATCTCCCAAATTTATTCAGGAGCTATAGCCTTTTTGATAATATGGGCTGTGGTTTCAGTTTTATATAATTTAATTTCATTATTTATATACCGACTGGTTCCAAAACTGTTGCGGGACTCAACTGTAAACAAAACCCTTGGGGTTATACCTGGTTTTTTACAGGGTTTGATTATAATAACCCTTGTAGTTGCACTTCTTATCTCAATGCCGGTACCGGTATTTACCTCTCAAAGGGCTGAACAGTCCCATTTTGGACCTAAATTTTTGGAATATTCTACTGTTATCACCACTATCGGAAGTAATATTTTTGGAGAGCCACTTAGACATGCAATAGGATTTTTTACAATTCAGACAACAGAGGATGAGTTTATAGAGCTTAATTATACAGTTGAAAACCCAGAAGTTGACCCAGAAGCAGAAGAAAAAATGCTTCAGCTCGTAAATAAAGAAAGAGAGGAAAGAGGACAACAAGAACTAGTTATGGATGAAACATTAAGAGATGTTGCAAGAAAGCACTCTAAAGACATGTTTCAGAGGGGATATTTTTCCCACGTAGGCCCAGAAGGGGTCACAGCTTTTGATAGGATGTCTGATGGTGGGGTGAATTATATTTATGCAGGTGAAAACCTTGCTGTTGCCCCTTCAGTGCCAATGGCACACCAGGGACTAATGGATAGTCCCGGTCACAAAGAAAATATACTACGTTCAGAGTTTAAGCGTGTAGGTATAGGTGCTGTTCAGGGTGGAAGGCACGGTATTATGTTTACCCAGAAGTTTGCGGATTGATTGTATTATCCGCTAAATAACCTGGGAAAAGGATCCTATACAAATTAGTCAACTGACCAAAACATATAGTAGGGATACTAACATTATCTGTTACTTTTTGACTATCATAACGTCAGTTTTGGCTTCTTGGGCGACAGCACTGCTCACGCTTCCCAAAAACATACTCTGGATTCTACCTATTCCTCTATTGCCAATTACTACTAGGTCATAATTGTTTTGAGAGACTTCATCTGTAATTTCATTAACCGGGTGCCCTTCTCTAACTATTTTGTTTGCGATATTAATATTATATTTGTTTAATAACTCCTCTGCTTGTTCAAGTACCTCTTGACCTCTTTCGCTTTTAATGGTTTGAACCCTACTGATTGATAATCCTTCAGTTTCTGTGTTTAATGGGGCAGGGTCAAAAACAAATAGGATAGATATGGTGGCTTCTTTTAAATTTTCTGCAATTTTTGCAGTTTTTTTGATAGCATTAAAACTTTGTTCTGAACCATCTGTACAAACTAAAATATTCATTAACATCACCACACTTTCTTTTTAGATTTTGAAATATTTTATTTTAATATATTCGCCAAAATATGTTAAGTCACCTGCTTTTTTAGTGTTAACTTGCGCAAATATTAATAAAAGTCAAACTTAACTTAATTATAAAATCATTTTGAAAATTTTAAAAAATACTTGATGTTCTAGGAGGATTTTACCATATAGAAAAGAATTAAAATAATGTAGCTAACTAATCTAATAATTTTAACTGGGGTGTGGGGTGTTAATATGAAACTAGATCGCTTATTAAGAGTTATGTCAGTTGTTGAAATTGTAAGGAATAAGCCCGGAATAACATACCAAGAGCTGGCAGAAGAGTTTGAGGTATCAGAAAGAACTATTAGAAGAGATGTTAATATCATTGAAGATGCAGGAATTCCTATCAAAAACTGTAATGGCTTAAGATTAGTGAGCGATATAGAAATTCCAAAAGTACAGCTTAATTCTCATGAGTTAATATTCTTATTATTAGTTACACATTTTTTGTCTAGTTATGAATTAGAAAGTGAAGTTCCTGATAGCATGTACAAAAAATTAAGCAAATTTTTACCTAAAAAGATTACTAGCAAGTAAATATTAATATTTTTACAACAAAATAAAATTATATTAATAATCACCTAATCGAGGTGGTTATTTTTTGTCAATATTTGAAAAAAATCCAAAAAGATTGTGATATATTACCAAGTTTTAGCAGGATTTTATATCAATAAAGTAGAATTATTTATATTTAAATAAAAACATCATTATGTTGACTATAGTTTATTTTACTTATTTATGTGGGAAATGAGGAGTGATGGAATGACAAAGGATCTTATCTCTATTTGAAAAATTTCCTGATCCTATAATATGTCTTGAAGTTATTATTGACAAAAAGAAAATTTTGAAGAGCTAATTAATGAAAAACAAATACCTTTAAGTATTATAATGGCTGACTTCAATGGTTTGAAGATGATTAACGATTCTTATGGACATAAAATTGGAGATGAAGTATTAAAAAGAGCTGCAAAAATATTAAAAGAATCCTGCCGGAAAAAAGGTTTAATAGCAAGATGGGGAGGAGACGAGTTTGTTATTATTCTTCCAAAATCAACAGAAATAGAAGCAAATGATATCTGCAATTTTGTTATAGATAAATGCCGAAATAATTTTGTAAAAGATATTCCTATCTCCATGGCACTAGGAAATTCAACTATGAACCAGGCTAACAAAAGCTTAACAACTATAATGAAAGAAGCAGAAGATGATATGTATAAACAGAAGATAGTCGAAAGCAAAAGTGCTAGAAGTGCTGTATTAAATAATATGTTAAAAACATTAGAAGCAAAAAGCTTCGAGACGAGTAAGCATACCCGCAGGATGCAAGAAGTGGCTAGAAAAATAGGTAAAAAGCTTGGTCTTCCCATATCTGAACTTAACCGCTTATCAATTTTGATAACCTTACATGACATAGGTAAAATAAACATGCCTGAAAGTATACTTACCAAAAAAGAAAAGTTAACAAATGAAGAATGAAACCCCTATGAGCCCTGAAGAAATCGTTAAAGAATTTAAAAGATGCAGAGGCACCCAGTTTGATCCTGAACTAGTAGATATATTTTTGAAAGTTATATAAGAAGGAAGATATATAAACGCATTTAACCAGTGAAAGAGAAGGTGATTTTGTTTTGAGAAAAGTTTCATTAGACTCTGTGCGAACAGGAATGACATTAGCAAAATCCATCTTTGGAAGTAATGGTCAAGTACTATTAAAAGCAGGAGTGGAAATAAAACCACAGTATTTAACATATTTAAAACAGCTGGGGATAAATCAAATTTATATCCAGGATAGCAGAATGGGAGATATTGAAGTAAATGATATAATAACGGATGAAACACGCCGCGAAGCACATTCTTTGGTTTCGGATATTATGAATGATATACAAATGGGTACCTCAAAGAGTACCTCAAAGAAAAAAGGAATTAACCTAAGAGATAATGATATTGTTAAAGCAGTTTCTCAGATTATTGAAGAACTTTTAGAAAACAAAGAACTGACAGCGCAGCTTCAAGATTTAAGAACACTTAATGAATATGTTTTTGCACATAGTGTTAACTGTTGTGTTCTAGCAACTCTTGTAGGGGTAAAAATGAACTTAAATAATGAAAATCTAAAACTCTTATCAACAGGAACTTTACTCCATGACATAGGAATGGCAGCTGTACCAGAAGCTATAATTAATAAAAGTGGTAACCTAACTGAAGAAGAGTACGAATCTATCAAACGACATCCGATCTACGGGTATGAAATGTTTAAAAACACATCAATCTTTGATTCCCGCGCTGGTGCAATAATTTTACAACATCATGAACGTTTTCAAGGGCAGGGCTATCCTCAAGGTTTAAAAGACCAAAAAATATATTATTTGGCACAGATTGCAGGTGTTGTAGATGTGTATGATGCTTTGACATCAGTAAGGCCATATAGAAATGCTTATCAACCACATGAAGCAGTAGAAATGTTAGCGAGTTGGGGCCAAACTAACTTCAATCTAGAAATATTAAAGTATTTTCTTACTTGTATTGCCGCTTATCCTATAGGAACCCACGTTTTGTTAAGTAATAAAGAAAGCGGCCTAGTAATTGCTAACAACTCTGAACTAACCCTTCGGCCGGTGGTAAGAATTATATATGTAGGTGAAGACTTAGCCCCTCATCCAAGTCCTTATGATCTCGACCTTTCTAAACATCTTAATCTAACTATAACCAAGGTTTTAGAATAGATATTCATATATTTGGAGGTAGAACTTATGAATAATAAAGATACTGATAATAAATACAATTTTTACTCTATTATAACCGACTATTTAGATAATCTTATAATAATATTAGACCAAAAAGGTAAAATTGAGTATTACAATAAAGCATGTGAAAATATAACAGGATTTGAATTAGAAAAAGCAAGGGGCAAATATTACTGGGAACTTTTTTGTTTACCTGAAGAAAAAGAATTGTATAAATCTTTTTTTTCGATGCTCAGGCCAGATCAATACCCTCTCGAACTGGAAACTCAACTTATAAACAAGAACGAAAACGATACAGTCTTGACAATATTATGGAAATATAATGCTTTAAATGTAAAAGATGGTGTTATAAAATATCATATCTTAAACGGAACGGATTTAACATCCCAGATAAAGGATAAGAAAGATTTA
Organism: Natranaerofaba carboxydovora; assembly: GCF_022539405.1. Taxonomy (NCBI): domain Bacteria; kingdom Bacillati; phylum Bacillota; class Clostridia; order Natranaerobiales; family Natranaerofabaceae; genus Natranaerofaba; species Natranaerofaba carboxydovora. Next base: position 1,381,570 of record NZ_CP054394.1, on the reverse strand, counting down.
CAAGAACTAGGAGAAAAATACAGAACTATTCTCCATGCTTCTCCAGTTTCTGTTATCTCTATTGATACAGATTTTTATATAAAAAGTTGGAGTTCAGCTGCTGAATACCTCCTTGGATGGTCCGAAAAAGATGTAATAGAAAAAGAACTATTTTTATACCTTAATGATCCGGATAATATTTTATACAGTTATTGTGAAAGTGCTTTAGAAGGTAATATCACAAAAGATTTGGAACTTAGTTGTTTTAGAAAAGATGGTTCAAATATATCCGTAAATTTTTCTCTTGCTCCAAAACGAGACTATAAAGGGACAATTGATGGTATAGTAATGGTTATTTTTGATATCACCAAACGAAAAGAAGCTGAAGAAAAAATACGTTATTTAAGTTTTCATGATAGTCTAACCGGCCTTTATAATCGCCGCTTTTTGGAAGAAGAGATGAAAAGACTAGAGACTAAAAGACAGCTGCCAATTGGGATTATAATGGTTGACCTAAATGGGTTAAAGTTGACTAATGACACCTATGGACACAAAGTAGGCGATGATATGCTAAAGTATGCAGCTAAAATTTTAATAAACTCATGTCGAAAAGAAGATATAATTGCTCGCTGGGGTGGCGATGAATTTGTAATCTTTCTTCCTCAAGTCACAAAAGAAGACACGGACAATATCAGTAAAAGAATAAAAGAAAATAGCAAAGACACTTACGTAGAGAATATACCTGTCTCCTTATCTTTAGGAGCTGTAATAAAGGATAAACTTGACAAAAGTTGGGAACTAATTATTCAGGAAGCAGAAGATATAATGTACAATAATAAACTTGAAGAAAGTAAAGAAACTAAAAGGAATATTATAAATTCATTACTAGAAGGTTTGGAAGCTAAAAGCTATGAAACCAAAGAACATGCCCGACGAATGCAAGATATAGCTTTGAAAATCGCTCAGGATACTAAACTTTCTAATACTGACCTTGAAAGGTTAAAACAATTAATTAAAATACATGATATAGGTAAAATCAATATATCTAAAGATATATTGATGAAAAAAGAACCTTTAACAGAAAAAGAATGGGATATTATAAAGAAGCATCCAGAAACAGGATATAGGATAGTGAGAGCTACAGAAGAATACGCCCATATAGCAGAAGATATTCTTGCACATCACGAGTGCTTTGATGGAAGTGGTTACCCCCGGGGATTAAAAGGTGAGAAAATACCTATATTAGCTCGTATAGTTGCTATAGCAGATGCTTATGAAGTTATGAGCAGTGGAAGACCCTACAAAGAATCTCTTTCTCGGGAAGAAATTATAGATGAGTTCAAAAGATGTTCCGCGAAACAATTTGACCCTGAGTTAGTAGAAATTTTCTTAAAATATATTTGATTAATTTGTTATTTATTTTGTTATTTGTATAGATAAAATCTACAAAATTTATTATAATGTTATTAATTAAATATAGCAAAGCGTGATTAAAAACGCGATTAGAATTATAATTTAAAGTTTACAAGCATTATGTGACTTAATTATATTTAATTAATATTTACTTATAAGCCCGGTTACTTGATGTTATTGTAACCGGGCTTTAGTTATTATCAACTAATCTAACGATTAAATTTTTTTAATTTTTTTAATTTGGGGGTGATTATGTGTCTGAAGATAATATCTCAAAAGATTATTATAATTTAATGATAAAAAATTTCCCGGATGCCCTTGCATATCATCAAATAGTTACAGATGATAATGGTGTGTCCACTGATTATATTTTCCTTGATGTTAATCCTGCTTTTGAAGAAATGACTGGTTTGTTAAAAGATAAAATTATTAATAAAAAAGTCACAGAGGTGCTGCCGGATATTAAAGATAATGGTTTTGATTGGATAAAAAAGTATGGTGAAATTGCATTAAATGGTGAAATTAGTGATAAATTTCAACAGTACTCAAAACCCCTTGGACGTTGGTATGAAATTTCTGCATATAGTCATAAACCAGGTTATTTTACCACTATTTTTAGAGATATAACTTCTTCAAAAGAATATGAAATAATTATGGAAAACACACATGATGCTGTATTTGTAATAAATGTAAAAGATGAAAAGACTTTTTACTTTGAAAGAAATAACAAAAAGCATCAAGAATTGACAGGCTTAATTTTAGAAGAACTTAGAGGGAAAACTCCTTATGAAGTCCTTGACAAAAAAACAGCCAAACAAGTAGTTGAAAACTATACAAGATGCTGTAGGCTTAAAGAAAAAATTGATTATGAAGAAACATTACAGCTATCAAAAGACAAAAAAATCTATCATACTGTTTTGTCTCCGGTAATTGTAAATAATACAGTGATTAAAATTATCGGTTCAGGTCGAGATATTACAAAACAAAAAGAGATAGAAAAAGCTTTAAAAATAAGTGAAAAAAAGTTTCGCTCAATAGTAAGTGCTGCCAAAAGTGTTTCATTAATAGTTACTGACTTAAATTCAACAATCGAAGAGTTTAGCCCCGGGGCTGAGACTACATTTGGCTATAATAGAGAAGAGGTTATAGGAAAATGTGTAAGCCCACTTCATGAGCCTTCAGATGCAAAAAAATTATCCGAGTATATAGAAAAACTTAAATTTGACAAAAAAGGCTTTACCATTGAAACAGAACTCGTCAGAAGAAATGGTGAAATGTTTCCCGCTATTTTTACTTTAGAACCTTTGTTTGATGATAAAGGCGATTTATCTGGTACATTGGGTGTATCTACTGATATCTCTGATCAAAAAAGAACAGAAGAAAAATTACTAAAACGAGATGAACTTTTGGAAAAACTATCCGAGCAAGTTCCTGGCGCCATTTATCAGTATCAGGTTTTTCTTGACGGTACATCATGTTTTCCTTTTGCTAGTTATGGAATATGGCATATCTATGAGGTAAAACCCGAAGAGATAAAAACTGATGCTACCAAAGTTTATGAAAGGTTACATAAAGAAGATTACAATGAAGTTGTTAGTTCAATAGAAAGATCATACAATACAATGACAGTCTGGGAACAAGAATACAGGGTAAACTTACCATCTAAAGGTACAAGATGGTTAAAAGGAAGTGCAAGACCAGAAAAACAACTAGATGGCAGTGTTATCTGGCATGGATACATCACAGATGTGACTGAATATAAAAATGCCGAAGCTAAATTAAAAGAAAATCAACAGCTCCTAAAAAAATACTTTGATAATTCACCTGCTGGGATACACCTGATAGATCAAAATGGTAATTATATAGATACAAACACTAAAGGGCATGAACTACTTGGCTATTCTAGAGAAGAATTATTAAATTTTAATCTATTGGATCTTACAGATGAAAGATACATCGATGAAGTTAAACAAAGCATGAATATTTTACAAGAAAAAGGATATACAAGTGGAGAAGTGTTAGTTATTACCAAACAGGGGAAAAGTAGATGGATGGATATTCATGTGACTAAATTAGATAACTACAATTATCTGAGTTCATTTTTGGATATAACTGATCGAAAAGAAATAGAACATAAGTTAAAAGAAAATCAAAAAGAATTGGAAATTAAAAAACTAGAAGCAGAAAATTTGTATGAAAAACTCGGTAAAGAAGTTAACAAAGCCCAAAAAATCCATAAGGCAATTTTACCACAAAGCTTACCTGACATAGAAGGTATCAGAATTGCTGCTTATTATCAACCTGCAAAAATTATGGGAGGAGACTTTTATAATTTTACAAAAATTAATAATAAGCTAATTTTTTATCTATCTGATGTTACAGGTCATGGAATTGAAGCAGCTCTAATTAGTGCATTCATTAAGGAAGCTATAGACAGTTATATTACCTTAAAGCCTGATAACATATGTGTAGGGAAAATACTAGAGCATTTGTACAAACAGTTTAAACAAGATGAATACCCGGATGATTATTTTATCAGCATTATTATAGGAATTTTGGATTTAGAAACTTACGAACTTAGTTATACCGGGGCTGGATTTCAGGAACCCATACTTATGTATTACAGTAATTGTGCTAAAGAAGATAAATATCTTGAACTAAATAGCGAAGGGCCTCCTATATCTAATACAATCGATATTGAAGCTATGTGTTTTGGGCCAAAGGTCGCAAAGCTAATGAAAGGATCTACAATTTTTGTTAATACAGACGGATTGTCCGAGCATATGGTAGAAAATGAGCTTTTTCTAAATAGGAAAAATAAAATATTCTTTGAAAACAGTAAATATCCCCCTGAATATATTAAGCAGGTAATGAAAGAAGAGTTTCGAAATTTTAATTTTGGTAATCTAGAGACCTTTGATGATATATCCTATCTGATAATCCAAAATGAACAGGATGATAAAAAAACTAAAAGATGGACTTTTAATAGCACCTTAGAAGAAATAAACAGACTTTACTCTGAAGTTCATCCTTATATTATAGAATTATTAGGCGAAGACAATGAGATAACCTTTCAGGGACTTTATGAGTTAGTAGTTAATGCAATTGAACATGGTAACAAATTTAATCCTGAAAAAAATGCTTACTTAGAGATAATAGAAACAAATGATTATCTACTCGCAATAGTGGAAGATGAAGGGGCAGGTTTTGATTGGCAAAAAACAAAAGATGATATGGACCTAAATCATGAAAAAGAAAGAGGAAGAGGTATTATGATGACCAAAATGATATGCAAATCCCTCCTCTATAATGATAAAGGAAATAAAGCTTATCTTGTTTTGATGTAATACATTTGTACAAGATGACAAGGGGTGTGTTAGTTATGCTAAAAAAGTTTGAAAATTTTGATACCAGTATTTCATACAGAGTTATGTTAGATCAAAGTTATTGTATAGAGTTTTTTGTTAATAAGGATAGCAAGCTAGAATATATTTCGCCTTCTTGCGAAAGAATAACAGGGATTTCTGCTGAAGAGTTTATTAATAATCCCAACCTGCTTTTTGATATACTACACCCTGAAGATCAAGAACGATTCAAAAGTCATATAGAAGAGGTGTTATATGGAGAAAGAGACAATCATGAACTAGAGTTTCGTATTGTTCACAATGATGGAGATATTCGCTGGATAAGTCACTTTTGTTTTCCTATTTTTGATGATGAAGGAAGCTACTTAGGACAAAGAGGCACTAATATAGATATAACAAGACAAAAACAGATCCAAACTGAACTTGCTTCAAGAGAAAAAGATTTAGAGATGTTATTTGATAATTCATCTGACGGATTTTTTTATATGATGATAGATAAACCCATTACTTGGGATGATACAGTGGACAAAGATTCTACCCTAGAATATGTTTTAGATCATCAGAGGATTACGAAAGTTAACCAGTCTATGCTAAATCAATACGGGACGACGGAAGAACAGTTTCTCGGGCTAACAGTACGTAAGCTTTTTGCCCATGACATAGATCATGGCAAAGCTGTTTGGAGGGAATTCTTTGACAGGGGAGTTTTGTACATAGAAACAAAAGAACAAAGATTATCAGGAGAACCCATGTACATAGAAGGAGAGTACCTTTGTATATATGATGATGAGGGTAGAATAGTGGGGCATTTTGGGATACAGCGTGACGTAACAGAGAGAAAGAGAGCTGCAGAGGAACTAGAAAGGCTTAATAACAGACTTGTTGAAGAAATGTCAAAAGCCGAAGTAATTCACAATCGGCTACTTCCTACAAAAATACCTAGTATGCCCGGAACTGTGATAGAAGCATATTATAAGGCGGCAATGAGTCTTGGTGGTGATCTGTATGACTTAATAAAGCATAAAGATAAACTGCTAATTGTTTTAGTAGATGTTAGTGGTCACGGTTTAGACGGTGCAATGATAGCCACTTTCATAAAAAGTTGTATTATGAACTGGGTAGCAGCACTGGGTGATAAGGAGCCAAATGTGAAAGAAGGTTTGGAATTTGTATGTGACCAATTTCAAAAAATGGGGTATCCAAATGATTACTTCGCCTGCTTATTTTTAGGAGTTTTTGACCCCGCTAGTAATACTTTAACTTATAGCTCCTCAGGATTTCACACTAGCATAATGCTAAATAAAAAAAATGAGTTGCTTGAGTTCCCTCTGGGCGGACTTCCCATCTCTGGTGTAATCCCGGTAGAGCTATTAAACTCAGATGAAAAAAAGCTAGAATTAGAACCTGGGGATCAGTTATTGATCACCACAGATGGGTTAATCGAGGCTTATAATAATGATGAAAAATATGAAAATCGCTTTCGTCAGCTTATGAAAAATAATCTGAATACTCCTACAAAAGAACTTAGAGAACTAATTATAAATGACTTTAAACTATTCATTGGTGAAAATGAGATAGCCGATGATGTTACATTTTTAATCCTTGGTTGCAACTTCCAAAGATGAGGCTGTTACTTGTTAAAAAGCTAAAAAGCAGTTGTAGTTGAACAATCCTTGGGTAGTTACGTGAGCCAGCTTGCAGCTATCAATTATCCTGAGCGAATATCTGCCATTGTTAGTATAATAAAAATGAACTAATCTTGAGAAAAACCAACCTAAGTTAGGGCAAAAATTATTATCAAATATATGGTGGTGAATCTATGAAATTAGTAAAACACTATCCAATAGTGAGCTTTTTTGTATTAGCCTACTTGATTTCTTGGACTTTTTGGTTGCCCTTTATCTTTTCAAGTACAAGTATTTTCTGGTTACTAGGTGGGTTTGGCCCATTAATTGCAGCGGTACTCGTTGTATTTAATAATGAAGGGAAGTCCCAAGCCAAGCAATTTATCAAAGGGATTTTTAGGCTAAAAGTTGCTCTAGGTTGGTATTTTTTTGCCCTTATCCTACCTATAATAATCTATTACTTTGCCTATCAGATGTACTTGTTTCGGGGTGGCACAGTAGAGGACTTTGTTACCCCGAGTATATTTTTCTACCCCATAGCTCTTATTTTTGCCACTTTATTTGGAGGAGGACAAGAAGAAGTAGGGTGGCGAGGGTTTGCTTTGCCGCGTTTACAGTCAAAATACAGCCCCTTTACAAGCAGTGTTATCTTGGGTGTGATGTGGGCTTTTTGGCACATTCCCCTTTTCTATGCTTCAGCTACATATCAAGCCAATTTCCCTTTTGGGTGGTATCTTCTAAATACAATTTTTCTTTCGATTATTTTTACGTGGTTTTTCAATAGTACAGGAGGCAGTATCTTTATAGCGATGTTATTACATGGTGCTGTTAATGCACCTTCAGGATGGGTGCCATTAGAGCTGATGAGTTCTTATTCTTATATGACTTTAAGTACTTTTTTTGTTTCAGTTATTTTGATTATTGTAACAAAAAACAAACCTTTGTCAGGTACAAATAACAGAAATCTAGGGTATGATAAGCTTAAATAACAAGACAAGGGAGTGGCCAATTATGAACAAAAAAATGAAAGTACTATTTTTTGGAGCGGGTGTACTAGGTAGTCTATATGCTGCCAAAATGAAGGAAGCGGGTTTAGATGTGACTATTGTAGCTAGGGGTAATAGATAATGCCTCCGGCTATTGTTGATTAATGAATTAACAGATGCTTTGACTTAGAACAAAGGGATGGAGGGAGAGTCAAATGAGAGATGAAAAGGACAGCAAGCTGACCGATAATATCGATAATAAGATCGGTGGTGAGCACTATTGGAGTGTTTTGGTGAAGTTTTTAGGTCATCCTGACCAAAGATTATATGATTACTTTGGCGATTTAACCTTTGATCTGAAACAAGATGGAAGTACTCTTTTATCAGGTGAGTTATCCGATCTACCTGCTGTATATGGTTTGATTCTTAAGTTAAGGGATTTAGGGCTTGGGGTTCAGTTTATTAAAGTAGAGAAGGTAGGCAAAAAGCAATAAAAGAAATGAAAACAATTACCATTAATCTAGAGGGGGTAATACATATGGAAGTTATCAGTTTGCCAGCCAAAAAAATTCCTCAAGCTGCTAGTGTAATTGGTGAGGCTTTTTTGAACGAAGGTTTTACTAAAAGAATGTTTAATTTAAGAAACAAACAAAGTAAATATCTTTTCACAAAGGCCATGGAATTAAAAATTTCTATCTATAATAAGTTAGGACAACCCATGTGGGTAACGATAGTAGACGACCAAGTAGTAGGTGTTGGGGTTTTGAAAGAATATGATCAAAAAAAACTGCCATTTAAGGACATTTTGAAATGTATTTTGCCGTTAATAAAATTGACTCCTTTTCTTTTTAGAATTAACTATCGAAACTTAAATACACTAAAACGAGCTAGCGAGAAACCAACATGTATAGAAAGCCCTCATGCAACTCTTGAAGCACTTGCTGTACATCCTCACCACCAGGGTAAAGGAATCGGTAAACTTCTTATTAAAAAAATTCATGAAGAGGCATCTAAAAAAGACCGAATTTCTGGAATCTATTTATTTACTAGTGATGAGAAGAATAAAACCTTATATGAAGGCTTAGGATATAATATTTTTCAAGAAAGAAATCTAGACTTAATCACGGCTTATCATATGTATTATGAGTTTTCCTCATCCTCTTAAAGATTAACATCTCTTTATTGGAGGAATTTTGATCCTTTCCAATACGAACCATGGTATTTTGTTTTACCTGCATTGTTAAATATGCTTCTCTTAGGACCTGTAGAAGAGTTTGGCTGGCGTGGTCTAGCACTCCCTTTATTGCAGCGGCGTTTTGCTCCACTTTGGTCAGCAAAGAATTATTGTTCATCAAATATAAATACCTCTTCAATTGTACTGTTTAATGCCCTAGATATTTTATATGCTAAAATCAATGATAAATTGTATTTATTATTTTCTATATGCCCGATGGTTTCTCGTCTCACATCAACTTTATTAGCGAGCTCTTCCTGGGTCAGATCATATCGGGCACGGAGTTCTTTAATTCTGGATTTAAATGTGATTTTTTCCATTATACATCACCACGTTTTTCATAGTAGTTAAATGAAATGATAAATACAAATAACTGAATTACGAATATAGCAGCAATCATTACAGCGGCAAATTCAATAGTTTCTGTTAAGGTGATTCCAACAATAGATAGTACTAAGGCTATATTGCTTACAATGAAGGCATTAAATCCAGCTCTTGCAAGGTTCTTTTTTAGGAGTTCATCATTTGTTTGAGAAGAAATCCCGAAAAATCCGAAAAACCCAAAAAAGCCAAAGAAACCGTAGTTACCCGTGAACAGCCCAATTAAACCAAATAGACCTAATAATCCCATGTACTTAAGTTTATTCTTTTTCATTTTTATTACCTCCTATGTGATTTATAGATAACTAAATGTTAAAAATAATTAACATCTTGTGATGATTATATAACAAAAGAGGTATATTAGCAAGTACTTTTTAAAAGGGGGAAAATTATTATGAGGGAAACAACTATTTCAATCCTAATAAATCCAGACACTGGCAATGAAGTCAATAAAGAAGGACAGAAGTTAATAGATACTGAAACAGGGGAAGAGTTCACCATTAAAGATGGAATACCTATTATGCTTAAAGATGGCCAAGTTATAGGTCAAAATAAAAAGTACCAAAAGATGTATGATTGGGTTAGTTATTTCTACGATACACTTACCTTATTGTATGCCAAGGTTTATGGTAGCGCCTATGAAGTTGCCAAGGAAATAGCTCATATTATTGAAATCGAAGAAAACGATCTAGTATTAGAAACTTCCGTGGGTACAGGAAACCAGGTTAAAAACTTATTAGATCATGGAAAAGTTGGTCAATTTGTAGGATTGGATATTTCTTATGGAATGCTAAAAAAGTGTCAAAGTAAAACTAAACTATTATCTAATATAGATCTTGTGCAAGGAAATGCCGAAATGACGCATCTTTTGATGTAGTTTATCATTTTGGAGGGATAAACTTTTTTGATAATAGAAAGAAGGCTATTCTAGAAATGATCCGGGTAGCCAAACCTGGAGCTAAGCTCTATATTGGAGATGAAACAGAAGATGTGGTTAAAAAACAACCGTCATTTTTAGATAGACTTTTTGAAGTGCCTGATCCTGATAAAAATCCTGATATATACACAGCGCCAGTGGATATGATACCTGATCATATGGAAAATGTAACTGAACGCAAACTATGGAATAATCGAATATATTTCATTTCTTTTCAAAAACCAGATTAAACAAACTAAGTGAACCTCTCATGACTAAAGTCACCGAGAGTGCGTGGCGACTCTTTTAAAAAAATTAATTGTTAAATGTCAAAAAATTATGACAAACAGTGGTCAAAGCTGTTAGTTATAATTTTTTTAGGTGATGAAGATGTTTTATATGTTATTTATAACTACATTAACAGTATTTCCCTTAATCATTGGAGGTCTAATATACATAGGCTTTCGCCCGGATACTTTGTTAATGTTCTCCTGGTTTCAATTCTTAGGTATAGACAGTGTGGTTTTTGTCCTAAGAGATTATCTTTCACAATTTGACCTGCCATCATGGGTCAACTACCCGTGGCTAAAAGCCACAGGCTTGTAGAAAATCTATAAGCCTTGTTGATTACCCTAAGCACTTCGAGTGCTACGTTACCCACGAATTAAACAATAGGTATGTCGGAGATGCTTCACAAGTCCCCGACCTCTACGGGCAGTGGTTAAACATTTCTGCAGGGTTAGGAAAAGTGCTGCTGTCAATCTTAAACCGTGGGATAACATTGGGGATGTGAGCCAACAGGTTTTGTTTTAAAACCTGACTTACTCTGTAAAGGAGTTTTTGAACTATGGTGTATGTTATCTCAAAAGATGGTAAACCGCTCATGCCGACAGAAAGATACGGCAAGGTAAGAAGACTGCTTAAAAGCAAAAGGATAGCACTGGGTTTAACTAAATCCCATGTAAATGATGCCTTTGTCATAGCAGGTGGTAAGGAACAAAAAAGGTTAGAGCCTTATATAATTAACCAGTACAGAAGAAACAACAGGAGTTTAGAAAAATTCTATGATGCAAAATACACTGATATAAGAGACGGTAAAAAGAAAAAAGGCCAGAAGTTGTTTAGCGGCAGGAGAAAAAGAGATAAAAACCTAGATGGTGAAAACCTGCGTAAATATCGTGGCCATAAGACAGCTAAAGGCAAAAGGACTATAATAAGAAAGAGGTATTTTTATCAGCCAAACGATTTAGTTAAATTTAAAAATCAAGTGTTTACAGTTAAAGGTACACACTGTAAAGGCACAAGGGTTATGTTAAAGGAGAACAACAAATCTGTGGCGGTAAATAAATTATAGCCTTATATGTTCTGTAATGGATTAGTGGTATCTTAAAATATTAGGTGTTTCCTCCCACGGCTTAAAGCCGGGGGTTTCCACACCTATGGCTTTTATGATGTTTAATGTCTATGATGATGAGAACAGATCAGCGGATGTAGCAGCAGGTGCATTTAGTGAGATAGAAGGCCAGTTAGATGGAGATCTTGGTGCAGGTAGGAAGATGCGCGGTGAGCTGCCTTTTGAGGTGCCAGCAGATAGCGAAAGGTTCGAACTTGTTTTTGAGCCGGATTTTCTAGGCTTTGGTCAGGCAATATTTGAGATTCATGCAGACGAGATCGAAGGCTAATAAATAACTTGGATGACAACATTAGAGAGAGGGGGAATTGCTCATGAGGCTTGCAGGCGGAATAATATCATTGATTGCTTCAATTATAGCTGTGGGAATGGCATTTGTAACACTTTTCATCGGTGGTGTTGGCGGTGCCTTTGGAGCTGAAGAGGCAGGTACTGTCACAGGGCTTGGCTGGGCGGGATTGTTTTTATCTTTCCTTCTAATTGTTATTTCAGTAGTAGTGATTGTAATGCCATCTACCAAGCCTGCTATTGGAATAATCGTATTATCTATCCTTACAGCAATATTTGGTGGTACTCTCGTGGCAATCTTCATGGTACTTGCGCTATTAGGTGGTATTATGGCCATAATCGGGGCCAAAAACGAACTGCAAGTTAATACTAGTTAGTATCAGTTAATATAATATTTTTTAGAGAGCCCTTATTTAGGGCTTTCTTAATTTTATTATTAATATATTTAAAATAATGTATTTAAAAATATTTTAGAAGGAAATTACCATCCTAGGCAGAATTTATAAAATAATACTAATATTTTTATCTTGAGGTGTGCTTTATGAAGCTTGATAGGCTTGTCAGAATAATTTCGGTTATTGAAAAGATAAGAAAAGAACCGGGGCTTAAGTATAAAGATATTGCAGAAGATTTGGAGGTATCAGAAAGAACTATCAGAAGAGATATAGACATCTTAGGAGAAGCAGGTCTTCCCATACAAAACTACAATGGATTAAGATTCATGAGTGATGTAGAACTTCCAAAGGTCAAATTCGACCCTGATGAAGTAATGTTCTTACTGCTAATAACAAACTTCTTATCCCGGTATGAAATAGACGAAGAGATCCCGGATAATATATATGAAAAATTAAAAGACTACCTGCCTGAAAAAATGATTGACAAATACAAAAAACTTCAAAAAAACCTGCTTATTCATCCTCACAATAATACTAATGATGGTAGAGAACATATCAAACGATTAAAAGATATTATAGAATCAAAAAACCGGGTTAATATGTATTATGGCTCACATTCTTCAAAGGATCTTAATTGGAGAATGGTGGACCCTTACGGGGTGTTTTTCAAAAAAAAGGCCTGGTATATGGTTGGATACTGTCATAATAATAATGAAATTAGGATGTTTAAATGCAGTAGAATAAAACAATTAAAGACCTTACCGGATAAATATGAAATACCAAAGGGCTTCGAACTAGAAGAATTCTTAACAGATAGCTTTGATTTGATGAGGGGGGAGCCTGCAACAATAGCAGTAAAATTCACTGAAGAAGTAGCTCCACTTATTGAAGAAACCACCTTCAACCCAAAAGAAAAGAAAACTAAAAAAGACGGTGAAATTATCTACCAAATAACTGCAGCCAACTGGCGTGACGTGTATTCCTGGGTACTATCTTTTGGCCGAAAAGCTGAAATACTAGAGCCAAAGTGGTTGAGAGAAAAGATGCTAGAAGAGATCAATGATATGAAGGCATTATATGGTCAAAAGATTAGGCAAAGGTAATTATAAAGTTGTAAGCAAAATTTTATTGCATTAATCCTAAAACGTATGGAAAATACTTGCAGGTAATAGTCTGATTATTGTCGAAAATAATAAAGTAAAGGATAAGTCATGAAAATGGGGGTGGCCCCAATCAAATTCTATGTTGGAGTAACAGATTACAACTGGTTTAACTACCTATCAAAAAAACAACCTAATGAGGTTAACTTTTGGCGTCCCGGGGGAAAACAGGGCTTTAAAGCCCTTAATGAAGGTGACCTTTTTTTGTTTAAATTACATAGCCCATATAATTATATTGTAGGGGGAGGATTTTTTGTTAGATTTTCTTTTCTACCTGTTTCACTAGCTTGGGAAGCCTTTGGTGATAAAAATGGAATGCCAGATTATTATAGTTTGCTAGAACGCATTCTAAGTTATCGAAGAACTAATAGACAGGCTGACCCGGACCCGGTAATAGGGTGTATAATTCTTGCTTCTCCTTTTTTCTTTAATGAAAATAACTGGATTGAAGTTCCTGAAGATTGGAGTCCAAATATTGTTCAAGGTAAAACATACGATACAAGTAGTGTGATAGGAGAAAAACTATATAAAAAGATACAAGAAGTATTGGACCTAAATATCCAAGAAAATTATATCTATGAAACAAATAACTTAGATAATAGATATGGAACAGAACAAATTGTCACCCCAAGGCTAGGGCAGGGAGCATTTAGAGTCATTGTAACTGAAGCATATAAGCGTCGCTGTGCTGTTACAGGCGAAAAAGCATTACCTGTCCTTGAAGCCTCTCATATTAAACCTTATTCCAAAAATGGCCCCCACAGACCCAATAACGGATTACTCCTAAGAAGTGATCTACACACCTTGTTTGATCGGGGATATATTACGGTGAATGAGGACTTAAAGATCGAAGTTAGTAGAAAATTAAAAGACCTCTATGGCAATGGTCGTAATTATTATGCTTATCATGGAAAAAATTTAAAAACCTTACCAGAAAAACAACAAGAAAAACCCTCTGAAAAATTTTTAAGATGGCACAATGAAAATGTATATCTTGCTTGAAAACCCGGTTACCTGAAATATATCTATCTAATATCCTATTCCACGCAAATATATTGCAAGGACAGTTTTTTCACTTATGAATTATGAGGAACATATACACTTAATTGTTACGATTGCTTATAAAACCTTATTTAACGGATAGACAAGGATAATATTTAATCAAAAGCGAAGTACATTTAGAAAACATGTAAAATGATTTTGTTGTATTATTAATATTGTAACAAGGAGGCCGAAATTAAATAATGACCGAAAAAATTACCTTATCACGCCTTGAATCACTATTACTTCAAGCATGTGACATTCTCCGAGGCAGAATGGAAGCCAATGAATATAAAGAGTTTGTTTTTGGAATGATTTTCTTAAAACGACTTTCAGATAAATTTGAAGAAGAAAGAAAAGATCTTAGAAAGAAATATGAAGAAAAAGGAATAAAAGAAGAGTTGATACAAAAACAGCTTAATAACCCCCATCATTATAGTTTCTTCGTCCCAGAAGAAGCCCGTTGGGAAAACATCAGACACTTAAAAAAAGATGTAGGTGATAGTCTCAACAAGGCATTAGGTACTCTTGAGGATAATAACCCTAACACCCTTGAAGATGTTTTAAAGGGTATAAACTTTAACAGAAGAGTTGGACAAAGCTCTTTAGATGATGCAACATTAGTAGAATTTATACAGCATTTCGATAACATACCCATGAAAGATGAAGACTTTGAGTTTCCCGATTTAATGGGTGCTGCTTATGAATACTTAATCAAATACTTTGCCGATAGTGCCGGCAAAAAAGGCGGAGAGTTTTTCACACCTCCAGAGGTAGTGCGTTTAGTTGTAAATATAGTGGAACCCAAACAGGGTATGACCGTTTATGACCCATGTGTTGGTAGTGGTGGTATGCTTATCCAGGCGAAAGAATATGTAGAAGAATCAGGTGGAGATACCAGAGATATGGGTTTTTATGGTCAGGAACTTGCAGGAAGCACCTGGGCCATGTGTAAGATGAACATGATTCTACACGATATTATGTCAGCCGATATTTATAACGGGGATTCTATTAAAGACCCCTTACATCTTGAAAAAGACGGTGAATTAAAACGCTTTGATAGAATCGTTACAAATCCACCTTTTTCACAGAACTACAACAAACAGGGTATGAAATTTAAAGAAAGGTTCAAGTATGGTTTTTGCCCGGAATCTGGCAAAAAAGGCGATTTAATGTTTGTTCAGCACATGATAGCTTCCCTTAAAGAAGACGGGAAAATGGCCACTATAATGCCCCACGGGGTTTTATTTAGAGGTGGAAAAGAAAAAGATATCCGTGAAGGTATCATTAAAGATGGTATTTTAGAAGCAGTGATCGGCCTGCCTGAAAATCTTTTTTATGGCACTGGTATACCTGCATGTATCCTTGTAATCAACAAAAACGGCACTAGAGATAGAGACAAAGTTCTTTTTATAAATGCCGACAGAGAATACAAGGAAGGAAGAAATCAAAATCACCTAAGACCTGAAGATATAGAAAAAATAACTCACGTTTATAAACAAAAGCTAGAAATAAATAAGTATTCACAGCTTGTTTCCATAGATGAATTAAAAGAAAATGATTTTAACCTTAATATTAGAAGATATGTAGACAACACTCCTGAACCAGAGCCTCATGATGTAAGAGCTCATATTGTTGGTGGAGTGCCAAAAAAAGAAGTAGATGAAAAAAAAGATATGCTTAGTGCTCATGGTCTTGATATATACAAGCTGTTTGGAGAAAAAAATGGAGATTACTTTGAGTTTTCTTCTGAGTTAAAGGAAAAAGAAGAAATAAAAACTTTTATAGAAAATGATAATGGAGTGAGAGAAAAAGAAGAAGAAATTTTAAATGAGCTTAATAACTGGTGGAAGGAAAACCAAAATAGGCTGGAAGCTTTGCCTAAAAACAAGGATGTATTTTGTATAAGACAAGATTTTATGGACTCGTTTGTAAATACTTTTTCTGAATATAATATGCTTAGCTTACATGAAGTTGAAGGAGCCTTCGTGAACTTCTGGGAACAGCTAAAAGCTGATCTAAAGTCTATTGCGGCTTCAGGATGGACACCATCATTAATCCCTGATGAAGAATTAATAGATAGCCAATTTCCTGAAGTGATTAAGAGGCAAAGGAAAAACGAAGATAGACTTCAAGTACTTGAGGGAATGTTTGCCGAAGCTGAAACTAAAGAAATAGAAGATATTGAAGAGGAAGAACTCCCAGGAATCTTACCTAAAGTGCTAGTAAATGAATTAAAAGAAAAAAAGAAAAACTTAAATAACGAGATAAAAACTTTAAAGAAAAATGAATTAAAGCCTTTGGAAGATACATTAAAAGAGGTTAAAAAAGCAGGCACTGTAAACACTGACTACAGCAAAGAAGAATTAGAAAATAAAATTAAAAAAATCAAAAATAAAATAGATGATTACCAAAGTGAAATATCTTCTATAGATACAAAATTAGAAGAACACCAAAAATTAGAAAATGAAATGAAAGACTTAAGAGCAGAATTGAAATCAATTGAGAAACAAAAAGAAGAATTGGCTGATAAAGCCCGTGAAAAGATTACGGATGATGAAGCAAAGAAACTAATAATGAAGAAGTTTTATGTAGTTTTAGAAGCTGAGTTAAATCGTTACATTAAAAATCACCTGTTAGAGATAATTTCATACATTGAGAAACTTTGGGATAAATATAAAGTTACTATTAGAGACATTGAACGTGAGCGTGATGCTGAAGCAGATAAATTAGAAAATTTCATGAAGGAATTGGGGTATATTAAATGAAGACTAAAGAAAATAGGAAATTACAAGAATTATGTAATGTTTGCAGGGGGGCATCTCCAAGACCTATTTCTGACCCTAAGTATTTCGGGGGAAATGTTGGTTGGGTAAGAATTATAGATGTAACACGTTCAAACAAATACT
Organism: Natranaerofaba carboxydovora; assembly: GCF_022539405.1. Classification (NCBI taxonomy): domain Bacteria; kingdom Bacillati; phylum Bacillota; class Clostridia; order Natranaerobiales; family Natranaerofabaceae; genus Natranaerofaba; species Natranaerofaba carboxydovora. The sequence continues at coordinate 1,364,467 of NZ_CP054394.1, read as the reverse complement.
TAAGAAAAACAGAAGATTATGTTTCTAAATTAGGTGAAAAGAACAGTGTAAAAGTAGAGAAAGGTCAACTTATTATGTCAATATGTGGTACTGTTGGCAAGCCAGTTATAGCTGACATTCCTGCATGTATTCATGACGGCTTTGTAAAATTTTATGATTTAAATGGTGTAGATAAGAACTATCTTTATTATTCCCTACAATTTTCAGAAGAAAAATTAAAATCATATGGGCAACAAGGTACGCAAGTTAACTTAAATACAACACTAGTTGGAAATCTAAAAATCTTTACTCCAAAATTAATTGAACAACAAAAAATCGCTGAAATTCTTACCACAGTTGACAACATCATTGAAAAAACAGAACAATTTATAGAAAAGTACAAAAAAGTTAAAGAAGGGATGATGCAGAACCTATTTACCAGAGGAATTGATGAAAACGGAAATCTTCGTCCAAGTTATGAAGAAGCACCTCATTTGTATAAAGAAACTGAACTAGGGATGATTCCGAAGAATTGGAAATTAACTTCTTTAAATGAACACGGTGAGATTATCACTGGAAATACTCCTTCAACTGATAACCCTGAATATTACAAAGGTGATTATTTGTTTATTTCTCCTTATGATATAAATGAGAACACTATTTTTGTTAATAGTACTGATAAAACACTTACTACTTTAGGACTTAAACAGACACGAGTTGTCCCAGAAAAATCAATATGTGTAACGTGTATTGGCTCAACTATAGGTAAAATAGCTATAACTTCTGAACCATGTGCTACCAATCAACAAATAAATACCCTTATTCCACATGATACAACCATATATAAATTATTATATTATCTAATACAATATTATTTAAAAAAACAACTTAATGTTGAAGCAGGGTTACAGGCTGTACCTATTGTTAATAAAGATAAATTCAGTAGATTAAAAATTCCAATGCCTCAGAATAATTTAGAACAATCACTTTCTATAAAAGTACTAGATTTAGAAGATAAAACAATTCAAAATGAGATTAAGTACTTAAATAAACTCAAAAAACTCAAACAAGGTCTCATGCAAGACCTGCTCACAGGTAAAGTAAGAGTCAAGGTCTAAGGGGGATATTTACGTGAGTGAATATAATTATGTTGAAAACCCCTTTCTAACCCAGCTAGAACAACTGGGTTGGAAAGTCATAAGACAACCTCAAACAGAAATACCACAAGATCCATCTGTTAGCCTACGCAGTAATTTCAAAGAAGTTGTACTAAAAGAAGTCTTCAAAGATCAAATTAAAAAAATCAACAAACTACAAGATGGTACAACATGGCTTACAGATTCCCAGGCAGATGATATCTTAACAGAATTGTCCGATCATCCATTTAAATCACTAGTAGAAGCTAATGAAGCTGTTTTTAAAATCCTAACAGAAAATACAAATGCCGATATTAATAATGTCACAGGAGAAGAAGACCCTGTGGTTAAACTTATTGATTTTGATAATATAGATAATAATCATTTCCTTGCTATTAACCAATTCCGAGTGGATACCCCTGGTACTCAGAAAAATTATATCATCCCTGACATTGTCTTATTTGTCAACGGAATCCCCCTGGTAGTTATAGAATGTAAATACACCAGTAGCTATCAATCTAATCCTCTAGAAGAAGGAATTAGACAGCTGCTTAGATACAGCAATCAAAGACAAGATGTAGAGGGAGTTTCAGAAAAAGAAGGAGAAGAACGACTCTTTCACTTCAATCAGCTTATGATAGCAACCTACGGAGATGAAGCAAGTTTTGGCACAGTCACTTCTTCCTATGAACATTATCTTGAGTGGAAGGATATTTATCCTCCAGAGTATCAAAACTTCACTCCACCTATAGGTGAAATACGCTCTCAGGAAAAGCTAATACAAGGCATGCTACCACCAGAAACCCTACTAGATATCATGCGTCATTTTACCGTGTACAAGCAAGAAGCCGGTAAAACCATCAAAATAGTCGGTCGTTACCAGCAATATAGAGCTGTTCATAAATCTATCCACAGACTCAGGACGGGAAAAGACAACAAAGAACGTTCAGGTGTTATCTGGCATACCCAGGGCTCGGGTAAATCTCTTACCATGGTCTTTTTGTGAGCGTCAAATAGCGCCCACCTTGAAATAAAGATTACTTTTGGATTTTACACTCTGAAGGGATAGCATCAGACCATGGTAGTAACTCATCAATAGCTTCTTGGTCTTGAAGATCAATATTAGGAAGGTTTTCAAACAGGAATTTGAGGTATTCAAATGGTTTCAAACCGTTTTCTTTGGCTGTTTCTACAATACTGTAAATTGTAGCACTGGCCTTAGCACCCTTAGGAGTATTGGCAAACAACCAGTTTTTTCGACCCACTACAAAAGGCTTGATGGAACGCTCAGCTCTGTTGTTATCTAACTCTAAGCGACCATCTTCTAAAAACTTCACAAGTTTAGGCCACTGATTTAAACAGTAGTTGATAGCCTTACCAAAGGCACTTTTAGGAAGAACTTTAGGTTTTTGTTCTTTAAGCCATGCGTAGAACTCTTCTAATACCGGCAAACTACGCTCGTGCCGAATTTTGTGACGCTCTTCGGGCGTTTTATCCCGAAGGTCATGTTCTATGGCAAAGAGTTGGTTGCAAAACTCCAGTCCTTTCTTAGCACTTACTTGAGCATTTTGTTGGTCTTTTGGGAGCGCTTTTAATGCTTCATCAAATTTACGCCTAGCGTGAGCTAAACACCCAACAAGGCTGATATCAGATAAATCATTGTACCCTGAGTAGCCATCAACCTGTAAGAATCCTTCAAAATCAGCCAAGAACTTTCGGGGGTGCTTACTTGCCCTGGTGGTTCTGTAGTCATAAAGTATTATTGGTTCATCTTCTCGTCCGGTACGGTAAAGCCAAAGAAATGATTTATTCTTTGCAGACCTACCATCTTCACGAAGTACCTGAAGATTGCTCTCATCAGCATGCAAAATGTCTTTTTCAACTAATAGTTCATGTAATCTATTGTATAAAGGAGTGAGCCAGCGATTTGAGCATTCTATCATCCAGTTAGCCATAGTCTGTCTTGACAGTTTTATACCCAAACGAGATAACTGTTGTTCCTGACGATAAAGGGGCAGAGCATCTACGTATTTTTGGTTCATGATATGAGCTACGGCAGAAGAGGATGCTACACTGCCGGGTAAAACCGGGTTAGGCATGGAAGCTGTAATTATGGAGTTCTCAGTGCCTTCCTTATCACAGCGGCGACAAGCATAAACATAGCGTACATGTTTAACTACGCTTGCCTTAGCAGGAATGATCTTTAGTTCTTTTCTCTCTTCTGTACTCATTTCATGAAGCTCGTCACCACAGCAGGAACACACCTGCTCCTCGGGGGAAAGGCGGTGCTCGATAGTCTCTTCAGGCAAACCGTCAAGCTGGTCTTCACGGTGCCCTTTACTTTTACGGCGCTTGTATGTAATTTCCTCCAGTTCGGGTTCTTTAGAATTAGAATCAGATTCTTTTTCAGCTTCGTTAAAGAACTGCAGCTGATCTGGAGGGGTGGCTTCACTAGAACTTCCAAACTGCTTTTTTTGCTTAAGACGAAACTGTTCCTTTAGCCAGTCGTTTTGTTCTTTTAAATCAGCATTTTGGCGTTCCAGTTGGTCACATCTATTTTTTAATTGGTTAATGGTTTCTGATTTATTTTCCATATTTAATTAATTCTACTTAAATGGTAAAAAGCCCTTTAATATCAGGGCTTTTTGGAGAAAAAAATTTATAATATTGTTCTTGCCTTTACTTCTTTATGGGCATCACCCTGATCAAGGGAGAGGCCATCCAACAGCCAGCGTAGCTGGCGGTAGGTTATTTTCATAGGAACAGGAGAACCTTCATCTGGCCATTTAAACTTGCCTTCTTCTAAACGCTTATAATATAGCCAAAAACCGTTGTTTGACCAGTGGAGTATTTTTAATTTATCTTTTTTCCTGTTGCAAAAGACAAAAAGGCAGGGAGAGAAGGGATCTAAATCAAAGGATTCTTTTACAATTACTGCTAAGCCATCAATTGATTTTCTAAGATCCGTTTTGCCCCTTGCCAGGTAAACTCGTTCTATGGTAGCTTCATTTAACATAGTCCAGACAATGTATTAACTAAGTCTTTTAAAAGACTTTTATCATAGCCAGGTTTTACTTCTATTGAGGCTTTACCTACTTTTACTGTAATATTACTTTCATCTGAATAGTCTACTTCTACTGGTGACCATTTAGTTTCTTTGGAAGGAGCATCTTCTTTGTATTTTCTACACCAGTAGCGTAATCGATTGAGTTTAACACCATTAGCCTTGGCCCAATCTTTTGCTGTTTGGCCGCTGGCCCGAAATGCTGAGACTCTCTCTTTCCACTCAGCTCTTAACTGTTCATTTGTTTTTGCCATAAAAAATCATCCCCTTCGTGGTTATTTGGGGAAGATTATGGCATATTGTATGAAGAAAATCTAGGTGGGTACTGTTTGACGCTTAGTGCGGCCGGGCTAGGCCGTGAATATATAGTGGGTGTGAACCCCATCTGGTAATGCCTAACCAGCAACCAGTAGCAAGTCCTTGGAGCTTAACTGGTAACAGCTAAGCTTAAGCGTAGGATAGCGAGACAACGGGCCAAAAGCGAAAGCTGAAGGGATTGAGCCCTGAAATAAACAATGAGAAGGCCGATGCTGTTAAGCGGGCAGAAGGCAATACCAAAGTGGACGAAATGGTGAGACCGCTTTGGCTTCTCCGGGGTCGGAGACCTTGGCACGTTGGACATTAATATAACACGGCAACCCGGGAGGCCCTGCTAGTTCTCCGAAAGGAGTATGGTGTACAAGCGATAACAAAGTGAGAAAGCCAAATGACTGGCAGGGAATCGGATTACTGCGTAGTACCGATGAAGCAGGGTAACTCTTGCAGGAGGAAAGGCAGTAACATAACATTCCCTAAAAAGGGACACATTCGACACACGCAGAGGTGGTAAAGAATGAAAACGAAACTGGATAGGATAGCGGAAATTGCCAAGAAAGAACCCAAAGAAAAGTTTACATCGCTGGCACATCTGATCAATGAAGAAATGTTAATCCAATGCCACAATGAAATAAGTGGAAATAAAGCAACTGGAATTGACAAAGTGACTAAAGCTAAGTATGGAGAAGAACTTAAAAGCAATGTTAAAGCGTTAGTAACAAAACTCAAAAGCAAATCATACCGTCCACAGCCGGCTAAAAGAGTCAACATACCTAAACCCGGGACTAATAAAACACGACCACTGGGTGTACTTGCCTATGAAGACAAACTACTACAACGAGGGATTGCAAAGATATTAAATTCAATCTATGAACAAGACTTTCTTGACTTTTCCTATGGTTTTAGACCTAACAGAAACTGTCATGGTGCGTTAAAACACCTAAACATCATCCTCGAACATAGGAAAACCAACTATGTAGTAGATGCAGATATTGAAGGATTTTTCGACAATGTAGGCCATGAGTGGATAATGGAGTTTATAGCCCATCGAATATCTGACCCTAGTTTAAAACAGTTGATAAAAAGGACCCTCAAAGCCGGGTATATGGAACATGAAATTATGCACAAAACAGAGGAAGGAACTACTCAGGGGGGACTAATATCACCAATACTAGCTAACTTATATCTACATTACGCTTTAGATGTCTGGTTTGAAAAAGCAGTAAAACCGAAATGTAAAGGGCAAGCCTACATGGTTCGGTATGCCGATGATTTTGTGTGCTGCTTTCAGTACAAAAATGATGCTAACAAATTCTACGGAGCTTTGCAAAAAAGACTTAATAAATTCAATCTAAGTGTATCTACTGAAAAAACCAAGATAATAACTTTTGGTAGATTTGCAGAAGAAAAATGTGGCAGGGAAGGTAGAAAGAAACCAGAAACATTCGACTTTTTAGGTTTTACTCACTATTGCAGCAAAAGCCAGCGAGGGAAATTCCGAGTAAAAAGAAGGACAAGCCGTAAGAAGTACAAAACAGCCCTATTAAACATGAAGGAATGGATCAGAAACAACAGGACGACACCAACGCCCAAGCTGATGAAAGAACTAAATGCCAAACTACGTGGACATTACCAGTTTTATGGTATTACAGACAACTCAAGGATAAGCAATTTCAACAATGATACTAAACTTCTTTTGTTTAAGTGGCTGAATAGAAGAAGCCAAAAATCAAGTTTTGACTGGGATAAATTTAACTTATTCTTGACGAAGCACGAAGTTCTTAAACCTAAAGTATATGTAAATATATATGATACGGAAGATATAATTGGCAATGTAACGTGAATGATGTTATGAGGAGCCGTGTGCGTTAATAGCGCAAGCACGGTTCTAAGAGGGTTGTGCGCTCAATCCACTAAGGAACAAATATTGTGACACTCTCAAAGGAGACAGAGAGCAACGGGGAAAACAAACCTGTTCCTAAGGTAGAGAGGCGCACTTCTACTCGACCATCCACAGACTCAGGACGGGAAAAGACAACAAAGAACGTTCAGGTGTTATCTGGCATACCCAGGGCTCGGGTAAATCTCTTACCATGGTCTTTTTAGTAAGGAGAATAAGAAGTATGGAAGATTTAAAAGACTTTAAAGTTTTGGTGATAAATGATAGAAGAGATCTAGAAGAACAACTTGGAGAAACCATGGAACTTACAAATGAAAAAGTAGATTATGCAAACAGCACAGAGGAACTAAAAGAAAAAGGGGCAACTACAACATCAAATATACTAATGATAATGATCCATAAATTTCTAGAAAGAGACCATGGCAAAAAACCTGAAGAACTTCAAAAAGCTCTAGCAGTTGCTGAAGATAAACTTTTACCTGAATATAATACTTTAGGAACCATTAATGAATCTGAAAAAATCCTGGCTCTAATTGATGAGGCCCATAGAACCCAGTCTAGTACTTTAAGTATGAATATGTTCAAAGCTTTTCCCAATTCCACTAAAATAGCTTTTACCGGTACACCTTTAATAACTAAAAGACATACCAGAAGAACCCATGAGACATTCGGATCCTATATTGATACCTACAAGCTCCAGGATGCTGTAGAAGATGGTGCTACTGTACCTATCCTTTATGAAGGTAAAACTGCTGATACTGCCATAAATGAAAAAGCAGAGTTTGATAGAAAATTTGAAGATCTATTTAAAGAAAGAAGCTATGACGAAATACTTAAAATCAAGAAAAAGTACGGTACAATGGGCGATATCTTGGAAGCAGAAAAAAGAATAGAAGCTATCGCCAAAGATATAGTCAACCATTACATTGATAATATTCTACCAAATGGTTTTAAAGCTCAGGTGGTATCTAGCTCAAAACGGGCTGCTATAAGATATCAAAAAGCTATTGAAAAGGCCCTTAAAGAACGAATAGAAAAAGAAGAAACAAAATCTAATGCTGACCTAGAATTTATAAAAAAGCTAAAATTTTTAAAGACTGCAGTAGTGATTTCTTCTGAAGGTACTAATGAAGACCCTGAAGTGACCAAGGTTAGAAAAGAAGCAATGAAAATGGATGCTATTGAAAACTTCAAGAAGAAGTTTGATTATGAAAAAGAAAACACCGGGATAGCTTTTTTAATAGTCTGTGATATGCTTCTAACAGGTTTTGATGCTCCAATAGAACAGATAATGTATATAGATAAAAAGATGGTAGAACACACCCTCCTTCAAGCTATAGCCAGGGTAAACCGTAGAGCTAAGGGTAAAACCAGAGGGTATATAGTTGATTACATTGGTATAGGAAATCACCTGCATGAAGCCCTACAGATTTATGGAGATGAAGAAAAAGAAGACGTTTATGGTGCCATGAAAGATATTAATTCTGAGCTTCCTATCTTAAGAGATCGCTATTACAGACTGCTAGATCTGTTTAAATCAAGGGGCATTGACAAAATCCAAGAATACGTGGAGTATCAGATCCAAGATCCAGAAAAACAGCTAGAAGTATTAGAATCCTGTGTTGAACTTTTAGAAGATGTTCATCTGCGGGCAAGTTTTGATGTTTATTACAAGAAGTTTTTACAGAGTATGGACATAATTTTACCAAACCCGGCAGCAGATGATTATATGGCTCCTATGAAAGCCTTTGGACATATACAAAATAGGGTTAGACACCGCTATAAAGATAATACTACCAACTTAATGGGTGTGGGCAATAAAGTTAAAAAATTAATCAATGAACACTTAGTTTCTCTTGGAATAGACCCCAAAGTTCCACCTGTAGAATTAATGTCAACTGATTTTAAAGACTCTTTAGATCAGAACAAAACTCAAAAAGCCAAGGCTAGCGAAATGGAACACGCCATTAGAAAGCACTGCAAGGTAAACTTTGAGGAAGATCCGGCCCTTTATGAAAGGTTCAGTGAAAAACTTGAAAAGATAATTGAAGCCTATGAAAATGATATTGAAGAAAAATATCGCCAGCTTAAAATGCTCTTTGAGGAACTACAAGAAGGTAGGCAGGAAGATGAAGAAACAAAAGGTTTAGACCAGGAAACAGAAGCACCTTTTTATGATTTGATGTTAACAAAAGCCTTTAATAATAAAGAGGATATCCCTGAAGCTACCAAAGAAAATCTAAAACAGGTAACTAAAGAAATAGTTGAAGCTATAAAGAGCCATATCAAGATTGTAGACTTTTGGAACAAAGGAGTAGAACAAAACAGGCTTATGGCTGAAATTGATGATTTACTTGTGTGTACAGGGATAGATGAAGTTATTGCATGTCAAGACCAGCTAGCTGTTGATTTCCTAGAGCTTGCAAAAAACAAACATAACAAGTTGGTGAAATAAATTGAGGCAGTATAAAGATATCAGCTACGAACTTGAAAAAAGAAAAAGAAAAACTATGAGTATTTATATAGAAAGAGATGGTACAGTAAAAGTTTTGGCTCCTGAAAAGCTTTCAATAGAAGAAGTCGAGGAGGTAATTGAACAAAAAAGATACTGGATATATTCTAACTTAGAAGAATGGCGAGAATTAAACAGGAAGAAAAGAAATCGGCAGTTTGTAAATGGAGAAGGTTTTTTATACCTGGGCAGGTCTTATCGCCTTAAATTAGTAGAAGACCAAGATGTACCCTTAAAATTATACCGGGGGTACTTTTATTTGAGAAGAAAAGATGTAGACAATGCCAGAGAAATCTTTAAAGATTTTTATAGGGAAAAAGGGCACAAGAAGATTTCAGAAAGGGTGGATTATTACAAAGACAAGCTTGGAGTTAATCCATCGTGTGTTAAAATTATGGAACTAAAAAACCGTTGGGCTTCATGCTCAGACAATGGTACTGTTAACTTCCACTGGAAAGTTGTAATGGTCCCCATAACAGTTATTGATTATATAGTGGTACATGAATTAACTCACTTTATATACAAAAATCATACGGATGCGTTCTGGAATACCGTTGATAAAATTTTACCTGATTATATAAAAAGAAAGGATTGGTTGAGAGAGAATGGGGCTAGTTTGGAGTTATGAATAAACAATTAATGGAGTTTTTTAGAAATGAAAAAAATGGCTTGATAAATGATAAGCAATTAGAAAAAATACTTGATGACATATTATATAGTTTAGAGAATAAATCCGACAGGGCATGGGATATGAGACATGCTATCTTGCACATGGCTTTTCCAGATAATTATGAACCCATTATATCGACTAAACATAAAGAACAGATTGCAGATACTTTTAAAGAGCGTATCTCAAAAGAAGATAGAGATAAAGACATAGAAGAACAGTTATTCCAGATTAGACAGAGTTTCGAAGAAGACTATCCAGACACATATTTTAATTTTTATCTGCCAGAGATATTTAAGCAGTGGAAAGAAACTAAACCTGGCAAAAAACAGCAGGATGGACCTGAAAAAGATAAAACGGATAATGAGGAGAACGATACTGAAGATCCCGTGGAAGAAGATCCACAGCTCGATGAACTATTTAGCCTCTTATGGAGGCAAAAGCAAATAATACTGTAGGACCTCCAGGTACAGGCAAAACTTATTATGCGCTAAAGTTTGCAAGGGAAATAATTGCCCAAAATAACTTTGAAAAAAGTTACCATGAGCTTACAAAATCAGAAAGACAATACTTAGATTTGGAACAGGCTTCTGAAAACTATCTTTACTTCTGTACTTTTCATCCTGCTTTTGGTTATGAAGAATTCATTGAAGGATATAGGCCAAAACCAGGGGAGAAGGGAAGCCCTGAATTTGTTCTACAGGAAGGCATTTTTAAAAAAATGTGCCAAAAAGCCATGGCAAATCTAGACAAAACCTTTGTATTGATTATCGATGAGATAAACAGGGGAAATATTCCTCGAATCTTTGGAGAATTAATAACCTTACTTGAAAAGGACAAGCGTTATAGGGATGAAGATAATAAAGGTGTAGGCGTTGTACTACCTATGTCTTCTGAACCTTTCTATGTGCCGGATAATGTTTTGGTCATTGGTACTATGAACTCAGCAGATAGAAGTATAGCTTTGTTAGATGTTGCCCTTAGAAGAAGGTTTGGATTTTTTGAACTAATGCCTACTTCTGAGCTATTAGAAGGTGAAGAAGTAGAAGGAATTAATTTAGGAAGTTTTTTGGAGGAGATTAACAGCCGTATTGCAAAGGAAGTAGGAAGGAACTTTCAGATCGGGCATTCATATTTCATGGAACGAGAAAGACCAATAAAATATATTGAAGAGTTTTCCAATTGTTTTAAAGACAAGATTCTTCCACTTCTACAGGAGTATTGTTATGATGATTATTCTCGCCTATCTAGAATTTTGGGATCATCTTTTGTAGATGTAGAAAGCCAATCCTTCAAACAGGAGATCTTCCTGCCCAAAAATAAAGAACGTCTAATCGATGCACTTAAAAGTTTTACTGAGGTGGATCAAGTTGATAAAGATTAAAGAATGGTCAAAGAAATTTTTCCCGGGGTATCATCTCTCGCCCCGGGATGAACTACATATAATGGACTTAGCTAAAAGAGGCAGTGTCTATATTAATTCCTTCTCAAGTGGAATCCAAGTAGAATCTACTTCATTTATAGGTACTGTATCTTTTGATAATTTTCAGCTTGTAATATATCCGAAGATTAATAACAACAAAAAGCTTCTAAAACTAATATCCTATACTTTAGAATTAGAAGATATATTGACCTATGAGAAGTATCTTGAGAGTAACCTAAATGAAGGACTGGTGACGGACCTTCTGGTAGCATGTCTTATTAAGGAAATAGAAGCTTTGATCCAAAAAGGATTACTAAAACGATACAGAGAAAGGGAGGAGAATGTATCATTTATAAGGGGAAAGGTTCAATTCTCTAGGATGGCAGGACAATATGCCAAGGCTTCAATGGCCTTACCCTGCAGATATGAGGACTTAACGATTAATATTTTAGAAAACCGAATCTTGCTTGCTACTTTAAACCAGGTTTTGCCGCTTATTAGTTCTGCGCCACTTAAACATAAAACTCAATTTGTCAAAGATATGTTATCAAAAGAAGTATCTCATTGTTTATTATCTAAAGAGATGTTTGATGAACTTAATAGAAATAAAGACCGTCTTGCAGGTTATTATGAAAAGGCTTTTGAGCTTTGTTATTTAATCTATAATGGTCTTATGTTTGAATATGAAGGTAGCACCAAATCATTACACCCTTCCTTTTTAATTGATATGAATCAGCTGTTTGAAAGATTTATAGCAAAAGCTCTTCAAGAAGTTGCTCCAAAAGAAGTAGATATTTACTATCAAAAAAGTATAGGCAGTTACTATTATAACTCTTCAAATAAAAAAGCAAGTACTATGTACCCAGATTATCAGGTGTATAAGGAAAACACAGAACTTTTCATAGCTGATGCCAAATATAAGCTATATGATGAAATAAGAGTCAGTCAAAGTGACCTGTATCAGTTGACTGTGTATTCTATGGTAGGTAATTTCAGTAAAGCAGTAATCTATTACCCTTCAGATAAGGATAATAGGAAAAAAGAGAAAGATAAAAATGATACTCTTAGATTAACACTTCCTGATGGAAAAGCAATATATATAACATTGATGGGGCTACCTTTAGAAGAATTAATAGAAAGTATTAGTCATGATGGGAGTACAATTATAAGTGAATATAAAGAAAATCTCATTGAATATTTTTTTAAATAGTGCTTATACACTAATTGTAAAAATCTCAACTTTATTTTAATTTTTACACCGTAGAGCTCACCAAGTACTGCAGCTGCGATTGTATTAGATAGAAGAGCAAACGGTTGGCAGGACCTGCAAAAGTTGTATCAAGTAAATAAGGAAGTTTTAAAGAAGTACAAAGGCTTAAAAGTAGCTATTTCTGTATTCGAAGGTTCTCATTTAAAAACCCAATTACCCTTACTAGAAGAATATGAGGTTGACATGGAAGTCTGCACACCAATATATGATCGGTTTTATAATCAGTGGCAAGGTGAAGTTGTTGTTGAGGGAAGGTTAAAATAGTTTAGAATGAGTATAAAAATAATGTAGCCGAAAGACCAGGTTATAATTTTTCCTGGTTTATCTATTTTCCTGACAAACAGTTGGCAAAACATATTGTTAAAATATTATTGCAAAGTAAATTCTATTCTTATGAAAGGAAAGCTCCTATATGGATACTACGGCTTTTAACAAAGATTTTCCTGAAAAGATCATTAGTTATTTAGCTACTGGTTTTGTTAAATGGGACTTTAAGTTATGTGAAGAAAATAAATTCTATCCATATCCTGAAGAGATTAAGGTTGGTTGGGACAGGTTGGCTGCTTATTGTATTAATCATAGCATTTCATTTCCAGAAAACCTTAAGGATTTGCTGGAATTTTTTCATAAACCAATTTCAAATTGGGGGATATTAGATGATAAAAAAATATTTAGTGATGAAGCTTTATTAGAAGATGGTATACCTACTGAAACATGTAATCAACTGGCTGTCCAGACAGGGGATATAGAGGCTGAGTTAACCCAAAGACTGCTTTTAAAAGTTAGAGATGTTTGCAATTTGGAAGATGCACCAATCGACTATGTAATATTTAGAGAATTCATTATAAAACACCCTACAATCAAGAAAAAAAAGCTTATAGATTTTAAGAACAATCCTGATAGCGGTTGTGCTGCAGAATACATAAGTGAAGCTTATGAAGATATACCTGCGTCTGCCTTTTTTAATGGGAAAGTGTATAAATGCAGTAATTGTGGTTGGATTATTGAATGGAAAAATAACAGACCGGCTTGTGATAGTAATTTATGTTCATACTATACTAATCAATTTAACGACCCAGAGCCAGAAGTTTTAGAAACCCCCAAAATGTATCAACGATTAAAAAGGGGAATTCAGCGATTTATTGCCCGTCCTGGTAGATGGGAATTAGAGCTAGCAAATAAACTGCAAAAATTAAATTTAAAAATAGAACTTTGGCCTGATTTTGATAAATATGACCTACGTATAACCTTCCCAGATGAAACAGTGTGGGCTGTAGATGTAAAAGACTGGTCAAATCCATACTTATTAGCTAAAAACGCAACTATACCTGATACACCTTACTGGGATAAGGCATTTATAGTTGTTCCAAAGTATAGAAAAGATTCGTTTCCAAACTATAAACAAATTTTTATTAATCATAGTAACAATCAAACAGGAGTAAGTTTTGATTTTGATAATGAATTTATCAAAAGAGTAAAAGAGCTAGGAAAGGAAGGAAACTAATGAGAGACATATCTTCCTGGAAAAAGAAAGCTGCTAATGAGCTTAAAAGGATTTTAGATGATAATTCACCTTTGTACTCAAAGCGAATATTGGATATTGAGCTTGGTCTATTTTTATGGGAACAACTTGCTCCAAAAGAAAATTGCAAAGACCTATGGGTAATATTAGCAGGATATAACTTTAACACAGATTCTTATAATGAATTGACAGTCGAGCAAAGAAAAAAAATATCCAACCTAAGGTTTTACTTGCAAAATTATAAATCTAGAAGATTTTGGGAAGAATGTATTGATAAATACAAAGAGATAACTGATAGGATCAGACTTTATAATATTGATGATGAAGGAATGCTAGAGAGAAAAAATCCAGGTGTTTTATCAACTAGGCCTCATTTGTATGAAACTACAATTAGAACATGCCCGAGGCACAAGGTTGAAGATAGACAATGGATCAAAACAGGAAAAGAGGTCTACTTTTGGAATGACCGCAAATTAAACTCTGCTATAATACCTTCATCATGGGAACAGCTTAAAAATTCGCAAGATTATAGGTTGAATTATCCTGACAAAAAAACAAGATCCGCTATAAGTGTAAAGTTAAAAGAGCTATATGAAACTGCTAGATGGATGGATGACAAATTTCCCGGGGATAAAAGTTGGTATTCTCGCTTAGAAAGAACTGATTTAGAAATCCTACTAGATAATGACAAACAAGATATAGATTCCGAGGATAAAACTTTAACTTTAGATGGTGCATTTCATCTTGTAGGAATGGTTAGTTCTGGTAAGTCAACATTAATGGAAGTTCTAGCAGTTTGGGCTGCAAAAAACAACTTACATATCACTATAGTTTTGGATACTATTGTCTCTGTAGTAAATTTTGTAGAGGTTATGAGAAAACTTAATATTAATGCTGCTCCTATTTTAGGCTCTTCAAATAAAACAGAGCAGCTTAAAAAAGTACACCAAAATAATAAAGTTAATAGTTTGGACCCATGGCAAGAAGAAAGTTTAGATGTTTTTGACTGGCTGAGTACAAGTTGTCCTTTAAATGGATTGAGTAGCAACACTACTTATTATCTTGAACCTGGAAGAGAACCTTGTCATCAATTGTTAGAAGAAAACCCAAACGAAGAAGATATAAAACAAAAGAAGAAAAGTTGTCCGGCTTTTTATAATTGCCCTACTCATAAGAGTAGTCGATCTCTAAACATAGCAAATATTTGGGTTGCTACTCCTGCTAGCCTTATTTATACTAGATTACCATGGCAAATTGATAGTCGCCGGTTGCGTTTTTTGGAAGCGGTATATAGAAAATCAGACGTAGTTGTATTTGATGAGGCTGACAGAGTACAATTACAGCTAGATAGTTTTTTTACATCAGAACAAATGTTAGCAGATGAAACTCGCATTTCATGGTTAAACCAGCTAGGCAATGAAGTTGAAACATCGTTTTATACCTATGGTAGAGCTCAACTACTTCACAGAGATATTAATAATTGGTATCGTAATCACCAAAATATTCAAGGCGCTGTTAATAATGTTCATACCATGCTTAATGATAACGTTACTCTAAAAAAATGGGTGCGGGGGGAATTTTTTACTACACAGTGGTTAATAGAGAAGTTTATAGAAGAAATAAAGCTTGAAAAAGAACAAAATGATTTTAATGCTAATACTGAAAATATGGAAGCTCAGCTCGAAAGTTTTAGAAGAGACCCCTTTGGAGAGAGAGTTGAAAATCCAGGTTTACTTAATGAAACTGCTGCTTTTACCTTTCTTGGTACTAACTCAAACCTTTTACAACATAAGTTTGTTGATTGGTTGACTATGTATGATATAACTAGTGCTAATATTAATAAAGAAAATTTCTATTCTATCCTGACCAAATTAAAGTTTATAATTACTTTAGCTGTATTAGAGAGATCGCTTTGGACAATTTTAAGGGACTGGGATTTAGCAGAAGAAGAGTTCAATTTGGTTGCTGAAAACTTAGAGTTCTTTAAAAATACATTATGGGATTACATACCTTTAGTTCCAGAAGCTCCACAAGGAAATGTTTTTGGCTTTAAATATTTCGATAATGGCCCCCAATTCGATAATAAAAACAAAAAAGTAGGGAAATTGTTAGCATTTAGAGCTATGGGAGTTGGGAGAGAACTGTTACTAAATTTTCATAACCTGTTTGTTAAATCAGAAGAGATATATGGTCCTCATACACTTTTAATGTCTGGAACTAGCTGGGCGCCAAAATCACCTGCTTATCATGTGCAAATTAAACCAAACGGTATATTAAAATCACCTAATGAAGAATTAGAAGCTATCAAAAAGAGTAACTTTATTTTTGAACCTGGTTGTACTCAAGATGGCGAGCCTATAAGTGTTTCAGGAAAATCAGGGATTGAACGGGAAAATAACCTTGAAAGGTTAATCAACTATCTTACAGATCAATCATTAAATAATAAATGCAAATTAGAAGAGGAACTAGATAACTTGGATGAAGATAGAAAGAGAATATTATTATTGGTTGGAAGCTATGAAGAAGCTAGTATAGTCAAAAAACAACTTGATGCTACTCGCATCTGGTCTGAAGATAAAATTTGCAAACTGATAAAGGATGATCAGGTAGATTTTGATGGGACAGTAATTAGAAGAGGAGAAGTTGATAAATTTGCAACCTATGAAGCAAAAATCTTGGTAGCTCCGTTGCTGGCTCTTGAAAGAGGTCATAACATATTGAATAAGGATAATGTAGCAGCCTTTGGGACAGCTTATTTTTTAGTACGTCCAATGCCTGTTCCTACTGACATTATGCAAGATGTTTTGTATCTTAACCACTGGGCAATAAATAGAAGACAAACTCAAAACAAATGGGAAATATATAACGTTGGAAATGTTGGAAAAGAATTCAGACGTGAGGCAACTAAGATATGGCAAACGCGTTTAAGTAAATATAAAGATTTTAAGTCTTTGTCTAAGAATGATCGTGAAGCTTTATGCTGGACTCAATTAGTCCTTATTTGGCAGGTTATAGGCAGGTTAATTAGAGGAGGTCAGCCAGCTAAAGTTTATTTCAGTGATGCATCTTTTGCTCCAAACACGGCAAAAGAAGAGGGGAAAGACACCTCTGAAACCAGTTTACTTGTAGGAATCAAAGAGGTATTACGACCATATCTAGGTAAATATGCTAAAGAAGATAATATCAGTCAATATGAAATAAAGATTGCTAATGCCTTGTATGATCCTTTGGCTGAGGCACTTGAAAATATGAGGGGGATAAAAGATGAGTAGTGGTAACAAATTAATTCCTTTATCATTTGTTCCATCAAAAGATGCTGATGTTTATATAGATTTTTATGTTTTATTCCTACCTGAAAAATGGAAAGAAAAGCTAAAATCCATATATCAGCTAGAAACTGGAAAAGATTATAATATACCAATAAAATCCTTAAACTCTGTTATCAGAGCATTATTCCCTGAGATAATTGATGTGAATAAAAATGCTTTTAAAAAAGATAATTATTGGATTATCTCAAGTCGTGAGATAAACTTAGAGCGATTTCGTGAAGTCATTAAAGCATGGATTAATGCAGAATTTAATAATACTAAGCCAGACAGGGTTAAAATTATTCATGAACTTATTGATACAACTGAATTAAACTGGGAAAAAGAATATACAAGCCTATTTAACACAAATACTCATGAAAATGGTACTGCAAATCCAAGATCTTATTATTTCAAAAGTGTCCCATCATATTTGTGCAACAAATTAATAGGCCAAAAATTGTATCTGAATGATAAAATTCTCAATTTTGAACAGTGTGACCCATCGACACTAGTTTCCTGGCCACCGATCATTTATAAAAGTAGCAAGAATGAGTTTTCTTATTCGTTCTTTTTGACATTTTCTGTAGAAACAATTCCTTATTATGAAAAACCAGTTATTTTAGTTAACCCAGGTATTAAAAGATGGGTTACTACTAGTCTTCAAAATAACGGGTATATTAAATTACCTTCTAAAGAACATATAACAACTTATTTGAAGTCTTCCGCTTATTGGTATGATGAAAAACAGTCGCCAGGTTTTACTGAAACAAGCTTATATCTAGAAAACTACGGTGAAGGGAAAGTGAGTTGGGGGAATAAAATCAATAAAATTCTATCAAACCTCACCTTGAATACTAAATTGCCAGAGCCAAATGAGTTAATTAGAGACCCTGGTCATTACTTGTATAATAATGATCCTACTGCTGCTATCGTTTATGGCAATGCTTTAACTGAAATAAAGCATAGAGTTGGAACAGGTTTGAGTTTAAAGGATAAAAAAGAAATTTTTGAGCAAATAGATAATGTGTTTTCTGAATTAGAATCATTCAAAGAAAATTTTGAGTTAAATAGACGAAAAATAGTAACTAGCTCTACACCTTTAAGGATTGCACCTAAAAATTTGAGTACAAAAGAATTCGAGGATGAAGATAACTATAAAAAAGATAGCAGTAAAAGAGTCGAGCCTAAGCATAGTGAGCTTAGACAGGAATTAGCAGATAATATAGGTGGTGAATTAAATTTTGAAATTTTACACCAGACTGATGTTACTAAAAATGCCCTTGAAAAATCTATTATTTCAATTTTAGGACTTAAAGATTATCAAACAGATATAAATGGAGTTTATAAAACTCCGGAAATTAAAGTATTTATAAATAAAAGGGAAATCGGAGATTGGGCTGATAAGTTAGACAAAAATTCCTTTAAGAAATCAGAAACTGAGAGAATAAATAAAATAACTAAAAAGGCCTCCTTTCCTCAAGTGCCTACAGGAACACTAATTGAGTTAGATGATAAAGATTACTTTGGCAAAAGTGATCCAAAATCTGCTTTGCGTAAAGGGTTAGCTAAAACCAAAAGGGTTTCTCAGTTTATTACTCCTGAATATAGAGAAGCTGAAGATAAAAAAAATAATTTAATAGAAAGAAGCGAAAATGCAGTTTTAGACTTGATAAGGCAACTAGGGGTTTTGATATCACCACCTCATGTTATGTTAAAATCTAATGATAGTAAGTTGCCTGAAGAATATTCAATATTTGCTATTTGCCTAATAAATCTAAATAGAAGAAAAGGAAAGAAAGGTGAAAGTGCAAAAATTCCAGTAGCAGTATATATGCATACTGGAAAAACTGAAGTGAAAATAAGCTACCCCGGTTCTGAAGGCTGGAAAAATTATCGTGAAGGTTTAATTGATCTAGCTAAATATAAAGCTGATAAAAAGTTAGATGATAAAAAAATAATCGAATTTATAAGCAAAGTTATTAACAATGATGCAGTTAATGCTGGCCCTTCTCTTGTTTTAATTGAGGCATCTAACATAAGACGGTATTGGAAATGGGTACAAGATAAAAACATAAGGTCAAATGAGCTTTATTTTGATAACCCAAAACATCTAAAGTCAAAGAATGATTGCCCAGATCTTAGAATAATTCGAGTGCGTGCTGGCAAAGAAACACCAACGTGGTATGGTGAAAACAATAATAGAGAAACTGGCTTTACCTCTGGCGTATTTGAGGTAAACAAAGGAATATATTGGAGTATACCCCCAAAAGGAAAGACCCAAAAAGGGATATCTGGTAAAATTTCTAAAATTAAAAGCCCTCAAAAGACTTTTCAGGCTAATAAGATACTAGAGATTCTACCCGCTATTATATCACCAGAAGACAGTTCTCTAGAATGGAGTACTGTAATACACAGGTTAAGGGCTATGTCAGTACATTATGAAGATTCTACTACTTTACCTGCACCTTTACATTTGGCGAAAAAGGCAGAAGAGTATTTATTATAAAAGTGACTGATATATTGAAGGTTAAAAGACATGTCTATTACCAGTTGAGGTAAAACCTTTCTAGTAAAAGTTCCAAATGACATGATTTAAACTAAAAAGGAAGGAGTAATAATTATTAAGTTTATTTATACCTTAGGTCACTCAAATCATCCTACTGAAAATTTAATAGAATTATTAAAATTACATAATATCCAAGTAGTAGCAGATGTAAGAAGAAATCCTTTTAGCAAATTTGTTAAACAGTATAATCGAGAAAGTTTAAAAAAGAATCTAGAAAATGAAGAATATGAATATATTTTTTTAGGAGATATAATGGGAGGAAAGCGAAGTCCTAATGATTCGCTTAATATAGATAAAGGGTTTAA